>NZ_FOIH01000011.1:0-278035 GCF_900111535.1 Pseudomonas sp. NFR09
CCCCAGGTTTTCATTGATGAGGGGGGTACTGACCTGTGGGTCACCGCCTCCAGGTTCTTTTCGGTCTACCCAGATGTTCAAGGCTGTGGTCTGGTCCGTGACGCCGCTCAAGCGTTTGACGAAGCCTTGCAATTTGTTGTAAGCCTGGTCGATAAACCGAACGGACTCAATCGTCAGGGTAATGTCCTTGCCGAGGACTGCATCATCAGCGGAGACGGTGTAGTGAGCGACCGTTTCACCATTGAGCTCAACCCAGACAAAGTCGTTCTCGGCCTGTTCGAACCAGGCATAGAGGATGTAGATGACGCCGAGTGCGCTGACCGTCAAGGCGGCTTTGTTGAGGGCGCCGTCGGTGCCAGGTATGGGGGTGAGGTTGGGAATATAGGGGATCAGATCCGCGAATGGCAGCTGAGTTGAAGGTAACCTTTGCGCCCCGGGAGGGCAGCCGCCCATCGGGCGGCGGTCAGGTAGGCGTCCTACAGGTGTTTTGTTGGGTTTTTTGCGCGGTACCGTTGCCACGCAGCCGTGGGGTAAGGCGGGGGGAGGGTTATGATCCTCTCCTGTAGGCAGGCAGTGATAGGGGAGGGACGACGGGGGATTTTGATCATAGGTCATGACGGGATACCTGTCTGGTTTTCAATCAAGGGTGCGACGCGTGATCCACTGTTGAATGAAGTCGCTGCCTCGATTCAACGCTCCCTCTCCCTCGGTGCCTAGCTGTGAGAAATGACAGTGCCGACCAGCGGTATTCTCGGCTCACAGCACCACCACCGACACCGTGTTATTACGCGCATTGGCCACATAGGCATAGGTGCCGTCCGGTGACACCACCACGTCTCGTGGCTGGCTGAACCCCGCATAGGTGCCGATCACGTTCTGGGCTCGCGTATCCATGAGGGTCAGCAAGTCGGCGCCGCTTTGTGTGATGTAGGCGCGCTCCAGTCTTGGGTGAAAGGCTACCCCATATGGTCGTTGCAGACCGCTCAAGGTCTGGCTGATTTGCAGCGTTGCGGTATTGCCGATCAATACTGTGCCTCGGTCGGGCTGGGTGATATAGATGCGTTGTAGCAGGGGGCTGTGGGCGATTTGCTGGGGATGCGAGACGGTGTTCACTTGGCTGAGCTGGGCGTTGTTTGCCAGGTTGATGGCCCGCCAGTCAAACGCGCCAGCGATATGCGCGCGGGTGCCATCCGGGCTGATGGCGATGGCGCTGGGCCGGGTGGTTGTCACGCGGCTTACCACGTCGTGGTTGGTCGTATCGAAAATCACCATCTCTGAGGCGCCGTTGTCCGCTACATACAGGCGTGTGCCCGTCTTGTTCAGCGTGAGCCCGTGCACCGTGGTGAAGCCTGTGAGTGTGTGAATCGTCGAGTAGTCCTGCGTGCTGATCACGCGAACCGGTGTATTGGCTGCACTGCTGTTATCCGATACGTACAGGCGGCTGCCGTTGGGGTGCAGGGCCAGCCAGAGCGGTGAGCCTATGTTCGTAATCGTGTGGATGACCCGGTAGTTCTGTGTATCGATCACCGCCACGGATTTGGGTGTGGTGGCTTGGGTCACGTAAAGTCGCGTGCCGTCGGCACTGAGTGCCAGGTTTGTGGGCGTTCCGGCTGCGCGGATATTGGCCATGACCCCCTTGGTATTTTCGATGCGGTAGCTGACGGTTCCCAGCTTGACCGCGAAATCTTTATGCGCGCTGCCATTGAGTGAAACGCGGGTGTCCACTGTCAGCGTACTGCGGTGAGGGAGCGAGCGCAGATAGGCCGCAGGCAAGCTATGTTCCACGCGCTTGGCCGCGAACTCTGGCGCACTCAGTGGCGTGCCCTCCCGTAAAGGCAGGTTGGCGACGCCATTGATGTCTATCCACACCGGTTGCCCGCTGCGCATGAAGGGCCACTCCAGCACCCGCACGCTGTGGGCTTTGCTGACATCAATCGCACCCACCAGCGCCTGCGGCACGCTGACCCGGTCGAGGTGTTGAGCCGGCAGTGTTTCTACCGTGAGGCTCAAGATTTGTGATGAAGTGCTCGCACCGCCTCGAGTGACGATATAGGACACGCTGGCCTGCCGACCGAGGTTGGCGGCAATCACTTGGTTGGACAGTGAGAAGTCGACATGACCGAGCGCTGGGTCGGCAGGTTTTGGCGCGATCACCGGCGTGCCCAGGCCGAAGGTCCCCTTGAATATCGGCTGGATATCGTCTCCCGGCAACATCGGGTAGCGTACGCGCAGGGTGGCTATCGGTGCCAAGGGCGGTAGCACATGCAGGGGGTTTAACGTTGCTGTCGCGGGGCCGGTGACAGTGCTTTGCAGGATCAATGGCACGTCCAGTTGCAAAACGCTCCCGACCTTCATCACCAGCGGTTTTGAATACAGCGTGCGCAGCCCGGGCCGTTCGACGATGTAGTAGATCCGGGCAGAACGGTTGAGGTTGGCAAGTACGTAGATGCGCGGGACTACAAACATCAAATCCTCGCCGGGCCAGACGTCGGTGATCAGCCGCCGCATGGGGGGGCACTGCCGCCCAGTGCGCTGCCTTCGAAGTACAGCACCACCGTTGCGCCCCGTACAAATGCCGCGTGCCACCTGACAGTGACATTGGCATTGGCGCGGAAGATCTCTGGGTCAAAGGTCGGGTCGGGTTCCGGCGCCTGGAGCACCTGGACCTTGGGCAACGCCACCATCGGCTCGCCGACAAGTAGGTTCAGGTCCTTTGAGGGTGGACGCTGTCCGGGCAGGTTAATGTAGTAATAGAGGCGCAGCGTGCCGCTTTCCAACTGGCGAATGTCACCGTCCTGACCGTTGGCAAGATCGAAACTGATGTCCCCTGTGCCCGCTGGCAGGCGATGTTCCTGATAATACCCGTGGCCGTTGGCATACTTGCCGTCCAATACCAGGGTTACGCAATCGTCAGGGTGCTGGCCCATGTAAGAGCGGATTATCACTCTGACGGGATCGGTCAGTGGGTTGAGGACGCCATCGTTGGCTGCCGGCACTTGAGGCGCGTCCAGCCCGCTATCAACCGGCGTACCCGTTACCTGGATGAAGGCGTTCTCCGAAGGTACGCCAGGTTGACCGGGGCGAAGGCGCTCATAACTGAGTTGAATCAAGGCGCCTATCAGTAAACTCAAGTTTGCGTTTGGCCATGCAATATCGAGGTACTGGATAGCGGTTGAACTAACCGGGGCGCTGTAGATTTGTTCCACTTCCACCCCGGTCAGGGTGCGCCCCCTGAGGCTGGCCCGAAGCGTGTCGCCGCTGGCCCAGCCTTTACCGGCAATGGGGAATCGCAAGGTTGCGCTCTTACCTGCGAGCTTGTCCGCATCCAGTGTGCCGCTGGGCGCCTCGACGATATGCCCTGAGTCCAGTAGTTTTTCGTTTGGATTAAGAAGTACCTCGAGCATTTGTGTCGGCGAGCGGCCGGGCGCGTAGTTACCCGCTTCGTCCAGTACGTCATAAGCGCAGGCATGGCGGCCGCTGCCAATCTTCAGCCAGGTGCCGTAATTCACCGTCAGCGTGATCGGGTTGCGATGGCTGGCCTGGCCTTCGGTGACAGGGTGCTCGACGATTTCACTGCCGATGATCAGCCGGATTCGATCGCGCACTGCGCGGTGGGTATTGGCGGGCAAGGTGGTGTCGAGCGGGTAAAAACCGATGCTGACCGCAACACCACGCTGGGCTGTCGTCGAATCAATGAAAGTCTGGGCGGGTTGTGGGCGCGGCAGGCGCTCGTTGACCCAGGGCGGTGCCACGATGGGTTCGTTACCGGTCGGTGCCACCCGGTCGACCTTGAGGTTCAGGCGCTGGGTTTCCTCGCGGCTTGAATCCAGGTGTGTGACAACAATGTAAACAGGCCCTACCGTTCCATCCGGCAGGCGTGCCAAGGGGGTGCGCAAGACAATCGCTTTCTCCTCACGGGCTTCCTGTGCCGTGACCGTATGGGTATCGACTGGTATGTCGGGGTTGGCGCAGATCAGCGCGATGAAGTCGCCTTCGGCCTGGCTGGCATAGCTTCTCAAGATGCAAATAAGTCCGTCGTTGCCATGGGACTCGAGCAAGGCTTTGTTGACGCCGCCGCTAAAGCCGACCACCGGGACTTTTAACCCGGGAATATACGGTGCCAGTTGAGCGACGCAAGGGCGGGCATTTCGTACTGGGCGCATGATGATTATCTCGGGCTAGAGGGCGCGAGATGAGTTAGAACACGTAGGAGGGGAGCGCAACAACTGTGAGATTTGACAGTTCAGACCAGCGGCCGTCGCGCGTTGTCAGCCACGCTCGCCTCGGTCAGGGTTGACGGTTCCAATGTCGAAACAACGGTTCTGCCAGAAACAACACAAACAACAACCGCATCACCTGCATCGCCGTCACCAACGGTACCGACAGTTGCAGGGTCTCGGCCGTGAGACTCATCTCGGCAATGCCACCGGGCATCATGCCCAGGGTCAGCGAGCGTAAATCCAAGTGAGTCACTGCACTCAGCCCCACCGCCGCCAACGTCGCCAGCGCCATGGTCAACGCGGTGCCAATCAAGGTGCGCCCCATGAACGACGGCGCCCGACGAAAGAACTGCCGGTTGAAGTGGCAACCCAGACCACTACCGATCAACCACTGGCCAATCTGGCTGCCGCCATCGGGCAGGCCGATATGCAGGTCCCAGACCACGCTGGCTGTGGCACTCACCAGCAACGGCCCGAACAACCAAGGGTTGGGCTGGCGCAAGCGCTGCCAACCCCAGGCGACCAAGGCGCCCAGCGGAAACAGCGCCAGCAGCCACGGCCAGCTCACCGGCGCCGGATGAAACTGCGGTGTACCGCCTTCCAGCAAGTACTTGAAAATCGCCGGCACACACAACACCACCATCAGCACCCGCAGACTCTGCCCCGCCGCAACACGGCTGAGCACCGCACCATTACGCGCGCCGAGGTTGACCATCTCACCGGAACCGCCCGGCATGCTCGAGAAGAACGCCGTGGCGCGGTCTTCACCGCTGCGGCGCATCAGCCACACACCCACCACGCTCGACAGGCTGGTGACCAGCGCGCCGAAGAAGATCAGCCCGTAGTGGCTCATCACCTGTTCGATCACCACCGGGGTAAAGTGCAGGCCGATGCCGATGCCCACCACCCATTGGCCGCATTTGCGCCCGCCGGGAATCTCCGCCAGCTGCCACGGCGTGAGGCAGCGCACCAGGATGATCGCCAGCAGCGAACCGACCATGTACGGCAAAGGCCAGCCGACCAGGCTGGCCAGGAATCCGCCGGCCAGGCCGACCAGCGGTGTGCCCCACCAATGTTTAAAGGTGACCTCAGACATCGGCCACGGCACGACGCTGCAGGGCACGTTTGCGGTAGATGCGCAGCAACGGGAAAGCCAGCATCAGCGCGGTCAGTACCCACACACCAAAGGTGATCGGGCTCGACCACAGGATCTCAAGCGCACCGTTGGAGATCGACAGCGCACGGCGCAGGTTCTGTTCCATCAGGCCGCCAAGGATAAAACCCAGCAGCACCGGTGACAGCGGGAAGTCGAGCTTGCGCAGGATGTAGCCGAAGATGCCGATACCGACCATCAGGAACAGGTCGAAGGTGGTGGCGTGCACCGCGTATACCCCGATGGCGGTGATGATTGCGATCACCGGTACCAGCGCCCAGTTCGGCACGGCGAGGATGCGCGTGAAGATGCGGATCATCGGGATGTTGAGGATCACCAGCATGATGTTGGCGATGAACAACGAGGCGATCAGGCCCCAGACGATGTCCGGTTGCTGTTGGAACAGCAGCGGGCCCGGGGTGATGTTGTACAGCGACAGTGCGCCGATCATCACCGCCGTCGTGCCCGAACCGGGGACGCCGAGGGTCAGCATCGGCACCAGGGCGCCGCAGGCGGACGCGCCGATGGCGGTTTCCGGAGCGGCGAGGCCGCGCATGTCGCCCTGGCCGAATTTACCGCTGGCACCGGCCAGGCGTTTTTCGGTCATGTAGGCAACGGCCGAGGCCAAGGTAGCGCCGGCACCCGGCAATACGCCCATGATGAAGCCGAGCAGGCCGCAGCGGATATTCACCACGAAGACCGCGCCCGCTTCTTTCAGGTTGAACATCATGCGCCCGGTGGCTTTGACTGCCTCCTGCCCACGGTGGGTTTTCTCCAGCAGCAACAGGATCTCGCTGATGGAGAACAGGCCCAGTACCAGCACGACGAACTGGATGCCGTCGGTGAGGTGGATGTTGTCGCCGGTGAAGCGATACACACCGCTGTTGGCGTCGATGCCGACCGCCGAGAGGAACAGGCCGATCAGTGCTGCCACAAAAGTCTTCAGCGGTTTGTCGCCAGCCATGCCGCCGAGACAGACAATTGCGAACACCATCAGTACGAAATATTCCGCCGGGCCGAAGGCAATCGCCCATTTGGCCAGCAACGGCGCAAACAGCACCATGCCACAGGTGGCGATAAACGCGCCGATGAACGAACTCCAGGCCGACAGCGACAGCGCCACACCGGCGAGGCCTTTGCGGGCCATGGGGTAGCCGTCGAGAGTGGTCATCACGGTGGACGCTTCGCCCGGGATGTTCAGCAGGATCGAGCTGATGCGCCCACCGTATTCGCAGCCCAGGTACACGGCTGCCAGCAGGATCAGCGCCGATTCAGGCGGCAGGCCCAGGGCGAAGGCGATGGGGATCAACAGCGCCACGCCGTTGATCGGGCCCAGGCCAGGCAACAGGCCGACCACGGTGCCGATCAGGGTGCCGCACAACGCGGTCACCAGGTTGTAAGGGGACAGTGCAACGCCGAAGCCCTGGCCCAGGTAGCCGAAAGTATCCATGTCAGTTCTCCAGTACGTCGAGCAGGCCGAGGGGCAGCGGTACATCCATGGCTTTGTCGAACAGCAGGTACAAGCCGATGGCCATCAACGTGACGATCACCACGCTGGGCAACCAGCGACCACCGTACAAGCGCGCCATGGGAATGCCGATCAGCATGCTGCTGAGGATGAAGCCCAGGGGTTCGAAGGTGCCGGCGAACACGATCAACAGCGCGACGCACACGCCGATCTTGATCAGGGTTTCGCGGTCCAGCGCGGGTTCTTCTTCGGTGTGTTTGGTCGGCTGTGGACGAAACAGCATGTAGATCAGTGCCAGGCTCATCAGCCCGAGCATCAGCAGCGGGTAGGCGCGCGGCCCCACCGGCTCGTAGGAAAACGACGCCTGGTACGGCCAGGCCATCAGCGCGAGGCCGGCGCAGGCCAGCAGCAGAGCGGCGGCGAAAATGCGTTGTAAGAGCATGTGGAACTCCTGGGCCACGCCGCTTGGCTAAAGGGCGTGGCCGCACAAAAGAGGGGCGATTACTGGATCAGGCCGAACTCTTTGGCCAGCACTTTGTAGTCAGCCACCTGTTTCTTCACGTAGGTGTCCAGTTCCGGCCCGGTCATGGCGAACGGGAACAGCTCGCGTTGGTCACGCAGCTTGGCGAACTCCTCGGAGGCCAGCAGTTTGTCAAACGCCTCTTTCCACCAGGCGTAGTCGGCATCGCTGACTTTTGGCCCGAGGTAGAAGCCACGCACCACTGGCCAGACGATGTCGTAGCCTTGCTCTTTGGCGGTCGGAATGTTCTTCATTTCCGGCTCGTCCAGACGCTGTTCGGAGAACACCGCCAGCAGGCGCATGTCGCCGCTCAGGATGTGCGGCATGGAGTCGGAAATGTCGGTACTGCCCACCTGGATATGGCCGCCGAGCAGGGCGGTGGCAATTTCACCGCCGCCTTCAAGGGCGACATAACGCAGTTCGCGCGGGTTGATCCCGGCGGCCTTGGCGATCAGTGCGGTTTGCATCCAGTCCTGGCTGCCGACGGTGCCACCGGAACCGATTACCACGCTGCCCGGATCTTTCTTCAAGGCTTTGACCAGATCGTCGAGGGTCTTGTAGGGCGAATCGGCTTTCACCGCGATAGCCCCGTAGCTGGTGCCGACCGCCGCGAGCCAGCGCACGGCGCTTTCATCGAAGCGGCCGAACTTGCCCTGGGCCAGGTTCAACAGCGAACCGCTGGACCAGGCCACCAGCGTGCCGGCATCCGCAGGACGCTGGGCGACCACGGCGTTGTAGGCCACCGCGCCCACCCCACCGGGCATGTAGGTCACGCGCATCGGCTTGCTCAGCAGCTTCTCGTTGACCAGCGCGCTTTGCGCCAGTTTGCAGGTCAGGTCAAAACCACCACCCGGCGAGGCCGGGGCGATGCACTCTGGGCGCTTGGGTTCGTCAGCGGCCAGCAGTTGGCCGGCGAACAGCATGCAGCCGGCGGCGAGGGCCAGTTTACGCAGTGAAAGGGTCATGGTTATCTCCGTCGTTGTTGTTATGAATGGCTTACCAGGCACTACTTACCAAAGTGCAACGCTGTAGCTGACCAGCAGACGCACTTCGTCCGCATCACGGGCCGAGTAGTTGGAGCGGTACGTGGCGTTGCGCAGGCGCACGGCCACGTCCTTGAACGTGCCGGCTTGCACCACATACTTGATCTCGGTGTTGCGCTCCCACTCCTTGCCGGTCTCGCCGTTCTTGAGCTTGATGTTGTCACCTGAGAGGTAACGGCTCATGAAGCTCAGGCCGGGAATGCCCAGCTTGGCGAAGTCGTAGTCGTAGCGCGCCTGCCAGGAACGCTCTTGGGCGCCGGCAAAGTCGTTGATCTGCACGAAGTTGACCAGATACGGGTCGCTGCCATCCACATAGGGGAAGGCGCTGTCACCGGACATGTGCTGGTAGCCGGCGCTGAGCTTGTGGCCGTTGAGGGCATAGCTGAACAGGCCGTTGAGGGAGGTGTTGTCGATCTTGCCGCCACGGGCGGCGCCAGTGTCATCGCTGATGGCCAGGCGCAGGTCGGTGCCGAACGTACCGGGACCCATCGGGCGCGCAGCCACCAGGCCGAGGAAGTGCTGGCGGTACACGTCGTCGAGTTGGGCGAAGTGGTAGCTGCCGGTGATCTTGTCGGCGAACTTGTAGTCGGCCCCGCCAAAATTGAAATGCTTGCCGGTGGCGCCGCTGACGAAGCGGCTGTTCTTGTTGTTGAGGGCAATGTCCTCGTAATTGGTGTCGTCACGGTCCTTGGCTTTGTCCAGGCGCCCGCCGGTGAACACCAGGTTCTTGAACTCCTTGGAGGTGATCAGGCCACCGTTGAAGGTCTGCGGCAGGATGCGCCCGTCATTGGGCTTGAGGATCGGCAGCTCGGGTATCAGTGAGCCGATCTTCAGCTCGGTGGCCGAGATCTTCACTTTGCCGGTCAGGCCCAGCTTGGAATATTCGTCGGCGGCGCGGCCATCGTCATGGGTGGGCAGCAGGCCGGTGCCGGTGCGGTCGGGGCTGGAGTCGAGCTTGACCCCGAGCATGCCCAGCGCATCCACGCCGAAGCCCACGGTGCCGTCGGTGTAGCCCGATTGCAGGTTGAGCATGAAGCCCTGGGCCCACTCGTCGCGCTTGGATTGCTGCGCGCTGGTGCCATCGCGAAAGTCGCGGTTGAAGTACATGTTGCGGGTTTCCAGGGTCGCGCTACTGTCTTCGAAGAAGGCAGCCTGGCTAAGCGGCGAAAAGCCGGCAAGGGTAGCAGCACTGGCGAGGGCGGTCTGGGTCAGGCGAGAAAAACGAACAGGCGAGGAGGCCTGGGGCTGTGTCGACAGCATCGTTGTGTACTCCGTTATTGTTCTTATTTTGGCGAAAACGCTTCGAGGCGTTATTCGGGCGCTGCGGATAAGGCAGCTCGGCGGGCATAGACCACCGAGACTGGATGCTAAAGGGCGAAGCTTTCACTAACCTTTCAGTCGGCTTTCAATGTTTTCGGGCTTCACAGGCCGGTCGGCGCCTGTAAACTGCCCGCCAAAGCGTGGCACCGACCACCCCTGAATGAGGTAGCAATCCATGCGTGTCTTGCTGGTTGAAGACCATCTGCAACTCGCCGAAAGTGTTGCGCAAGCGCTCAAGAGCACGGGTCTGACCGTTGACGTGCTGCACGATGGCGTGGCGGCGGACCTGGCCCTGAGCAGCGAGGAGTACGCGGCGGCGATCCTCGATGTGGGGCTGCCGCGCATGGATGGTTTCGAGGTGCTCGCACGTCTGCGTGCCCGTGGGAAAAATCTGCCGGTACTGATGCTGACGGCACGCAGTGATGTGAAAGACCGCGTGCACGGCCTCAATCTTGGGGCGGACGACTACCTCGCCAAACCGTTCGAACTCACGGAGTTGGAAGCGCGGGTCAAGGCGCTGCTGCGGCGTAGCGTGCTGGGCGGGGAGCGTCAGCAGGCCTGCGGCGTGCTGGTGTACGACCTCGACACCCGGCGCTTTACCGTAGGGGGTGAACTGATGACACTCACCTCCCGCGAGCAAGCCGTACTTGAAGCGCTGATCGCCCGCCCGGGCCGGGTGATGAGCAAGGAGCAACTGGCTTCCCAGGTGTTCGGCCTGGACGAGGAGGCCAGCCCCGATGCCATCGAAATCTATGTGCATCGCCTGCGCAAGAAACTCGATGGCCAGCCCATCGCCATCGTGACCTTCCGTGGCCTCGGTTACCTGTTGGAAGCCCGCGATGCATAAGCCCAGCAGCCTGCGCTGGCGCTTGCTGTGGAACCTGGCGCTGTTGCTGGTGCTGTTGATGCTGGCCAGTGGCATGAGCGCCTACTGGAACGGTCGCGAGGCCGCCGATACCGCCTACGACCGCACGCTGCTGGCCTCGGCGCGTACCATCGCCGCCGGCTTGACCCAGGTGGATGGCACCCTGAGCGCCAACGTGCCCTACGTGGCCCTGGACACCTTTGCCTATGACAGTGCCGGGCGCATTTACTACCAGGTCAACGACATCGACCAGAAGCTGATCTCCGGCTACGAAAACCTTCCCGGCCCACCGCCGGGTACGCCACGCACCGATGACTATCCGGCATTGGCGCGCTTCTACGACGCCATCTACCAGGGCCAGCAGGTACGCGTGGTGAGCCTGCTCAAGGCCGTTTCCGAACCGAACATGAACGGCATGGCCGAAATCCGCGTTGCCGAAACCGATGAAGCGCGCGTGAGCATGGCCCGCAGCCTCATGGCCGATACCCTGCTGCGCCTGGGCATGCTCGCCGTCGGCGCACTGTTGCTGGTGTGGTTTGCCGTGAGTGCGGCGTTGCGGCCGCTCGAGCGCCTGCGTACGGCAGTGGAGGAGCGTCAGCCTGACGACCTGCGGCCGTTGCCCCTGGTGGAAGTGCAGCATGAGTTCGGCCCATTGGTGCGTTCCCTCAACCATTTCACCGAACGCCTGCGCGGCCAGTTCGAACGCCAGGCGCAGTTCATTGCCGATGCGGCCCATGAACTGCGCACGCCACTGGCAGCCCTCAAGGCCCGGCTGGAACTGGGCTTGCGCGCCGAGGACCCCGCCACCTGGCGCAGCACCCTCGAAGCCGCCGCCCAGGGCACTGACCGCCTGACCCACCTGGCCAATCAACTGTTGTCCCTGGCGCGCATCGAAAATGGGGCGCGTGCCATTGCCGAAGGCGGCGCGCAGTTGCTCGACCTCAGCCAACTGGCCCGTGAGTTGGGCATGGCCATGGCACCGCTGGCCCATGCGCGCGGTGTGGCATTGGCGCTGGAAGCCGACGAGCCGGTGTGGCTGCGTGGCGAGCCTACCCTATTGAACGAGTTGTTGAGCAACCTGGTGGACAACGCCCTGGCCCACACGCCACCGGGCGGCAATGTGATCCTGCGGGTGACGGCGCCGGCGGTGCTGGAAGTGGAAGATGACGGGCCGGGCATCCCGCTGGATGAACGGGACCGGGTGTTCGAGCGTTTCTACCGGCGCAGCCAGCAGGGCATGGGCTCAGGCCTGGGGCTGGCGATCGTCGGCGAAATCTGCCGGGCGCACCTGGCGCAGATTAGCCTGCACGATGGCGAGCACGCCGGCTTGAAGGTGCGCGTGAGTTTTATCGCGGGTTGATCAATAGAACATCGAGCGCGCTTCATCCAGCTCGGCGCGCAAGGCGTCGCTGTAAGGGTCGACCCGTAGTTTCTTGATCGCCGGCAAGGTGGAGACCGCAACGTTTGCCAATGGATGATCGGTGCCGCGATGGCAATACAGCACGGCGACCTGTACCAGGTCGATGTAGTCGAGGCGGGCTGAATCGCGCTCCAGGTCCAGGTATTGGCCCGGCAGTTTCGCCAGCATTTCCGGAAAGTCCCAGACGCCCAGCAGTTTGTCGCCCAGCAGCGGGTGGATGCTCTCGATGACGTGGTTGAGGCTGACCGGGTCGGCGAGCAGCTCATAGTGGTCTTCGGCGTACGTCAGGATCGGCAGCACACCGATCTGGTGCACCAGGCCGCCAAGGGCCGCCTGGTCCGGCTTGAGTTGGGAATGGCTGCGACACAGGGCATAACTCACACCCGCGACCTCCAGGCTGCGGCGCCACACATCACGCATCTTTTGTTCGACCACGTCGGAGCGCGCGTGGAAGATCTGCTCCATGACCAGGCCGATCGCCAGGTTGCTGCTGTAGTTGGTACCCAGCCGGGTGATGGCGGTGTGCAGGTCGGTGACTTCCTGGGTCGCGCGCAACAACGGGCTGTTGACCACTTTGATCAGGCGTGCCGACAGTGCGGTGTCGCGACCGATTACTTTGCTCAAGTGGCTGATGCTGATCTCCGGGTCTTCGGCGGCCTGACGAATATTCAGGGCCACTTCCGGCAATGTCGGCAGAACCAGGTCATCGTTATCGATGGCCCTCACCAAAGCCTGTTGGACTTTTTCCGCCAGCTTGTTCATTCATGCTCTCTAGGGTGTTGCAACAAAGGTACGGCGATCAGCGCTGGATCTCTCGATCGCGGTCGAGCGTGTAAGGCAGGTCGAGCAGTTGCAAGCGGGGACCCTCCAGCGCGCCCAGGTGCACATCTTCACTATCGGCAGCTTCGGCTTGCAATACGGCCAGAAGTTCAACGGTCTGGTCAGCTTTTGCGGCGATTACCACTTCGCCGATCGAGCTGTTATGGCTGGGAGAAAACAACGGAGTGCCTGGCGCGGGCATTTCAGACGTATCGAGACTCAGGCGGTACAGGCGACGTTTGAGTTTGCCCAGGTACTGCATGCGCGCGACGATTTCCTGGCCGGTGTAGCAGCCTTTCTTGAAGCTGACGCCGCCCACGGCCTGCAGGTTGAGCATCTGTGGAATGAACAGTTCGCGGGTCTGGGGCATGACCTGGCCGATGCCGGCGCGGATCTGTCCCAGCAGCCATTCATTCAGATCGGTTTGTTCAAGGGTTGCAGCCAATTGACTGCGTACGGCGTCGCCTTGCTCGGCAGGTACCCAAAGTTCAGCGCGGCCAGGGGAGACGCGGATGGCGATCAACGTATCGTTGCGCACGACGCTGTCGGTCTCGGCAGGCAGCTCAAGGCCAAGACCCGTCAGGGCCGGGTCGGCATTCATCAGGCCGAAGCGCACCCAGGCGGCGCTTTCATCGGTGAGTTTGGACTTGGAAAACACGGCGTATTTTTTCAGGTCCGCCAGTTGCGGCTCCAGCAGCTCGCTGGCCATGGCCAGCAACACGCCGTCACCTTGCAGCAGGATGCGGAAGCTCGACTGCATGCGCCCTTTTTGCGTGCAGCGCGCGCCGAGGCTGGCCTGGGTGTCGCTCAGGTAATTGAGGTTGCAGGTCAGTTGGCCCTGAAGGAATTTGGCAGCGTCGGAACCGCGGACGGCGAGAACGCCTTCGTGGGACAGGGGGCAGAAGAAAGCAGAGTCGGCCATGGGTCATCGCAGGTCAAAAAAAGTCATGGGTGCATCATAGAGGGGCGCCCGGCAAATGGATAGTTTCCGTATGGGGCGACCAAAGCCGACTGTTCCGGTGCCGTCGGGTCTGTATACTTGCCGCCTATTTGAGGAGCGCTCCATGGTCGAAGATGTAGAAATCAATCGCCTCTACTGGCACAGCCGTCGCGGCATGCTGGAGTTGGATGTGTTGCTGGTACCTTTCACCAAAGAGGTCTACGCGACGCTCAATCAAGTGGATCGCGACCTCTATGTGCGGCTGCTGACGTGCGAAGACCAGGACATGTTCGGCTGGTTCATGGAGCGCGCCGAGTCGCAAGACCCGGAGCTGCAGCGCATGGTCCGGATGATCCTGGATCGTGTCCAGCCCAAGTAATAGCTTTGAATGCCGCTGGCAGGCCTCGCGGCTGTTGCTGGCGGCGTACCTGCTTGCCCAGCTGTTTGCGCTGGGCGCCTTGATGTTTATGCAACTTCCTTTTTCGAGCCTGGGCATGCTGGTGTGCCTGGCGCACGCCGCCTGGGTTTTGCCGCGTTCTATCTTGCTGACTCACCGTTCGTCGATTCGTGGCCTGCGACGCGATGAAGATGGTTGGCAGCTATGGAGCGCCGCACGGGGCTGGCACGCCGTGCAATTGCGTCCCGACAGCCTGGCGTTGCCGTTGATCGTGGTGCTGCGTTATCGGGTGCAGGGCGAATGGCGGGTACGTTCAGCCTGTGTGCCCAGGGACGCGCAGGCCGCCGATGTGCATCGGCGCCTGCGTGTGCGCCTGAAGTTCAGCCGCCGTAGGTGGTTG
The DNA here is from genome assembly GCF_900111535.1 of Pseudomonas sp. NFR09. Lineage (NCBI taxonomy): Bacteria > Pseudomonadati > Pseudomonadota > Gammaproteobacteria > Pseudomonadales > Pseudomonadaceae > Pseudomonas > Pseudomonas sp. NFR09. Next base: position 14,566 of record NZ_FOIH01000011.1, read on the forward strand.
GCACCAGGATAGTGTCGCGGGCCTCGGGCAGCATCTGCGGGTAGTCGAGGGTGTAATGCAGGCCCCGGCTCTCCTTGCGTTCCATGGCCGAGCGGATCATCAGTTCGGCGACCTGGGCCAGGTTGCGCAGCTCGATCAGGTCGCGGCTGACTTTGTAGTTGCTGTAGAACTCATCGATCTCGTCCAGCAGCAGCCGCACCCGGTGCTGCGCCCGTTGCAGGCGCTTGTTGGTGCGCACGATCCCCACGTAGTCCCACATGAAACGGCGCAGCTCGTCCCAGTTGTGCGCGATGATCACATCTTCGTCCGAGTCGGTCACCTGGCTGGCGTCCCAGCGGGGCAGGGCGGCGGGCACCGGAATGCGCGGCAGTTGTTCAAGGATGTCCGCCGCTGCAGAGCGCGCATAGACGAAGCATTCGAGCAGCGAGTTGCTGGCCATGCGGTTGGCACCGTGCAGGCCGGTGAAGCTGGTTTCGCCAATCGCATAAAGGCCGGGTACGTCGGTACGTCCGTGCTGGTCGACCATCACGCCGCCGCAAGTGTAGTGCGCTGCCGGTACTACGGGGATTGGGCCTTTGGTGATGTCGATATTGAAGGCCAGGCAGCGCTCGTAGACGGTGGGGAAGTGGGTCTTGATGAAGGCTTCGGGCTTGTGGCTGATGTCGAGATACACGCAGTCGATGCCCAGGCGCTTCATTTCATGGTCGATCGCGCGGGCGACGATATCGCGCGGGGCCAGTTCGGCACGGGGGTCGAAACGCTGCATGAAGCGCTCGCCATTGGGCAGTTTCAGGAGCGCGCCTTCGCCACGCAGCGCTTCGGTGATCAGGAAACTCTTGGCCTGTGGGTGATACAGGCAGGTGGGGTGGAACTGGTTGAATTCCAGGTTGGCCACCCGGCAGCCGGAGCGCCAGGCCATGGCGATGCCATCACCGCAGGCGCCATCGGGGTTGCTGGTATAGAGGTAGACTTTGGCCGCGCCACCGGAGGCGAGGATGGTGAAGCGTGCGCCGTAGGTGTCCACCTCGCCGCTGCCGCGATTGAGCACGTAGGCGCCGAGGCAGCGCTCGCCGTCCAGGCCCAGGCGTTTTTCGGTGATCAGGTCGACGGCGACGCGTTGCTCCAGCAATTCGATGTTGGGGCGTTGGCGGGCCTGGTCGAGGAGTGTCCTGAAAATAGCCGCGCCGGTGGCATCGGCGGCATGGATGATGCGGCGGTGACTGTGGCCGCCCTCGCGGGTCAGGTGGAACTCGAAACCACCGTCGTCGCTGCCTGCGTGTTCATCGCGGGTAAAGGGGACGCCCTGGTCTATCAGCCATTGGATGGCCTCGCGGCTGTGCTCGACGGTGAAACGCACCGCTTCTTCATTGCACAGGCCGCCGCCGGCGTTGAGGGTGTCTTCGACGTGGGATTGCACGGTGTCGGTGTCGTCCAGCACCGCGGCGACACCGCCCTGGGCCCAGAACGTAGAGCCGTTGGCCAGGTCGCCTTTGCTCAGAACCGCAATGCGCAGGTGGCTGGGAAGGGTCAGCGCAAGGCTCAAGCCGGCCGCACCGCTGCCGATCACCAGGACATCGTGTTGAAACTGTTGGCTCATTTGAAGGATTCCGCAAAAAGCGATCCGAAGAGGTGGCGCAAACAGGACGCCTGGATCGGCGAATCAAAGGGTCACACGGGCTACTAGTATATAGAGGGGTGGAGCGGCACAATAGCCGGGCATTCGTGGCAATGTGAGATTACGGTGCACGGCTCGGGTAAAATCAGCTGGTTATTGAGGCGGGAACTTTTTGCATGGCCCCCGACTCAATAGCAGGTTGCCCGAAAGCTGGGAAAACGTTGAGTTTATTGGCCCGTCGGGAGCATTGGACGCGTCAGAAAACCGACGACAAGATTATTCGCGCAGTCGGCGTTGCCCGTGCTGCGTTTTTCGTGTGTGCCAAATCAGTGCGTGCCGGAAACTTGCTTGAAGGGGGAGAACTTTTGCGAAAAGACCGAGTCTATGTTTGCAAGCCTGATCGTTTAGTTATGCAAGCCTCCTTCAAGTACTACGAGGAGTGTTCATGCTAACCCAGGAAGAGGATCAGCAGCTGGTCGAGCGCGTTCAACGCGGCGACAAGCGAGCTTTTGATCTGCTAGTGCTGAAATACCAGCACAAAATTCTCGGGTTGATCGTGCGGTTTGTGCACGACACCCATGAAGCGCAGGACGTTGCACAGGAAGCCTTTATCAAGGCGTACCGTGCACTTGGTAACTTTCGCGGTGATAGTGCGTTTTACACGTGGCTATACCGAATCGCCATCAACACGGCGAAGAACTATCTGGTGTCTCGCGGACGCCGCCCACCGGATAGCGATGTAAGTTCAGAAGATGCGGAATTTTACGATGGTGATCACGGCCTCAAGGATCTCGAGTCGCCGGAGCGTGCATTGCTGCGCGACGAGATCGAAGGCACCGTTCATCGCACAATTCAGCAACTGCCAGAAGATTTGCGTACGGCGTTAACTTTACGTGAATTCGATGGTCTGAGTTACGAAGACATTGCGAGCGTCATGCAGTGTCCGGTGGGGACTGTAAGGTCACGGATTTTCCGGGCCCGGGAAGCCATCGATAAAGCCTTGCAACCGTTGTTGCAAGAGAACTAAAGACAGCGGCGACAGCCAAGAGAGGAACCGCCATGAGTCGTGATGCCCTGCAGGAATCGCTGTCCGCAGTGATGGATAACGAAGCGGATGAACTGGAACTTCGTCGAGTGCTCAACGCATTTGATGACGCCGAAACCCGTGATACCTGGTCTCGTTACCAAGTCGCTCGGGCGGTGATGCACAAGGATCTTCTAATCCCTCGTCTGGATATTGCTGCGGCCGTTTCTGCTGCACTGGCTGATGAAGCCGTTCCGGCAAAGGCTGCTCGTGGTCCATGGCGTAGCCTGGGTCGCCTGGCGGTTGCTGCCTCGGTGACTGTCGCCGTGCTGGCGGGTGTTCGCCTGTACAACCAGGACGAGATCGCCGGTGCCGAACTGGCTCAGCAGACCCAGCAGCCGGTAATGGCGGGTCCGCAGGTCAAAGGCCCAGCGGTATTGGCCGGCTACAAGGAAAGCGCTGACACCACCGGCCCGATGGCCAACGGTGTACTGCAAGGGCAATCCGGTTGGCAAGACCAGCGTCTTCCAGGCTACCTGCGCCAACACGCACAGGAATCGGCTCTGAAGGGCACTGAAAGCGCTCTGCCTTATGCTCGTGCAGCAAGCCTGGAAAACCGCTAATCCGTAAGGAGCTCTATGCGAGCCATACCGCTCCTTACGCTTTTGCTCAGTGGCTGGTTTGCACTCCCCGCCCACGCCGATGAAGCCCAAGACTGGCTGACTCGACTTGGGCGTGCAGAGCAACAGCAAAGCTTTCAAGGTACGTTCGTCTACGAACGCAACGGCAGTTTTTCTACCCATGACATCTGGCATCGTGTCCAGGACGGTCAGGTCCGTGAGCGGCTCTTGCAGCTCGATGGTTCTGCCCAGGAAGTCGTGCGGTTGAATGGCCGGACGCAATGCGTCAGCGGCACTCTTGTCGCAGGCCTTGGCAATTCGCGTGATGCACCATCACGTGCGCTTGATCCGCAAAAACTCAATCAATTCTACGAACTGGCCGTCATTGGCAAGTCCCGCGTGGCCGGTCGAAATGCGGTCATCGTATCGATCACGCCGCGTGACCAGTACCGTTATGGCTTTGAACTGCACCTGGATCGGGAAACCGCGCTGCCGCTCAAGTCCCTGTTGCTCAATGATCAAGGGCAGTTGCTGGAGCGCTTCCAGTTCACGCGGTTGAATACTTCCGTCGTGCCTGATGACCGGGAACTGCAACCCAGCAACGACTGCACACCTATCGCCGTCGTTAATAGCAAAGCGCCCGAGGTGCAATCTACCGAGACTTGGCATATGGAATGGTTGCCACCGGGTTTTCAATTGACCAACACCAGTGCCCGCAAAGATACCCAGACCAAGGCGACCGTCGACAGCCTGATGTATGAAGACGGGCTGGCGCGGTTCTCGGTATTCCTGGAGCCGATCAGCGATGCAAGCATGACGGAGACCCGCACTCAGTTGGGCCCTACAGTCGCGGTATCGCGTCGGCTGAATACGGTAGACGGTGAGATGATGGTAACGGTGGTGGGTGAAATACCCATCGGCACCGCAGAGCGTATCGCCCTATCGGTGCGCGGTGAAAAAAAGCCAGCCGCCCAACCGTGAGTCGTTAATCCTATGTTCATCCTGACGTTTCACTGTATTCCCATGCCAGGTTGGCTGCCGAGAGCATGAAATGTCTGGATCAGCATTTTCACTTGCAAAAATCCCCCATGTTTTTTATAGGTCAGGGCTTGTCGGCTCTGGCCTTGTTTTATTCGCGGAACAAAGATGTCGGTCGCGGTTTCCGGCGTTTCTTGAACCCTGTCGCTCAACCCTGCTCGTCGTAACGGGAGCTGTATGTCGATACCACGTTTGAAGTCTTACCTATCCATAGTCGCCACGGTGTTGGTGCTGGGTCAGGCCCTGCCTGCGCAAGCAGTCGAGCTGCCTGACTTCACCCAATTGGTCGAGCAAGCCTCACCTGCCGTGGTGAACATCAGTACCACGCAGAAACTGCCGGATCGCAAAGTCTCCAACCAGCAGATGCCGGACCTGGAGGGCCTGCCGCCGATGCTGCGCGAGTTCTTCGAGCGCGGCATGCCGCAACAGCGCGCACCCCGTGGTGGCGGTGGTCAGCGCGAGGCGCAGTCCCTGGGCTCGGGTTTCATCATTTCGTCGGACGGCTACATCCTTACAAACAACCACGTGATTGCCGACGCTGACGAGATTCTCGTGCGCCTGGCCGATCGCAGTGAGTTGAAAGCCAAGCTCGTCGGTACCGACCCACGTTCCGACGTGGCCTTGCTGAAGATCGACGGCAAGGACTTGCCTGTGCTCAAGCTGGGCAAATCCCAGGACCTGAAAGCCGGCCAGTGGGTGGTCGCCATCGGCTCGCCGTTTGGTTTTGACCATACCGTGACCCAAGGCATCGTCAGCGCCATCGGCCGCAGCCTGCCGAACGAAAACTACGTACCGTTCATCCAGACCGACGTGCCGATCAACCCGGGTAACTCCGGTGGTCCGCTGTTCAACCTGGCGGGCGAAGTGGTCGGCATCAACTCGCAGATCTACACCCGTTCCGGTGGCTTCATGGGGGTGTCGTTCGCGATTCCGATCGACGTGGCCATGGACGTTTCCAACCAGCTGAAAAGCGGTGGCAAGGTCAGCCGCGGCTGGTTGGGCGTAGTGATCCAGGAAGTGAATAAAGACCTGGCTGAGTCCTTCGGCCTCGACAAGCCGGCCGGCGCACTGGTTGCACAGATCCAGGACGACGGCCCGGCTGCCAAAGGCGGCCTGCAAGTTGGCGATGTGATCCTGAGCATGAACGGCCAGCCAATCGTCATGTCGGCCGACCTGCCGCATCTCGTAGGTGCGCTCAAGGCGGGTAGCAAAGCCAAGCTGGAAGTGATCCGCGAAGGCAAGCGCCAGACTGTTGAGCTGACCGTGGGCGCAATCCCTGAAGAAGGCGCCACCCTGGATGCCCTGGGCAATACCAAGCCGGGCGCCGAGCGCAGCAGCAACCGCCTGGGCATCGCCGTGGCCGAGCTGACCGCTGAGCAGAAAAAGAGCTTTGACCTCAAGAGCGGCGTCGTGATCAAGGAAGTGCAGGATGGCCCGGCGTCTCTGATCGGCCTACAGCCGGGTGACGTCATCACCCACCTGAACAACCAGGCGATCGAGACCACCAAGCAGTTCACCGACATCGCCAAGGCGTTGCCGAAGAACCGCTCGGTGTCGATGCGTGTGTTGCGTCAGGGCCGCGCCAGCTTCATTACCTTCAAACTGGCTGAGTAAGTCGGTAATAACAAAAAGCCCCGCCTTCGTTTAACGAGGGCGGGGCTTTTTTGTGCCTGATCGGTTTAGCTCATCATCCCTTTGACCAGGCGTTCCTGTTCGATCAACTCACGCTGGCGTGCATCGATGCGCGACGACAGCGGGAAGTTGCTGCCGGCGCGACGCTTGGCAAAATCCAATTGCTGGATGGCCTGCTGGAAATCACCGACCAGCGCAAAGTACTCGGCGCGGGCCTGATGCAAACCGATGATGTTGCCCGACAAACCGCGTGTCTCAGCGACCTGGTACCACACGTCCGGGTCATCCGGGCGAGACTTGAGCAAACCGTCCAGTGCCTTTTCTGCATCCGCCGTGCGGTTCTGCTTGAGCAGCAGGTCCACGCGCACCTGATTCAACGGATAGTTGCCTGGGTACTGGGTGAGCATCCGATCCGTGCGTTGCTGGGCATCCGGCAGGCGGCTGTTGTCGATGTCCAGCTGGATCTGCGCCAGGTTGTAGGTGATGTCGTTGGGCGCCTTGGCCAGCAGCGGCGCGAGGTTTTCCCGAGCCTGCTTGAATTGGGAGCCTTTGATCTGGGCGATAGTCAAGCCGTAGCGCGCTACATCGTTCTTCGGGTTTTCGTCCAGCTGCGCCTGGAAACGCTTGGCGGCGAGGCCAGGGGTGTCTTCGTATTGCAATTGCACCCGCGCGCGGATGAGCTGATAACGCAGGCTGTCTTCCTTGCCGCCAGGCTTGGATTGCTCGGCGCGGTTGCGGGTGTCGGCGATCCGCGATTCGGTGACCGGGTGCGTCAACAGGAACTCCGGCGGTTTGGCGTCGAAGCGGTATTGGCGCATCAGGCGTTCGAACATGGTCGGCATGGAGCGCGGGTCATATCCGGCTTTTTCCAGGTTGAGGATGCCGATACGGTCTGCCTCTTGTTCGTTCTGGCGAGAGAACCGACGTTGTTCCTGGATCGCCGCGGCCTGGGTGCCGGCAATCGCGGCAATGCCTGCATCGCCTGCACCCGCCGCAGCAGCAATGATGCCGCCGAGCAGGGCGGCCATCATCGGAATCTGCATGCGCTGTTGCGCTTCAACGCCACGGGCGAAGTGGCGTTGGGACAAATGCGCCAGTTCGTGAGCCAGTACCGAGGCATATTCCCCTTCGGTCTGGGCGTTGAGGAACAGGCCGCCGTTGACCCCGACGATGCCACCCGGTGCGGCAAAAGCGTTCAGTTGCGGGCTGTTGATCAGGATGAATTCCAGCCGTCGGTCATTGACCTGGCTGGTCTCCACCAGCTTGTACACGCTGGTTTCAACGTAGTCCTTGAGCTGCGGGTCGTTGAGTTGCGAGACCTGGCCCCGCAGGTAGGCCAGCCACGCGCGGCCCAGTTGGTATTCCTGTTGCGGCGAGACAATGGCAGAACTGGCGTCGCCAAGTGACGGCAGGTCGTCGGCGAAGCCTGGGGAGGCCAGCAGGCAAGCCAGCGTCAGCAGGGTGGGGCGCAAAAAAGTCATGCACAGAGCCTTTCGACAAAGAGCTTACTGTAGCCGGACACTGAGCTTCGGACCAGATATTCTAAGCACTCTCAACGCTTGCCCGGAGTAAACCATGACCAACGCTGTAGCCTTTGATGCCGAACTCGATGCCAGCGGCCTCAATTGCCCGCTGCCTTTGCTCAAGGCCAAGCTGGAACTCAACCGTCTGAGCAGTGGCGCAGTGCTCAAGGTGATCGCTACGGACGCCGGCTCCCAGCGTGATTTCCGTACGTTTGCCAAGCTGGCCGGCCACACGCTGCTGCATGAAGAAGACGCCGCCGGTGTGTACCGTTACTGGTTGCGCAAGGCCTGAATCGTTTGCCCTATCACCCGAGGTTGATTGATGTTCAAAGTGTTACGAGACTGGATCCAGCGCTACTTCTCCGATGAGGAGGCGGTGGTGCTGGCAGTCCTGCTGTTTCTGGCCTTTACGGCCGTACTCACCTTGGGCGGCATGCTGGCGCCGGTATTGGCGGGGATGGTGCTGGCTTACCTGATGCAGGGCCTGGTCACTACGCTAGAGCGCCTGCACCTGCCGGGTGGGGCGGCGGTAGGGCTGGTGTTCGCCTTGTTCATGAGCTTGTTGGTGCTGTTTATCGTGGTGGTATTGCCGTTGCTATGGCATCAGTTGATCACCCTGTTCAATGAACTGCCCGGCATGCTCGCCAAGTGGCAGTCGCTGTTGCTGTTGTTGCCGGAGCGCTACCCGCATTTGGTGTCGGACGAACAGGTGCTGCAAGCCATCGAAGTGGCGCGCGGCGAGATCGGAAAGTTCGGGCAATGGGCGCTGACCTTTTCTCTGTCCAGCCTGCCGCTGCTGGTCAACATCATGATCTACCTGGTGCTGGTGCCGATCCTGGTGTTCTTCTTCCTCAAGGACCGCGCCATGATCGGTCGCTGGGTGCGAGGCTACCTGCCGCGCGAGCGCGCGCTGATCACCCGGGTGGCGGAGGAAATGAACCGGCAGATCGCCAACTACATTCGCGGCAAGGTCATCGAGATCATTATCTGCGGGGGCGTGACCTACATCGCCTTCATCGCCCTGGACCTGAACTACGCAGCCTTGTTGGCCTTGCTGGTGGGGATTTCGGTGGTAGTGCCCTACGTCGGCGCCGTGGTGGTGACGGTGCCCGTGACCTTGATCGCCTTGTTCCAGTGGGGCTGGAGCGACCAGTTCATCTACCTGATGGCGGTTTACGGGATTATCCAGACCCTGGATGGCAATGTGCTGGTGCCGCTGTTGTTCTCAGAGGCAGTCAACCTGCACCCGGTGGCGATCATCTGCGCGGTGCTGTTGTTCGGTGGGTTATGGGGATTCTGGGGCGTGTTTTTTGCGATCCCGCTGGCAACGCTGTTCAAGGCGGTGCTGGACGCGTGGCCGCGGCAGGAGCCTGTCGTGGCGCCGCTTCTGTAGTGAGCGGGACAAGCCCGCTCATACAAAAGTCTGCTGCGTCTCAGGCTTTGTTCAAGGCCTGCGCCGCCGCCAGCACGGCATCCACATGGCCCGGCACCTTCACACCACGCCATTCCTGGCGCAGCACGCCATCCTTGTCGATCAGGAAGGTGCTGCGATCCACGCCGAGGTATTCCTTGCCGTACAGCTTCTTCAACTTGATCACATCAAACAGCTGGCAAACCGCTTCATCCTTGTCACTGATCAGCTCGAAGGGAAACTCCTGTTTGCCCTTGAAGTTCTCGTGGGACTTCACGCTGTCACGCGACACGCCAAACACCTCGGTATTGGCCGCCTTGAACGCTGCGTACTGATCACGAAAGCCCTGGCCTTCGGTGGTGCAGCCCGGCGTGCTGTCCTTCGGGTAGAAGTAGATCACCACTTGCCTGCCCTTGAGGGCGGCGAGGCTGAAGGTCTGGCCGCTGGTGGCCTGGGCTTCGAAATCGGCTACGGGTTTGTCGATGACTACCGCCATGAAAACTTCCTTACATTGGGTTCTGTGGGCGCCATGGCTCGATCAAGGCGTCGAGGTTCAAGGCATCGGCGAAATCCAGGAACTGGTCGCGCAACCAGCTGATCTGCACGCCGGCCGGCAGGGTCACGGTAAACGTGGCGTTCAGCATGGTGCCGCCGGTTTGCGGGGCCTGGTAGGTGTCGCAGGTCAGGTTCTCCAGCTCGACGTTGTGGTCGATGAAGAACTGGCACAGCTCATTGACGATGTCCGAGCGGTAGGCGGAGCTGACGTAAGCCACATACGGCAGGGCCTGGGGACGATTCTCCAGGGCTGCGCTGCGCACCACGTTGACGGTGAAGTCATGCTTCTTGGCCAGGCCTGGCAGGCCGGTCTCCAGGCGCGCCAGGGCATCCCAGGTGCCGGAGATCTGCAGGACCAGCGCGCTGCACTCGCCGTGGCGGGTCAGGCGGGAGGTCACGACGGCGCAGCGGTTTTCATGGCTGGCGCGGCACAGGACGTTGGTCAGCTCCATGGGGTTGGCGCCGAGGGCACTGATAACAAGGAATTGTTCGCGAACTGTGGGGGTGGACATGCAGCCTTCCTAAAACGATGAGCGGTCGATACCGTGTGGGCTGTATCGATCAAAGGATGAAGGGTAGCGAAAACCGTCGCCAAGGGATAGGAGGTGGCGTTTTCATTGCGTGATCAGTCCGATTTCAGCGTGCTTCAGGGCATGCTTTCGTCCAATGATGGCATTGCCCGTCGTTTAGTTGCGGCAGAACGCATCCTCAGGCGGTACTTCGCTTGTGCAAGCATCTTGGCGCCAGTACCATTACGGCTCTCTTTTTCCGGCAGGAGCGGTTGCATGATTGCGGGCAGTATGGTGGCACTGGTCACACCCATGGATGCACAAGGTCATCTCGACTGGGACAGCCTGGGCAAACTGGTGGACTTCCACCTGCAAGAAGGCACCAATGCCATCGTGGCGGTCGGCACCACCGGTGAATCGGCTACCCTCGACGTGGAAGAACATATCCAGGTCATCGAATTCGTGGTCAAGCGTGTTGCCGGCCGTATTGCCGTGATCGCCGGTACGGGCGCCAACTCGACGCGTGAAGCCATCGAGCTGACCAAAAACGCCAAGAAGGCCGGCGCCGACGCCTGCCTGCTGGTGACCCCGTACTACAACAAGCCGACCCAGGAAGGCCTGTACCAGCATTTCCGCGCCATTGCCGAAGCGGTCGATATCCCGCAGATCCTCTATAACGTACCGGGTCGCACCGCGTGCGACATGAAGGCCGAGACCGTGATCCGCCTGTCGACCGTGCCGAACATCATCGGTATCAAGGAAGCCACCGGTGACCTGCAGCGCGCCAAGGACATCCTGGCCGGCGTGAACAGCGATTTCCTGGTGTATTCCGGTGACGACGCCACCGCTGTCGAGCTGATCCTGCTGGGCGGCAAGGGCAACATCTCCGTGACCGCCAACGTGGCCCCCCGCGCCATGAGCGAAATGTGTGCCGCCGCCATCGCAGGCGACGCCGTGACCGCCCGCGCGATCCACGAGAAGCTGATGCCGCTCAACAAGACACTGTTTATCGAATCCAACCCTATTCCCGTGAAATGGGCACTGACTGAAATGGGCATGATGCCGGGCGGTATCCGTCTGCCGCTCACCCGTCTCAGCGAAGCCTGTCACGAACCGCTGCGACAGGCCCTGCGCCAGTCCGGCGTCCTGGTTTAATTGAGGAAGCACTACGCATGAAGCGATTGGCCGGACTTTCCGCACTTGCCTTGATTATCTCCAGCACCAGTGGCTGCGGTTGGATCTGGGGCCCGGAAGGCTACTTCCGTGACCGCGGCAGCGATTACCTGGAAGCACAACCCACCAAACCGATGGAATTGCCGCCGGGCGTCAACGTCGCCAAGCGCCTTGACCCGTTGCTGCCGATCCCGCGCAACGTCGCCGACGACACCACCAAGGGTGAGTATGTGGTGCCGCGGCCACAGCCGATCTCGGCGGTGGCGGATGCCAGCGACTACAGCCTGCAGAAGAGCGGCGACTCGCGCTGGATCGTGGCACAACGCCCACCTGCCGAAGTCTGGCCGGTGGCCGTGCAGTTCTTCCAGGACAACGGTTTCCGCCTGGACGAGCAGCGCCCGCAGACCGGTGAGTTCACCACCGCATGGCAGCAGGGCAGCGAGCTGTCCGCCACCATGGCCAAGCGCTTGCAGGCCGGTGGCGTAGCCGCCGACAGCGAAGCCCGCGTGCGTGTGCGCATCGAGCCAGGCGTACAGCGCAATACCAGTGAGGTCTACGTGGTCAGCGCCGAGCGCCCGGCCGGCAGCACCGCCAACGTTGACTTCACCAACCGCTCGGTTAACACCGGTGTCGACTCGGCGCTGGTCGACGAGATGCTGGCCAGCATGAGCCGTATCTCCGAGAAGGGTGGTTCGGTTTCCCTGCTCGCCGCCCGTGATTACGACACCCCGAGCCGCGTCAGCCTCACCGAAGACGGCAGCGGCAACGTGGTGCTGAACCTGGGTGAAGACCTCGACCGTGCATGGGCCAGTGTTGGCCGCGCGTTGGAGCAGGGCCCTTGGCGCGTTGAAGACATCAACCGCAGCCTGGGCCTGTACTACATCAACGTGGCGGAAAAGGCCGAGCGTAAAGACGACGAGCCTGGTTTCTTCGGCAAACTGTTCGGCAGCAAGCCGACCAAGGAAGAGATCGAGACCCGCGCCGAGCGTTACCAGGTTCGTTTGAGCAAGGTGGGCGACAGCGTGCAGGTCACCGTCGAGAAGAACATCAATACCGTTGCGCCAGCTGAAACAGCGCGCAAAGTGTTGGGCGTGATTCAGGACAACCTGGGCTGATCCGATGCGTTTTGCCGTTCTCGGCAGCGGTAGCCAAGGGAACGGCACGCTGGTCGCACATGACGACACGTATGTGCTGGTGGATTGTGGTTTCTCGTTAAAAGAAACCGAGCGGCGCCTGCTGCGCCTGGGGGTTCACCCCGCGCAGCTGAGCGCGATTCTGGTAACCCACGAACATGCCGACCACGTGCATGGCGTGGGTTTGCTGTCTCGGCGCTACAATCTCCCGGTGTACCTCAGTCGCGGCACCTTGCGCGGGATGCGCAAACCCATTGAACCCGCAGGTTTCCTGGCCGGTGGCGAGCAGTTGCAAATCGGCGCCTTGAGCATCGACGTGATTGCCGTGGCGCATGACGCCCAGGAGCCGACGCAGTATGTCTTCAGTGACGGTGAGCGGCGCTTCGGCGTACTGACCGACCTGGGCTCCTACTGCGCTAAGGTGTTGGACGGCTACCGGAACCTCGATGCTTTGATGATCGAGTCCAACCATTGCCGAGACCTGCTGGCCCGTGGTCATTACCCCTACTTCCTCAAGCAGCGGGTGGGCGGCGAACTGGGACATTTGAACAACCACCAGGCGGCGTACCTGGTGTATGAGTTGGGCTGGCAAGACTTGCAACACCTGGTCCTGGCCCACCTGAGCAGCAAGAACAACCTGCCGCAGCTGGCCCGGCAATGTTTTGTCGACACCCTCGGGTGCGACCCGGACTGGCTGCAACTGGCCGATCAAGATTCAGGGCTCGACTGGCGACACATCGCCTAGCCCACCATTTAGCAAGCGGAGCCCATCATGGAAAAACGTGAAGAACTCTACCGCGGCAAAGCCAAGTCGGTGTACAAGACCGACGACGCCAACCGCCTGATCCTGCTGTTTCGCAACGACACCTCGGCGTTCGACGGCAAACGCATCGAACAACTTGATCGCAAAGGCATGGTGAACAACAAGTTCAACGCCTTCATCATGCAGAAGCTCGAAGCGGCCGGCATCCCGACCCAATTCGACAAACTGCTGGGCGACAACGAGTGCCTGGTCAAGAAGCTCGACATGATCCCGGTTGAATGCGTCGTGCGTAACTACGCCGCCGGCAGCCTGGTCAAGCGCCTGGGCGTGGAAGAGGGCCTCAAGCTCAATCCGTACACCTTCGAACTGTTCCTGAAGGACGACGCCAAGGGCGACCCGTTCATCAACGAATCCCACGTCGTGGCATTCGGCTGGGGTACCGCTGAGCAACTGGCGCGCATGAAGGAGCTGTCCCTCAAGGTCAACGACGTGCTGAGCAAGCTGTTCGACGCCGCCGGCCTGCTGCTGGTGGACTTCAAGCTCGAGTTCGGCGTGTTCCACGACGGCTCCATCGTTCTGGGCGACGAATTCAGTCCGGACGGCTGCCGCCTGTGGGACAAGGACACCAAGAAGAAGATGGACAAAGACCGCTTCCGCCAGGGCCTCGGTGACGTGATCGAAGCCTACGAAGAAGTCGCCAATCGTCTCGGCGTACCGCTTTAATCGACGCAAGCATCTGATAGCACGGAAAAAAATCGCTTCGGCGCTTTGCATCCACGAATCATGCTGTTATGATGCGCGCCGTTGGAGAGATGCCAGAGTGGCCGAATGGGACGGATTCGAAATCCGTTGTACCTTCACCGGTACCTAGGGTTCGAATCCCTATCTCTCCGCCATTACATAGAAAAAGCCCCGTAGCCGAGTAAGCTACGGGGCTTTTTCATTTTGGAATGTAATCGTTCCTTCGCTGTAGCCAGCAAGCCTTCAAGCGTGACCCTGCTTCTTGCCCCTGGGCTTTGACGGCGGCTTTTTATCCGTCTCCTTCACCGTCTCCCTAGGCCTCTTCTTTGCCTCAGCCTCTGTCACGTACTCCCCTGTGACCGCATCACGATATCTAGCTGGCATATAACCTCCTTGGCAGTCTGTCGCCACGGCGGCGACTTTTTCAGGCTAGCCCAGGGGCCTGGGGGCACAAGATTCATTGTGCGAATTCTCATTACCAGGCTTTTCCATCGCTGTGACGGTCGTTGGGACATTGAAAATAAAAAAGCCTGCTGGGCTTAAGGCTCAGCAGGCTTTTTGGGTGGGCACTCTTCGCTCAGGCGGGTTGGGCCGCCAGGCTATTGCTTACATTCCGCCCCAGCACCAGCACGGTCATAAAACCGACGCCGACCAAGGCCGTGGCCAGGCTCAACAACACCGAGCTGCCCATCTGGTCGACGATCCGCCCGCCAAAGAACGAACCCAGGGCAATGATCACCTGGAACAAGGCGACGAACAGCGGCATGCCGCGTTCGACATCCTTGGGCGCGACCACGAACATCCAGATACTTGCACAGGCCGGGAAGGCGCCGAAGGCAAAGCCCCACAGGCCGATCAGCATCGCTGCGCCGGTCATGCCGGTGGCGAAGTAAGGGAAAAGGGCGGTGCTGGTGCCGATCATCAGTGCAACCAGCATCAAGGTGTGGCGTACGCTGCGGTTGGCGGCAAAACCGGCAAAAATATTTCCGAATACCCCAGCCACGCCAAAGAGCAGCAACAGTGAACCAATCGTTGGGCCGTCGAAACCGGAGCTGTATTTAAAGAACGGTGCGACATAGGTGTACGCAGCAAAGTGTGCCAACCCGATCAGCAATACCGCGATCAACCCGACCCGAGCCCGTGGGTTGATGAACAAGGCGGGCAGGTCGCGCACGAGAATGGCTTTCTCCGGGTCCAGCCGGGGCAGCAGGAGGACCTGCGCCAACAACACCGGGATACCCACCAGCGCGGTGACCAGGAACGTCATGCGCCAACCCATCAAGCCACTGAGCCAGGTACCGACCGGCACGCCCAGTACGGTGGCCAGGGTCACGCCCATCATGATGATCGAGGTGGCCTTGGCGACGTCCACTCCCTTGGGCGCCAGGCGGCCGCTGAGGGCGATGGCCGTCGCCCAGAAACCGCCGATACTGATGCCCAGCAGCACGCGGCCGAACAGCAGCAGGCTGAAGTCACTGGCGAACGCCACGACCATGTTGGCAATGATCATGATCAGCGTCAGGCCGATCAGCAGGTAGCGGCGGTCCATGGCGCCAATGATCACCGACAGCAATGGGGCGGCGAGGGCGGCCATGATGCCGGGCAGGGTCACCATCAGGCCGGCGTGGCCGGCACTGATGCCGAGGTCGGCAGCGACGTCGTTGAGCACGCCCACCGGGAGAAACTCACTGGTGACCAGGGCGAAGGCACCGACGGCGACCGAGAGAATCGCCAGCCACTGCTGTTTGACGCTCTGTTGATTATGTTCGGGGAGGCCGCTGGGGGCTTGGCTGGCACTTGGCATGGTGTTGGGTTCCAGGGTGAATGTCGCCTGAAGCCAGGCGCGGGGGAGGGAAATTGGAGGCGATTATAGGAACCGGTACTGAAAATCGGGCAGGCGCTCGTTTCGATAGTAATCATCAGTGCTATCGATGCGACGCTCTGGCACGCACTGCATGACGAGGCAGCAGTCCGTGCGCAGGTGGGGCGTTGGCCGTACGGGGGAGGAAAGAGTGAAAGGCGTGCCGCGAACGCGGTTCATGGCACGCCGTAGGCTGCACTAATGCGTACTGGGTTCTTCCTCAACGCGAATGTTGAATGCCTCCAGCACACCGTCGCTTCTTCTTCTCAACTCGTAGGTCACGGTTTGCCCTTCGCGTAGCAACTGGCCTCCCCTGGCGAAGGACGGGCTGTGGAAGAAGATATCCTGGTCATCGTAGGTCGCTGTCTCGCTGCTGGTGGTGATTGCAGTCCGCGGAGCTTTACAGGGCATGGCCGTTCTCCTTTTTCAGTGCAACATAGCGACTTCAGTGAGGGCCTCAAACGTTGATCCGAAGGGGATCAGACCTGCACGGCCACTTCATCCGCCTGCATGCCCTTCTGACCTTGCACGGCTACGAAAGTGACTTTCTGCCCCTCTTTCAATTCTTTGTATCCATCCCCCTGAATCGCTCTGAAATGAACGAAAAGGTCAGGCCCGCTCTCCGGAGTAATGAACCCATACCCTTTTTCGCTGTTGAACCACTTCACCGTACCGTTTTGTCTTCCGCTCATTCTTCGTATCCTCGCAAACCCACGTCTCCCGCTGTACGCCGACACATTGCCGGTAGCGGTATGCCTAAGCAAAGTCCCGAAGCGGCCACCCGTCAACGCGTCGCAAGACCAGCGGTACTGTCATTCCTGACAGGTTCGCGGCTCGATCAATTGAGTGATACTGCGCAGTTTTACGGTGAAAATTTCTGAGGCCCGGGCACGCGTGCGTTCCAGCACCGGATCGCTGCCGCCTTCCGCCAGCAGATAGGCTTCCTGCCCTGTTAGGTGTCCCGGTCTATCGGCGCCTAGCCCTGCTCCCCTACGCCCTGTCTGATCTTTTCCAGCAGCTCATCGATATGAAAAGGCTTGGTGATCAGGTCCATGCGTTCGCCCAGGAAGTTCTGGCGGTTGGCCGCATTCTCGGCGTAGCCGGTCATGAACAGGATCGGCAGGTTGGGGTTCAGGGCTCGCGCGTGGTCGGCCAGCTCCCGGCCAGTCATGTACGGCAAGCCGACATCCGTCAGCAGCAGGTCGATGCCCGCATTGGCTTTCAGGATGACGATGGCTTCGTCACCATCGGCCGCCAGGCTGCAGCGGTAGCCGGCATCCGCCAGTACCTCGGCGACAAAACTGCGGACCGAGGGCATGTCTTCCACGATCAGTATGTGTTCGCCCTTGCTGTTGCCCGGCACCGCCACGGTCTTGGTGGCAAAGGTGGCGGGGCCGTCGGCGGCGGGGAGCATGAGGGTCACCTCGGTGCCCTGGCGGGTCACGCTGCGAATCTGTGCATCACCGCCGGACTGGCGGGCAAAGCCATAGATGGTCGACAGACCCAGGCCGGTGCCCTGGCCGACGGGTTTGGTGGTGAAGAAGGGGTCGAACACCTTGTCGATCACGCTGTGCTCGATGCCCACACCGTTGTCCCGTACCGACAGGGCAACGTACGGGCCATCTTGCAGCTTGAGGTTGCCGTTGGAATACGACGGGTAAGTCGTCACCCAGATAATCCCGCCCTGGGGCAGTGCATCCCGCGCGTTGATCACCAGGTTCAGTACCGCACTTTCCAGTTGGATCGGGTCCACCAGCGCCACGGCGGGGTTGGTGGTCAGCTCCAGTTTCAGGGCAATGTGTTCGCCGATGGTGCGCACCAGCAACTCTTCCAGCGAGCGGATATGTGCGTTGATATCGGTCGGCCGGGTGTCCAGCGGCTGCTGGCGGGCGAAGGCGAGCAGACGGTTGGTCAGGCCGGCGGCGCTCAGGGCTGAACTGAGCGCCGCGTCGGCATAACCCAGGACCTTGTCGGTGCGCTGGCTTTCGATGCGCTTCTTGATCAGTTCCAGGCTGGTGATGATGCCCGTCAGCAGGTTGTTGAAGTCGTGGGCGATACCGCCGGTGAGCTTGCCCAGGGCATCCATTTTCTGGGCCTGGAGCAGTTGCGCTTCCGTACGTGCCAACTGGGTGGCGGCGTTGGCCAGCTCGGCCTGTTGGTGGCGTTCACGATGGCGGTGTTCGGTCACGTCCTCGACAAACACCAGGCTCAATTCGGCGCGGTCATAGGGCGAAATCTGCCATTCGGTTTCGCGCAGTTGCCCATCGACCTTCATCTGCAGCGTGCCCTTCCAGCGTTCACCCGCCGCGAGGCGCAGGCACAGCTCCTGGATGACGCTGTATTGATCGCTGGCGAAGCATTCGAGCAGGGCGTCCGGGTTGAGGTTGTCGTGGATCAGTTGGGCGAAGGCGTGGTTGCACTCGTGAACCTTCAACTGCGCGTCCATCACCGCAATCGGTGCGCTGATATTGAAGAAGATTTCCCGGAAGCGCGCCTCGCTTTCGCGCAGTGCGTATTCGGTGTCGCGTACCCGCAGCAAGGTGCGCAGGGTCGCCAGGAGCACCTCGGGGTCTACCGGGTGGATCAGGTAGGCATCGGCGCCTGCGTCCAGGCCGGTGATGATGTCGCCGGTCTCGATGGACGCCGCCGAAACGTGCACCACCGGCAGCAAGGCCGTGGCCGGGTTGGCACGCAAACCACGTACGATGTCGAAGCCGCTCATGTCCGGCAGGTTGACGTCCAGGATCAGTGCGTCGATCTTGCCCCTCGCGATCAGGTCGAGCCCTTCCTGGCCCGTGCCGGCTTCCAGTACCAGGTAATGATGGCGCTCCAGGCGTCGGCGCAGGGCATAGCGCGTGGCAGCGTTGTCGTCGACGATCAGCAGTTGTATGTCACGTTTCATCGACGGTCTCGCTGGCGATGGAAAAGGGAATGACCACAAAAAACAGCGAGCCCACACCGGGTGTGCTTTCCACGCCCACCCGGCCACCGAGCAGTTCGGCGAAACGCTTGCACAAGGACAGGCCCAGGCCGGTGCCGCGCAGGCGCTTTTGCAACGGTGAATCAATCTGGGAAAAGTCTTCGAACAGATTGCTGTGCAATTCACCCGGTATACCCAGGCCGGTGTCCTGCACCGCAAAGCGTATCTCGTGTTCATTCTCCATGCGCGCCGACACCCGCACTTCGCCCTGCGCGGTGAACTTCAGCGCGTTGGAGATAAAGTTGCGCAGGATCTGCGCCAGTTTCTTGTCATCGGTGTAGAGCTTGGGCAAGCCGGAGGGCTCTTCGAAGATCAGGTCCACCGAGGACGCATCGACAATCGGCCGGAACATGCCGCGCAACGCCGAGAACAGGTCGAACATATCGAACCAGGCCGGGGAAATGCTGATACGTCCGGCCTCGATCTTCGCCAGGTCCAACAGGTCATCGACCATCTCGCGCAGTTCGCGGGCCGAGTTGCGAATGAAGCCGACCTGGGTGTGCTGTTCCTCGCTCAACGGGCCATCCAGCTCATCGGCCAGCAGGCTGGTGATGCTCAGGATCGAGCCCAGCGGCGTGCGGAACTCATGGCTCATGTAGGACAGGAAGCGGCTCTTGAGGTCCGACGCCTGGCGCAGTTGGTCGGCCTGGGTGTCCAGTTCGGCATACAGCGCCAGCACGCCCTGGTTGGTTTCGTCCAGCTCGGAACGCAGGGCGTCCGCCTCCAGGCGAAGGCGTTGGATTTCAGCGGCGAGCGCGGCAGGGGTGTCAGCCATCAATGGCCTCCAGGGCAATCACGAAGACCGTGACGTCATCCCGGCCGCGACAGAAGTCACGGTGCAGGACGGCGGCGATCAGGGCAGGGTGGCGGTGGACGAGCCCGGGGTAGTCCGACAGGTTCCAGCGTGACTGCAGGCCGTCGCTGTAGAGGATCAGCAACTGGCCGCCCACTTGAGCGTAGTCGAAGGCATGTGCCTTGCGAAACTGCACGCCGACGATCCCGGGATGGGAGGCCAGGCCACGGGACTTTTCCGGCCCGATCAGGCTGGCGCCAATATTGCCCACGCCGGTAAACCTCAGGTTATCGGCCTGGGCATCGTATTGGGCCACGGCGAGGGCGCCACCGCGGGTGCCGTTCATGGCAATGTGCAGATCGTTCATCAGCACCGTCGAATCCAGGAAGGCATTCTGGGCAAATACCACCTCACCTGCCCGGGCGGCTTGCTCGGCATATTCGCCATGGCCCAGTCCATCGGCCACCATCACACTGAAACCACCGGGTTCGATTGCCAGGTGCCAGGCATCGCCGCAATGCGGATCATCATGCAGTGAGTGCTGGCTGACCCCGTAGCGAATGTCCTTTGCCACTGAGCCGCGTGGATACAGCCTGGCCAGGATCGCCGTTCCGCGTGGATTGGCGTAGGCATCGAATACCTGGGCCAGGCGCGAAATCGCACCCAGGCCAATCCCTTGGGTGCCCCCGGTAGAGTAACCGTCCACCAGGCAGCTGTTCAGGTCGAAGCCTTGGCCACGGTCGATGGCGATCAGTTCGAGGCCGCCATTACCGGTGGTGCGCAGGTGCAGTTGGCCATGTTCGGCATGCTTGAGGACATTGCTGGCCAGTTCGGTGGCCACCAGGGCCACGCGCCCGGCATCGGTGTCGTCGAAGCCCAATTGCTCGGCGAGTTGCTGCGCCGTGCGGCGGGCGTGGCCGACCTGGCTGGGGTCTTCAATCAGCAGCACATGCGTCAAGGCACTGGGAATGTTCAGGCCCATCGGGTGATCGTCACGCGGGTGCCCTGGCCTGGCGCGGTCTCCAGTTCAAATTCATCCACCAGGCGCTTGGCCCCGGTGAGCCCCAGGCCCAGGCCGCTGCCGGAGGTCCAGCCGTCGGTCATTGCCAGTTTCAGGTCGGGAATGCCCGGGCCTTCATCGCGAAAGGTCAGGCGCAGGCCGGGTCGGTGGTCTTTTTCGACCACCGCCCAGTCCATGTAGCCACCCTTGCCATAGACCACTGTGTTGCGCGCCAACTCGCTGACCGCCGTGACCAGCTTGGTCAGGTCGATCAGGCGCATGCCGCAGTCCTGGGCCAGTTTGCGTACGAGTTGTCGAGCCAGCACGACGTCCTGTTCGATCAGCACCGGGTGGGTGCCATTGCTGGCTTGGGTCATGAGTGTTCTACCCGGTCGCGCAGCAGTTTCATGCCGCGCTCGACATTCAACGCCGTCGCCACGCCAGGCAGGGTCATGCCCAGTTCCACCAGCGTAATGGCCACGGCCGGTTGCATGCCGACCAATACCGTCTGGGCATCCATGATGCGCGACAGGCCGGAGATGGTGCCGATCATGCGTCCGATGAACGAGTCGACCATGTCCAGCGCCGAGATATCGATCAGCACACCGCGGGCGGAGGTACGGCTGATGCGCTCGGACAGGTCGTCCTGCAGGGTCAGCGCGAGTTGGTCGTGCATGTCCACCTGGATGGTCACGAGCAGGAACTCGCCCATCTGCAAAATAGGGATGCGTTCCATGCTTAAACGGCCTTGGTGACGGTAACGCCTAAGCGTTTGAGGGAGAGTGCCAGCGCATCGGCCAGGTTGGCCTTGGTGACCACGCCTTGCAGGTCGAGACCCAGGTGCACGATGGTCTGCGCGATTTGCGGGCGTACGCCACTGATGATGCAGTCGGCACCCATCAAGCGGATGGCCGTGACGGTTTTGAGCAGGTGCTGGGCGACCAGGGTGTCGACGGTCGGTACGCCGGTAATGTCGATGATCGCGATTTCCGCGCCGGTGTCGACGATGCGTTGCAGCAGCGATTCCATCACCACCTGGGTGCGTTGCGAATCCAGGGTGCCGATCATCGGCAGGGCCAGGACGCCTTCCCACAACTTGACCACCGGCGTGGACAGCTCCAGCAACTCTTCCTGCTGGCGCTTGATCACCGACTCGCGGGATTTCTGGAAGGTGCGGATGGTGTGCATGCCCAGGGCGTCGAGCAGCTCGGAGACTGTCAGCAGTTGTTCGGCCAATTGTGCCGGTTGGTCGGCATATTCACGCTGCAACAGCGTGAACAGCGGGCCCTTGAGGACAAAAATGAAGCTGGCGGTCTGCTGGGAGTCCTGGCCGGCGAGGGCGCGGGTGTGGGAGAGCTTTTCCAGGAATAGGCGGGTTTGTGCCCAGTTTTCATGATCGATGTGCTGCGAACCGCCATTTTGCAGGGCTTCAGTCAGCAGAGCCAGGAACTCGGCGGTCTGTGTTTGCACGTCGTCAGGCTTGATATTGCGCGTGGCCCCCGAGGCTTCGAGACTGGCTTTCCATTGATCAAGGAGAGTGCTGCGATTAGCTTGCAGGGCCTGGATTGTGTTCGTTTGCAGAGTTGCCACGGTAACCTCCTTGAATGCCATTGATGCGGTGCGCGCAATCTATACTAAATTGAGCTGTTTGGAATTGTTTCAAGCGGATTCGTTCAGGGGGGCCGTCACTTTAAAAAGTGCCCTGGGGGACTATAGTTTGGGCCTTCTGTTTGGCCAGTGACGCGGGTCATTTAACGGCGTATCGGTCACGCACAGATGGCGACCCTGCGGCTCGCGTACGATAATGCCCGCCACTTCGACCATATTGGCCCTCCCGTGATCATCAACTTCGACCTCAACGACCTCCAGGCCTTCCGCGCCGTGGTAGACAAGGGCAGTTTCCGTGGCGCCGCCGAGGCCATCCGCATCTCGCAACCGGCCCTCAGCCGGCGCATCGAAAAGCTCGAAACCGCCCTTGATGTGAAGCTGTTCGAACGCACTACCCGGCGGGTCAGCCTGACCATGGTGGGCCGTACGTTTTTGCCACAAGTCGAACGCATGCTTGACGACCTCGACGTGGCGCTGATGGGCATCAGCAACGTCGCGTCCACGCGCATGGGCAATGTCACTGTCGCCTGCGTGCCGTCCACCGCGTACTACTTCATGCCCCACGTGATCTCCGAATTCCGCAAGCTGTACCCGAAGATCCGCTTGCGGGTGCTGGATACCAGTGCCGGCGAGGTGTGCAGCGCGGTGGAGAGTGGCGAAGCGGATTTCGGCTTGAGTTTCAGCGGCAGCCTGGCCGAGGAAGTGGAATTCGAACTGTTGTTGCAGGAGCGCTACGTGCTGGCCTGTCGCCGCGATCACCCGCTGGCCCAGCGCGACAGCGTGAGCTGGGCCGAGGCCTGCGAACATGATTACATCACCCTGGACAAGACCTCCGGCAACCGCCTCCTGCTTGACCAGGCCTTGCGCGGCATACGGGTGAAAAAGCCGAGTGTCTGCGAGACGCACCATGTGACTACCATGATCGGCCTGGTGGAGGCGGGATTGGGCGTGGCGATGGTGCCATCGATTGCGATGCCGGCCCTGGAGCACCCGATCCTGGTCGGCGTGCCGCTGGTGGAACCGCAGGTGATGCGCAACGTGGGCTTGATAAAACGCCGCGGGCGGACATTGCCGCCAGCGGCGCTGGAGTTGGAGCGGTTATTGCGGGAGATGCCGTTTCGCTCAGCGTGACACCGAGTCCAGGCCGGTGGATTGCACCACCGGTTGCGCCTGGGGTGAGGCCAGGAATTGCAACAACGCCTTGGCCTGCTCCGGGTGTTGCGCGTTGACCGGAATGCCGGCGGCAAAGCGCGTCACCGATTGCACATCTTCCGGGATCTTGCCGACGAAGGTCACACCTGGCACCGGCAACAATTCCGCCACCTGTTGCAGGCCGACTTCGTAGTCACCCTTGGCCACCTGTTCGGCCACCGGCTGGCGTTCGATCATGGTGCCTTTGGCGGGCATGCCGAGCTTCTTGAACAACTCTTTCTCGACGTATACACCGCTGGCGCTGTCCGAATAGGCGACCGACTTGGCTTTGCTCAGGGTGGCTTTCAATTCGGCATCGGTGCCGATGGCCGGTTTGACGGCGCCGGCTTTTACCACCAGGCCGATGCGCGAGTCTGCCAGTTCCACGCGGGAGGCCGGGTCGACCTTGCCTTGCTTGATCAAGTCATCCAGGGCGTAGCCGACCATGATCACCACGTCAGCGGGTTCGCCTCGGGCCAGGCGGTTGGGAATCGCTTCCGGCGCCTTGCCCATCGACGGGCCGAGGATAGTGTCGAGGGTATCGCCGCTTTGCTTGGCATATTGCGGGCCAAGCAGTTTATAGGCGGCAGTGAAGCCACCCGATGTCATTACCTTCAACTGCTCGGCCTGGGCCGACAATGCCAGTGCGCCCAGGGCCAGGGCCGTCAGGGTCTTGAGCAGAGCCTTCATTGTGCGGCCCCCTGCATCACTTGCCCACGGGCGTTGGCACGACGATACAGCGCGAGGGTCGAGCACAGCGCGCATGCTGCGGCGAACATCATCCAGTAGGCCGGCGAGGCCTTGTCTTCGGTGATGTGGATGAACCAGGTGGAGATCGCCGGGGTGAAACCGCCGAAGATCGCGGTGGCCAGGCTATAGGCCAGTGAGAAGCCCGCCACGCGCACTTCCACCGGCATGATTTCGGTGAGGGCCGGGATCATCGCGCCGTTGTACATGCCATAGAGGAAGGAGAACCACAGCAGGGTTTCCAGCATATGGGCGAAGCTTGGCGCGTTCACCACGTAGGACAGCGCTGGGTAAGCCGTGAGAACGGTCAGTACGGTCATCGCGATCAGCACCGGCTTGCGACCGAAACGATCGCTCAAGGTGCCGCCGATCGGCAGCCAGACAAAGTTCGAAACGGCTACCAGCAAGGTCACCAGCAGCGCATCGGACGTGCTCAATTGCAGCACGGTCTTGCCGAAAGTCGGCGCATACACGGTGATCAGGTAGAACGCGGTAGTGGTCATGGCCACCATGAGCATGCCGCCGATGACCACGGTCCAGTTTTTCACCAGGGTCGCCATCACTTCACGCATGGTCGGGCGATGCTTGCGGTTGGCGAACTCTTCGGTTTCCTGCAGGTTGCGGCGCAGGATGAAAATGAACGGGATGATCACGCAGCCGAGGGCGAACGGAATGCGCCAGCCCCAATCGGCCACCACGGCCGGCTCCATCCACACGTTCAGGCCATAACCCAGTGCGGCGGCGACCACGATGGAGATCTGCTGGCTGCCGGATTGCCAGCTGGTGTAGAAGCCTTTGCGGCCTGGCGTGGCCATTTCGGACAGGTACACCGACACACCGCCCAGTTCCGCACCGGCCGAGAAGCCTTGCAGTAAACGACCGAGCAGCACCAGCAGCGGTGCCCACAAACCGATGGTGTGATAACCGGGCACCAGCACGATCAGCAGGGTGCCGCTGGCCATGATCGACAAGGTCACGATCAGCCCTTTGCGGCGACCGACGTCATCGATATAGGCACCCAGGATGACCGCGCCCAACGGACGCATCAGAAACCCTGCGCCGAATACGGCGAAGGTCATCATTAATGACGCAAACTCATTAGCGGCGGGGAAGAAGGCGGCAGCGATGTAGGTGGCGTAGAAACCGAACAGAAAAAAGTCGAACTGTTCGAGGAAGTTGCCCGAAGTAACGCGAAATACCGCCCCCACTTTCGAACGGGTAGAGTCGGGCCGGGTAGGGCTAGTCATGGTTTTATGTCTCCAGCGTTCTTTTTGAATGTGCTTGTTTCGCTTAAGACCTGGAATAGTGGCTGACACATTTAGAAATGTTAAGTGACAATTTTGGATAGATTGATGTTCGTTGGCTATCAATCGGTAATGCAGTCGGAAATGCGTTCGCTGTCTATGCTGAAGATGTGACCAATTCTTACGGATGGGAGGTGGCAATGACGGATCAACAGAAACGGCGGGACGAGCCGGAACGTGAGCAGCCCCAGCGGCGTGAGGAAGAAAAACCGCAGACCTGGAAACATCCCGATGATGGCACCGAGCTTTCAGAGCGGGATCAGGAGCGTCCGCTAAAACCCTGATATCAGGTTAAATGCGCTGCAAATGTGGGAGTGGGCAAGCCCACTCCCACAGTTGTATGTGCAACTCCCAAAATCAGGAAACTATTTGACATATTTGATTTGTGATCACATATTGAGGCCATAAGAACGACAACACAGGTTTTGCCTCATGACAGATGGTCCGCTCCTCCTGCCCACCCTGCGCCAGGTGTCCCGCGATACCTTGCAAGACCAGGTCTACCGCCAGATCCGCGAAGCGCTGATGAGTGGCCGTTTCCAGCCTGGCCAGAAACTCACCATCCGCGGCCTTGCCGAAGCCCTCGGTTCCAGCCCGATGCCGGTGCGCGAAGCCCTGCAACGCCTCAGCGCCGAAAACGCCTTTGAAGTCACCGAGACCTCTCGTCTGCGCGTGCGCTTGATGACGGTCGAACGCCTGCGTGAAATTCGTGATGCACGAGTCGCCCTCGAAGGGCTGCTGGCGGAAAAAGCCGTGCTGCGCCTGCAAAAGGCCGACCTCGACGAAATCACCGACCTCTGCCAGCAAATGCAGCACGCCGCCGACGAAGTCGACGTGTCGCGCTACCTGTGGACCAACTTTGCGTTTCACCGGCGCATCTACGCCGTGGCCCAGGCCGAGTTGACCATGGCCGCCGTGGAAAACTTCTGGCTGCACATGGGCCCGTGCTTTGCGCTGGTCGCCCCGGATAAAGCTCACCTGCAACGCTCGATGGAGGCGCACACGCGCATCGTCGAAGCCCTGGCGGCCCGCGATGGCGCCGGTGCACGCGCAGCGGTGACCGATGACATCATGCAGGCCGCCGATTCCCTGGCGCGCCTGCTCGTCAAGAACGACCGTTCGCGGTCGTCTGCTTCAGGAGGTAAACGTGCATGAGTGTCTTACAGCGGCTGCAGCCCTATCCTGGGTTACGTGTGTTGATTTCCGGCGGGGCTGCCGGCATTGGTGAAGTGCTGGCGGCGGCGTATCTGGAAGCCGGTGCCCAGGTGCATGTGTGTGATGTCAGCGAGCCGGCCCTGGCCGCGTTTCGCGACAATTACCCGGGCACCGTCGCCACCCGCGCCGACGTCAGCGATGCCGTGCAGATCGAGGCGGTATTCAAGGTGCAGCGCGAGCACTTCGGCGGTCTCGATGTGCTGGTCAACAACGCAGGGATCGCCGGGCCTACCGGCGGCATCGATGCGATCAGCGACGCCGAGTGGCAGGCCACCATCAACATCAATCTCACCGCGCAATACCGCTTTGCCCACCATGCGGTGCCGATGCTCAAGGCGTCGTCCCACGGCCACCTGCTGCATATCGCCTCGGTGGCGGGGCGCCTGGGCTACGCGTGGCGCACGCCGTACGCGGCGACCAAATGGGCGATTGTCGGCCTGATGAAATCCCTGGCCTCGGAGCTGGGCGAGAGCGATATCCGCGTCAACGCCTTGCTGCCCGGCATTGTCGAAGGCCCACGCATGGACGGCGTGATTCGTGCCCGTGCCGAGCAGGTCGGCGTGCCCGAAGCCGAGATGCGCCAGGAATACCTCAACAAAATTTCCCTCAAACGCATGGTCACCGCCGAAGACGTGGCTGCCATGGCGTTGTTCCTCTGTTCGCCCGCCGCACGCAACGTGACCGGCCAGGCGATCAGCGTCGACGGTAACGTCGAGTACCTGTAAGCCACGCAAGAACATAGCGCGCTGCACCCAGGATTTTTTTCATAAGAATAAAAGTCGGAGAGTTGTCATGTCCAAAAATCGTCCTGTCATCATCACCTGCGCCGTTACCGGTGCGATTCATACGCCGTCGATGTCGCCGCATTTGCCGATCACTGCGCAGGAAATCGCCGATGCCGCCATCGGTGCCGCCGAAGCCGGCGCCGCGATTGTCCACCTGCATGCCCGCGATCCCAACGATGGCCGCCCAAGCCAGGACCCGGCGCTGTTCGCCGAATTCCTGCCGCAGATCAAGGCCGCCAGCGACGTGGTAATCAACATCACCACCGGCGGCGCGCCGACCATGGGCGTGGAAGAGCGCCTGCAACCGGTGATGCAGTTCAAGCCGGAACTGGCCTCGCTGAACATGGGCTCGATGAACTTCGGCCTGTATGAAATGCTCAACCGCTTCACCGACTTCAAGCACGACTGGGAGCGGCCGTACCTGGAAGAAAGTGACGACCGGATCTTCCGCAACACCTTCCGTGACATCACCCATATCCTCAATTCCTGTGCCGAGAACCGCACGCGGTTCGAGATCGAGTGCTACGACATCGGCCACCTGTACACCGCCGCGCATTTCCTGGAACGCGGCCTGCTCAAGCCGCCGTTGTTTATCCAGTCAGTGTTCGGCTTGCGTGGTGGCATCGGCGGGCACCCCGAAGACCTGGCGCATATGCGGCGTACTGCCGACCGCCTGTTTGGCGACGACTATGTGTGGTCGATCCTCGGCGCCGGGCGTGGGCAGATTCCGCTGGCGACCATGGGCCTGTCCATGGGCAGCAATGCGCGTGTCGGTCTGGAGGATTCGCTGTGGGACGGCCCGGGCAAATTGGCCGCGTCCAACGCCGACCAGGTGCGACGTATCCGTACGGTGATCGAGGCGCTCGGCCATCGCGTCGCCACGCCGGATGAAGCGCGGGAAATCCTCGGGCTCAAGGGGCGCGATCAGGTCAATTTCTAACCCGACCAACTGCCGCGTCACGGCGCGGCCTGCATCCCGCACAACAACAATAAGGGGATCACACCATGCGTATCGAAGTGCTTGTCGACGTCAAGACCACCCTGGGCGAAGGCCCGGTGTGGGACGTCGAACAACAACGCTTGTATTGGATCGACAGCGCCGACGGCCGCATCCTGCGCTGCACCGACGACGGCCGCGAACTGCGTGCCTGGGAGGTCGGCCAGAAAATCGGCTCCATGGCCCTGCGCCATAACGGTGAGTCGGCGATTGTCGCCCTGCAAAACGGTGTACACACCCTCGACCTCAACAGCGGTGAGCTAAACCTGGTCATCGACCCGGAACCGCACCTGCCGGATAACCGCCTCAACGACGGCAAGGTCGACCGCCAGGGCCGCTTCATCTTCGGCTCCATGGACACCTTGGAGGACAACGCCAGCGCCAGGCTTTACCGCCTGGACGCCGACCTGAGCCTGCACACCCTGGACGAAGGCATCATCGTGTCCAACGGCCCGTGCTGGAGCCCGTCCGGTGACACCTTCTATTTCTGCGACACCTGGTCCGGCGAGATCTGGGCCTACGACTATGACCTGGCCACCGGCAATGTGAGCAACCGCCGCTCCTTCGCCAGGGTCGACACCTCGGGCGGCGGCGCTGCCGACGGCTGCACGGTGGATGCCGAGGGCTGCCTGTGGCAAGCCTTGGTCTACGCCGGGAAACTGGTGCGCTACACCCCCGACGGTCACGTCGACCGCATCATCCAGATGCCGGTGAAGAAGGTCACCAGCCTGACCTTTGGCGGGCCGAACCTGGACACCCTGTTTGTGACTTCCATGGCCAAGCCGCCGCTGCCGCGTTTTCCGGCGGACGGCCAGCAGCGCGGAGCGCTGTTCGCCATTACCGGGTTGGGCGTGCAAGGAATAGCCGAGCGACGGTTCGCCAGCTAGCGCGTGTGTGTGACAAGGCATATTCCTTCGCAACCTTGTGTCAGTGCGCGCCCTCGCGCGCCTGGAGAGGCCCATGGCAACTATCAAAAAAGCGTCGCTGCGCAGCATTCACCGACATTCCTGGGTGTCGCTGCTGGTCTGTTGGATGATCTGGATTCTCAACGCCTACGACCGTGAGATCGTGTTGCGCCTGGGGCCGACCATCTCCAAGCACTTCGATTTATCCGCCGACCAATGGGGCACCGTGGCCACGGTGGTCATGCTGGCCCTGGCGTTGCTGGATATACCCGGCTCCATGTGGAGCGACCGCTACGGCGGCGGCTGGAAACGTGCACGTTTCCAGGTGCCGCTGGTGCTGGGCTACACGGCGATCTCGTTTCTGTCCGGCTTCAAGGCCCTGAGCGGCAACCTCGCCACTTTCATTGCCCTGCGCGTCGGGGTCAACCTCGGCGCCGGCTGGGGTGAGCCGGTGGGGGTGAGCAACACCGCCGAATGGTGGCCGGTGGAGCGGCGCGGCTTCGCCCTGGGTGCGCACCATACGGGCTATCCGATTGGTGCGATGCTCAGCGGTATCGTCGCCAGTTTCGTCATCACCGTGTTTGGCGAGGACAACTGGCGCTACGTGTTCTTCTTCGCCTTCGTGGTGGCGTTGCCGCTGATGATTTTCTGGGCGCGTTATTCCACCGCCGAACGCATCACCGCGTTGTACGTCGACATCGCCGCCAAGGGCATGACGCCACCGGACAACGCGCCGGCCAGTTCGGTGAAGGGCGAGGCCTGGCGCACTTTCGTCGCCACCTTGCGCAACCGCAATATCGCCCTCACGGCGGGCAATACGATGCTCACCCAGGTGGTGTACATGGGCGTCAACATCGTGTTACCGGCCTACCTCTACAACATCGCCGGACTGTCACTGGCCGAGTCGGCGGGGATGAGCGTGGTGTT
Organism: Pseudomonas sp. NFR09; assembly: GCF_900111535.1. Lineage (NCBI taxonomy): Bacteria > Pseudomonadati > Pseudomonadota > Gammaproteobacteria > Pseudomonadales > Pseudomonadaceae > Pseudomonas > Pseudomonas sp. NFR09. The sequence goes on from NZ_FOIH01000011.1 coordinate 44,616, forward strand.
CACCCTCACCGGCATCCTCGGGCAACTGGTGTGGCCGTCGCTGTCGGACATCATCGGCCGACGCACCACCCTGATCATCTGCGGGGTGTGGATGGCGGCGAGTGTCGGCGCGTTCTACTTCGCCAACACCCTGACCCTGATCATCGTCGTGCAACTGCTGTTCGGCCTGGTGGCCAACGCGGTGTGGCCGATCTACTACGCGGTGGCCTGCGACTCGGCCGAGCCGTCGGCGACGTCCACCGCCAACGGCATCATCACCACCGCGATGTTTATCGGCGGCGGCCTGGCGCCGGTGCTGATGGGCAGCCTGATCGCCATGGGCGGCGGCTGGACCACGCTGCACGGCTACACCGTGTGTTTCTTCGTGATGGCCGGCTGTGCCCTCGGCGGCGCGCTGCTGCAACTGTTTTCCCATCGCCCCCAGGCGTTGGCCCTGCAACTCGACTCCTAGAACAACACCGATGCGCCCCCCAGCCCGCCTGGCGGGGCGCCAAGAGGAACTGCCGATGACCACCGCCACCGCCGCCCGCACACCGCAGGCGTTGAACAAACTGATGTTCGTCAAGCTGATGCCCTTGCTGATCATCGCCTACATCCTGAGCTTCCTGGACCGCACCAACATCGCCCTGGCCAAGCATCACCTGGACGTCGACCTGGGCATTTCAGCCGCCGCCTATGGCTTGGGCGCGGGGTTGTTTTTCCTGACGTATGCGCTGTCGGAAATCCCCAGCAACCTGATAATGCACAAGGTCGGCGCGCGATTCTGGATCGCGCGGATCATGGTGACCTGGGGCCTGATCTCGGCGGCCATGGCCTTTGTGCAGGGCGAAACCTCGTTCTACGTGTTGCGCCTGTTGCTGGGCATCGCCGAAGCGGGGCTGTTTCCTGGGGTCATGCTGTACCTGACCTACTGGTTCAACCGTGAGCAACGGGCGCGGGCCACCGGGTATTTCCTGCTCGGCGTGTGCTTTGCCAACATCATCGGTGGCCCGGTGGGTGCGGCCCTGATGCGCATGGACGGCCTGCTCGGCTGGCACGGCTGGCACGGCTGGCAGTGGATGTTCCTGCTCGAAGGCTTGCCAGCCGTGGCGTTTGCCTGGGTGGTCTGGCGCAAACTGCCGGATCGTCCGAGCAAGGCGCCGTGGCTGTCGGCCGAGGAAGCGCGCGGTATCGAGCAGCGCATTGCCCGGGAAGTCGAGGAGGGCGCGGGCGAGGACGGTCACTCGTTGAAAAACTGGCTGACCCCGCAGATCCTGCTGGCGATTTTCGTGTACTTCTGTCACCAGATCACCCTCTACACCGTGATCTTTTTCCTGCCGAGCATCATCAGCAAGTATGGCGAACTGAGCACCATGAACGTCGGCCTGCTGACTTCATTACCGTGGATCGCGGCGGCACTCGGGGCATTGTTTATTCCGCGTTTTGCCACTACACCCGGGCGCTGCCGTCGCTTGCTGGTCACCGGCCTGCTGACCATGGCGTTGGGCCTGGGCATTGCCTCGGTGTCGGGGCCGGTGTTCAGCCTGCTGGGTTTTTGCCTGTCGGCGGTGATGTTCTTTGTGGTGCAGTCGATCATCTTCCTGTACCCGGCTTCGCGCCTCAAGGGCGTTGCGCTGGCCGGCGGGCTGGGATTTGTCAACGCCTGCGGGCTGTTGGGCGGCTTTGTCGGGCCGTCGGTGATGGGCGCGATCGAGATGAGCACCGGCAATGCAATGAACGGCTTGAAAGTCATTGCGCTGGTGCTGGTGGTGGCGGCCGTGGCGGCCCTGCGCTTGCGCATGGGGCACGAACCTGAGCGTGGTGCGCAGGCCAGCGAAGCGTCCTACACGTAGACGCCGGCTACGGGGCTTTCTAAACTGCGGCTTGTCTTGGGAAAAGGGCAGGCGCCGATGAATCGCAATGAACTACGCAAAGCCGACATCAACCTGATGGTGGTGTTCGAAGCGTTGATGCTGGAGCGCAACGTGACGCGGGTGGCGGAGAAGCTGTTTCTCGGCCAGCCGACCATCAGCTCGGCCCTCAACCGCTTGCGTACTTTGTTCAACGACCCGCTGTTCATCCGCGTCGGCCACCGCATGGAGCCCACCGCGCGGGCCGAGGAGATCATCCAGCACCTGTCGCCGGCCCTGGATTCGTTGTCATCGGCCTTGAGCCTGACCCACGATTTCGACCCGTCGATCAGCACCATGACCTTTCGCATCGGCCTCTCCGATGACGTGGAGTTCGGCCTGTTGCCGCCCTTGCTGCGCGCCTTGCGCCAGGAAGCGCCGCAAGTGGTATTCGTGGTGCAGCATGTGGACTACTGGCGCATTCCCGACCTGCTGGCCTCCGGCGATATCACCGTCGGCATCACCCAGACCCGTGGCCTGCCGGCGAATGCCAAGCGTAAGCTGCTGCGCCATATCCGTCCGCGTATCCTGCGCGCCGATGCGTCTGAAACGCCGCTGACCCTCGATGAATATTGCTCACGGCCCCACGTGCTGGTTTCCCATACCGCCAACGTGTCGGGGTTTGCCGATGAGTGGCTGGCGGAGATCGGCCGCAAACGCCATGTGGTGCTGTCGGTGCCGCAATACAGCGCGCTGCCGGCCTTGCTCGCCGGCACTGACCTGATCGCCAGCCTGCCGGACTACACCGCCGAGGCCATGGCAGTGTCGGGCCACCTGTTCTGTGAGCCGTTCCCGTTCGAAACGCCAACCCTGGATTTGTCGATGGTCTGGCTCAGCCACGTGGACACCGACCCGGCTGAGCGCTGGGTACGTTCGCGGCTCGAAGCGTTTATGAGCGACAGAGGGCTGGCCAGCAAAGCCTGATGCTTTTATCCGTGGTATATCTAGGAATCTTCCTACCAAAGACTCGGAGCCATCCATGCCGCACCTGCACCTGGAATACACCGCCAACCTGACGGGCCTTGCTGTCGAGAAGACCCTGTTGCGGCTCAACAACGTGCTGATGGCGTCCGGGCAGTTCAGTTCCGAGTTGGACATCAAAAGTCGTGTGGTCAAGGTCGAGACGTTCCAGGTGGGCACCTCCCTCGAAGCACGCGGGTTTATCGCGGTGAAGCTGTCGCTGCTCAGCGGGCGCCCACCCCAGGTCAAGAAACAGCTGTCGGACAGCCTGCTGGCAGCCCTGCAGGACATGGGCGATTGGCCGGAGGGTATCCAGGTTCAACTCAGCGTCCAACTGGTCGACATGGATCGCGACTGCTACAGCAAAGTCGCCATCGGCTGAGGTTTACAACAAACCCTGATCCGCGCACACCTTCACCACCTGCTCACGAAACCAGGTATTGGCACTGTCCTGTTCGCTGGTTTCGTTCCACTGCATCTCCAGGGTGAATCCCGGCAACCCGTTGGGCACTTCGCAGTGGCCGAACGTCGTGGCGGGCGCCAGCAACTTTTGTACGCGACGCGGCAGGGTGACGATGAAGTCGGTGCCGGTGATCATCTTCAACGCTGCGCTGTAGCTGTTGGCGCGGGCGATCACCTGGCGCTTGTGGGCCTGGCGCGCCAGCCAGCCGTCGATCATGTTGGTGTCGGAGGTCCACGGCGTGGGGAACACGTGGCGCCGTTCGACGAAGGACTGCAGGCTGAACGCCGGTTCCCGTGGCGCCGAGCGTTTATCGAACACGCACACCAGGTCGTCTTCGAGCAGCATCTGGGTACGCAAGTCCTTGTGGGCGCGGTGGAAGTTGGGGCCGAAACAGATCACCAGGTCGAGGCGGCCTTCGCGCAGGTCGTCCGCGGGGATGTCGGTTTCCAGCTTTTGCACGTTGACGATCACCGGCAGGTCGGCACGGTCGAAGTGCTTCAACAGGCGCGGCAGGATCAACTGTTCGAAGTATTCCGGCGCGCACACGTTGAAGGTCACGGCCTTCTGGGTCGGGTCGAAGGCCTGGCCACCGGCGTGGCACAGGTTGATGGATTCGAGGATCTTCTGCACATGCCCGTACATGGTGGTGGCCTTGTACGTTGGGCGCATGCCCGCCCGGGTGTTGATGAACAACTCGTCTTCAAAGCTGGTGCGCAGCTTCTTCAGGCTGTAGCTCACGGTGGACTGGCTGACAAACAGCGTTTCGGACACCTCTGTAACACTGCTCTGGTCGTAGACGGCGATAAACACCATCAAGTCCTGCATATCGAGCTTTCTGAGCAAGTTACTGTTTAGCATCGGTTTCGTCCGTAAACCCTTTGTACCGAACTCAGTACAAGACAGCACAAAAGCTTAACGGAACGAACGTGCCATTAGAAAGCTCTGTAGGGCGTTTCTATGTTTGGCTTGAGACAAATACTGTTTGCAATACGACGTCAGCGGATATGTCGTGCGTAATGCCTGGGGTTGAAGCGCGTGACGATCAGCAGCATTACCCCAATCACCGCTGTCAGCGACCACCAGGCCCATTCGAAGCTGCCCAGTTGATCGCGGATCATCCCGGCGATCAGCGGCGACAGCCCGGCGATCAGGTAGCCGATACCCTGCACAAAGGCGGTGAGACCACCGGCGCGGCGCGGGTTGTCCAAATGGTCAAGGGACAGGATCAGGCTCATCGGGAACAGACCGCCAATGCCCAGGCCCAGCAGGCACGGCCACAACAGGCTCAGGTGGTGCGGGCTGAGAATCAGGCCGCAGAAACCGAGGATGATCAGCACCAGCAGCACCGCCACCACACCGCGTTTATCCTGGAGGCGGTTAGCGATGGCGGGAGTGACCAGGCCGGACACCACTTCCATGGCCGTCAAGAAGCCCAGCAGCAGGCCGGCATTCTGCTCGCTCCAGCCTTGCTCCACGTAGTACGGCGCGAGCCACGCCAGTACGCAGGTGTAGGACGCGGTACCCAGGCCGAAAAACACCGCCAGCAACCAGGCCCGGCCATTGCCGAAAAATGACGCCTGTTGAGCTGTGCCGGCTTGCGGCAACGGTGGCAGTACCGAGCGTTGCGCGTACCAGAACACCAACGCCAGCACTGCCAACACCGCCCAGATTGACAGGCCGATGCGCCAACTGCCGGTCTGCACTTGCACGAACGGCGAGAACGACGCCGCCAGTGCTGCGCCGCCCATGATCGCGGTGACGTAAACACCCATGAACAGCGCAACATTGTCACTGAACCGCGACTTGATCAGCGCCGGCATCAACGCCTGGATCATCGCGATCCCCACCCCGGCCGCGATGGCGCTGACGATCAACTCCAGCGCCGAATCGAGGAACAACCGCGACAGCGTAGCCACGCCGATCACCAGCAGGGACACCACGATGCTGCGGTGCTCGCCAAAGCGTTTGGCCAGGCCCATGCCGAAGAACATCGCCAAGCCCATGGCCATCACCGGCAACATGGTCAGCAACGCGGCGCTGCTGAAACTCAGCGACACATCACCGCGAATCGATGACAACAACGGGCCGACCGCCGCCATCGACGGACGCAGGTTGAGGGCGACCAGCACGACGCTGGTCATCAGCCAGAGGGCGGTGGTGGGTTTTGCGTGAACGGTTTCCATGGGAGGCCCTTGAGTGATCAAGGGCGAATCAGGCCACGGGTGGGAGCAGGGGGCAAATGAGAAAGTCGCTAGGTCTATCTAAAAATTGCGCTGGTCAAAATGTGAGAGGGGTCAGGCCCCTCCCACATTAGATAGACCGGATCACATGCTTGATCTCCTGGAAAGCCGCCAGCCCCCACGGTCCCAGCTCGCGGCCGATGCTGCTCTGCTTGTAACCACCCCACGCGGTCTGCGGGAAGATCACTTGCGGCGCGTTGATCCACACCAGCCCGGCCTGCAAGGCATTCGCCACACGCTCGGCGGTTTCGGCATGGCCGCTGACCACACTCGCCACCAGGCCGAAATCGCTGTCGTTGGCCAGAGCGATCGCTTCTGCCTCGCAGGTAAAACGCCGGACACAGAGCACCGGGCCGAAGATCTCTGCGTTCCACAACGCACTGTCCAGCGGCACGTCGGTGAACACTGTGGGGCGAATGAAAAAGCCCTTGGGCAAGTCCGCCGGGCGTTCACCGCCGCACAGCAAGCGGGCGCCGTCCGCGATTGCGCGCTGGATATGTCCCAGCACCCGCTGATACTGGGTACGGTTGATCAGCGCACCCATTTCCACGTCATCGGCAAACGGGTCCGCCACGCGAATCGCTTCGGCCCGCGCCTGCACACGCACCAGGAATTCATCGGCAAGCGTGTCAGCCACCAACACGCGACTGGTGGCTGAACACATCTGCCCGGCGTTGAAAAAACCGCCACCACAGGCCAGTTCCACCGCCAGGTCCAGGTCGGCATCCGCCATTACCAGCAGCGAAGACTTGCCGCCCAGTTCCAGGCTCACGCCCTTGATGGTTTCGGCCGCGCGCTGCATCACCTGCACGCCAACGGCGTTACTGCCGGTAAAGGAAATCTTCGCTACTCGACGGTCCGCCGCCAACGGCGCGCCGACATCCAGGCCTGTGCCGCACACCAGGTTGAACACGCCAGCGGGCAAGCCTGCCTCGGCGATGATCCGCGCCAACTGCAACTCGGCCAACGGCGTGACTTCCGAGGGCTTGAGCACCACGCAGCAACCGGCGGCCAGGGCCGGGGCGAGTTTCCAGGCGGTGGTCACCATCGGGAAATTCCACGGCACGATCAGCCCCACCACGCCGCAGGGCTCGCGGCGCATACGTGCGCTGAAGTCATCGCCGGGCAACGCCACCGGCTGGTCCTGAGCGGCGTCCATTTCTTCGGCAACGCTGGCGTAGTACTCGAACGTGGCGATCACATCGTCCACATCAATTGCGGCTTCAAACAGTGGCTTGCCGTTGTTGCTCGATTGCAGGTGCATCAGCTGTTCGCGCTGCTCGCTCACGCCCTGGGCGATCTTGCGCAGCAGGGCGGCGCGATCACGGCCGGTGCTGTTCGACCATTCGCTGAAGGCCGCGCTGGCGGCGTCGACCGCCTGGGTCACCGCCGCCGCATCGCCGACGCTGACCCGGGCCAATACCGCCTCGGTGGCCGGGTTGATCACCTCGAGTACGGCTTGGCCGGCTTGCCACGCGCCGTCGATGTAGATCCCGTTCGACACCGCGCTCATACCGCCACCTCCTTCATCCACAGGCCTTGGTCGATTTCGATCAGCGTCGGCCCTTGGCGATCAGCGGCGCTGCGCAGTGCCGTCCGCAGATGCGCGATGCCCTGGATGCTTTCAGCGGCACAGCCCAACGCCTTGGCTACGCCGATAAAGTCCGGCGTATAGATGTCCACACCCACCGGCTCGATGGCGCGGTTGACCATGTATTTCTTGATCTCTTCATAGCCCTGGTTATTCCACAGCAGCACGATGATCGGCGTGCGCGCCTCCACGGCGCTGGCCAGTTCCGGCAGGCTGAATTGCAGGCCGCCGTCACCGATCAGGCACACCACCGGTTGCCCGTCGCCACGCCCCAGCCACGCCCCGATAGCGGCGGGCAGGGCGTAGCCCAGGGTGCCGTAGCCGGTGGACGAGTTGAACCAGCGGCGCGGGTGGTCGAGGTTCAGGGTCAGGTTGCCGCTGTACACCGGTTGGGTCGAGTCGCCGACCAGCACAGCGTTGGGCAACTCCTCCAGGACGGTGTCGAGGAACCGGGTTTGTGCGCGGGTGGCGGCGTCCCAGCCGGGGTTCAGTTCGGCCCACAAGCGTGCAACACGCGCCGCGCCCCACGCGCGATTGCGGGGCGGCAAGGGTTTGCTGTTCAACTCGACCAGCAGCGCTTCGGCGGCGATTTGTGCATCGGCCACCAAGGCAACCTGCGGCGGATAGTTGCGCACGGTCTGGTCCGGGTCGATGTCGATGCGCAGCAACGCACCGGGAATCCCGAAGCCGCCGGCGAAGGTGACGTCGTAGTCGGTTTCCGCCAGCTCGGTGCCGATGGCCAACACCACGTCCGCTTCGGCGACCAAGGCGCGGGTGGCGACCAGGGTCTGGGTCGAGCCGATCAACAGCGGATGGTTGGCAGGCAGCATGCCCTTGGCATTGATCGTCAGGGCCACCGGCGCGCCGAGGGCTTCGGCCAGTTGCGTGAGTTCTGCGGCTGCATCGATGGCGCCGCCACCGGCCAGGATCAAGGGCTGCCTGGCCGCTGCGAGCAACTGGCTCATCTGCTTGATCGCCGATGGCGCGGCACCGGCGCGCGCCACGCTGACCGGTTCACTGCCCAGCAGTGCGTCGGCGTTTTCTACCAATACATCCAACGGGATTTCGATATGCACCGGGCGTGGTCGTCCGGCCTGGAACAACGCAAAGGCACGCGCCAACACGCCGGGCAACTCGGCCGCCGACATCAGCGTATGGGAGAACGCCGCCACGCCGGCGATCATCGCGCCCTGGTTCGGCAGCTCATGCAGCTTGCCGCGCCCGCCGCCCAATTGGCTGCGCGACTGTACGCTGGAGATCACCAGCATCGGGATCGAGTCAGCGTAGGCCTGGCCCATGGCGGTGGTGATATTGGTCATGCCGGGGCCGGTGATGATGAAGCACACGCCGGGCTTGCCGCTGGTGCGCGCATAACCGTCGGCCATGAAGCCGGCGCCCTGTTCGTGGCGCGGGGTGACGTGGCGGATGCTGGAACGGGCCAGGCCGCGATACAACTCCACGGTATGCACGCCGGGGATGCCAAACACCTGGTCCACGCCATAGCCTTCCAGGAGGTTGACCAATACTTCGCCGCAGGTCGCCATAAACGTCGCTCTTGTTGTTGAGATAAGGCGTTATTGGACCGGCTGGCCGGTAGCGGCAACAATCGATAAAAAGTCATACTAGCCATGTCCTCACGTCATGGCTGCGCCCCGATGAAACGCCTCCCGCCGCTGTCCGCGTTGCACACCTTCTGGGTCACGGCCCAATGCTGCAACTTCACCCGCGCCGCCGAGCAACTGCACATCACCCAGGGTGCCGTGAGCCGGCAGGTTGCCGGGCTGGAAAGCCACCTGGGCTACGCGCTGTTCCAACGCCAGGCGCGGGGCTTGAGCCTGACCGAGGAGGGGCGTGAGTGGTCGTTGCGCGCCCAGCAGGTCTTCGGTCTGATCGGCGAGGCGGTGGAGCAGATCGGCAGTCGCCGCCAGGTCCTGCAACTCAAGGCCTCCACCTGTGTGATGCGCTGGTTGTTGCCACGCCTGATGCAGTGGCAGAAGGAGCGTCCGGATGTGCCGGTAGCGCTCACTACCACCGTGGCCTACACCGTGGACTTTCGCCGCGAGCAATTCGATGCGGCGGTGATCTATGCGCCCATCGCCGAGCAGTCGGCCGAGGCGCGGCATCTGTTCGATGAACAACTCACCCCGGTCTGCACGCCCGCTCTGCTCGGTGTGCTGCACAGCCCGGCAGACTTGCAGCAACAGGTGCTGCTGCACCCCACGCGGGATGAACGGGACTGGGCGTTGTGGCTGAAAGCGGCGAAGACGCGACTGAGTAACCTGAGCCAGGGGCATCATTTTGAGACGCTGGATTTGGCGATGACGGTGGCGTCGCAAGGCTCCGGTGTGGCGATCGGCGACCGCGCGTTGATTGGCGACGATTTGAAGGCCGGGCGGTTGGCGACGCCGTTTGAGCTGCGGGTGCCGACGGGGATGGGCTATTACCTGGTGTATCCACCGGGCACCGAGCCTTCGGCGGGGCTTGAGGCGTTGATGGATTGGTTGGTCACCCAAGCCAAAATCTCCTGACATTCATCTATCAAATGTGGGAGGGGGCTTGCCCCCGATTGCAGTGTGCCAGTCAATACAGGTGTGACTGATCGACCGGTATCGGGGGCAAGCCCCCTCCCACATGTTAGTAGCCGACAGTGAAACGCTGGCGCGGGTGCTTGGGTGTTTCGACTTCGTCGATCAAGGCAATGGCGTAGTCGGCAAAGCTGATCCAGCTGCGACCTTCACTGCTCACCAGCAGATCGTCCTGGCCCACGCGGAATTGACCGGTGCGCTCGGTCTCGACGAACTCCGCCGAAGGCGACAGGAACGTCCAGTCCAGTTCCTTTTCCTGGCGCAGTGTGTCGAGAAACGCGGCACCTGCACTGGCTTCGGCTTTGTACTCAGCCGGGAAACCTGCGCTGTCGATCACCCGACCGCCACCCGGCAACAACAGCGAACCGGCACCGCCCACCACCAGCAGGCGTTTCACCCCGGCTTTCTTTACCGGCCCGATCACGGCGCTGGCCGGTAGGGTGGCGAAGTGCGCTGCGCTGATCACCACGTCACTGCCGCTGATGGCCTGTTGCAGGGCCTCTGCGTCCAGGGCATCAACCTGCTTGACGGTGACGCCAGGGCGCGTCGCCAGCGTGTCGGTGTTACGTGCAATGGCCACAACGCTATGCCCGCGACGCAGGGCTTCTTCCAGCAGTTGGCTACCGGCACGGCCGGTGGCCCCAATGATTGCGATCTTGCTCATGACGTTCTCCAGTACGGTTAAGGTTTGAAACGGTTCACCACTTCATTTCGCCCTTGGCGACTTTGGCGCTGAGTTCCAGCGAGCTTTCGTCGGCGAGGGTCGGGTAACGCTGTTTCATGGCCGCGATCAGGGCCGCGGAATCCTTGGCCTTGGCGGTTTCGGCGTCGAAGGCCTTGATGTAGTCGGCGGTAAATTTCACGGATTGAACAGATGGCGTACCCAGGTAATGGCCCGGGATCACGGTGCGCGGTTGCAGGTCTTCAATGCGTTGCAGGGTGGCCAGCCAGTCTTTGTGGGACTGCGCGCTCTGGGTGTCGGCCATCCACACATGAATGTTTTCGGCGACGACCACGCCACCGACCACGGCCTTGATCGAAGGGATCCACACAAAACTGCGATCCGGCTGTGGGCCGTCCAGGCCGATTACCTCCAGTTGCTGGCCTTCCAGGCTCAAGCTGTGGCCTTCGAGGACCTGCGGCACGATAGTTTTGGCCGGCTTGTCCGCACCCATTTTCGGGCCCCAGAACTCAAGCTTGCCGGCGACGGTGGCCTTGATGTGATCGACCACCGGTTGCGGCGCCAGCACCTTGGCGTCGGGGAAGGCGGTGGTGAGGGTGTCGAGGCCGAAGTAGTAGTCCGGGTCGCCGTGGCTGATGTAGATGGTGGTCAGGTGTTTGCCGCTGGCGCGGATCTTCTGCACCAGTTGTTCGGCCTGGCCTTTGCCGAACTGGGCGTCGACCAGGATCGCATCCTTGGCGCCGCTCACCAGCACCGAGGTGACCGGGAAGATCGCGGCGTCGCCAGGGTTGTACACGTCCAGCTTCAGCTCGGCGGCGGCCGCGTGGGCGGCGAAGGCCAGGGCGGCGGTGGCCAGGGTCAGGCGCTTGAGGGGGGAGAACATCGGGCAGCTCCAGCATCGGTAAAGGATGCACAGAGCTTAGTTGCACAAAACCAGACTAAAAATGCGATGCTGGGACATAGTTTGTTTCTGAAATCGGGCAAATCATGGACCGTCTCCAAGCAATGCGCGTGTTTGTCACCGTGGTGGACCTGGGCAGCCAGTCCGCCGCCGCCGATCATCTGGACCTGTCGCGCCCGGTGGTGTCGCGCTACCTGGCCGAGCTGGAAGACTGGGTCGGCGCACGCCTGCTGCACCGCACCACGCGCAAGCTCAGCCTTACGGCGGCCGGCGGCGAAACCTTGCCGCGCTGCCGACAATTGCTGGACCTGTGCTGCGATATGCAAGCCGCCGTCAGCGAGCCGGATGACGCGCCCCGTGGCCTGCTGCGCCTGAGCGTCAGCACCTCGTTCGGCCAGGCGCAATTGGCCGCAGCCATCGCCGAGTACGTCAAGCGTTACCCGTTGGTAACCGTCGATCTGCAAATGCTCGACCGCACGGTGAACCTGGTGGATGAGCGCATCGACCTGGCCATCCGCACCAGTAACGACCTGGACCCCAATCTCATTGCGCGCCGCCTGACCCTGTGTCGCTCGGTGGTGTGCGCCTCGCCGGCGTATCTGCTGGAGCATCCAGCCCCGCAGAAAGTCGAAGACCTGGCCGGGCACAACTGCCTCACCCATTCCTATTTCGGCAAGAGCCTGTGGCATTTCGAAGAGCGGGGCGAGCACGTCTCGGTGCCCATCACCGGCAACATCACGTCCAACGAGGCCAGCACCTTGTTGCGCGTGACGCTGGCCGGGGCCGGCGTGTCGATGCTGCCTACTTACCAGGCCGGCGATTACATCCGCCGTGGCGAACTGGTGCGCCTTCTGCCCGACGCCGAGCCCCGGCAGATGAACATCTACGCGGTGTATGCGTCGCGCAAGCACATGCCATCGGCACTGCGCAGCCTGTTGGATTTTCTGGTGCTGAGGTTCCCGGAGGAGCCTGCGTGGGACGTCGGTCTGTAGGGCGACATAAACCTGTTGAATGTCGCCCGATAATGGCAACTCGCCCTGGTTGACCTATGCTTTAAACAGCACCGTTTAGATCCGCAGAGGTCTGTGCCATGAGCATTAAAACCAGAAAGTACCTGATGATTGTCACCCTGTGCGCCATCGCCAGCGCGCTTTACGGGACCGCTGCCTACCGTGTTGAACTGACCCGCATGCAGCCGACTTTTGCGATCAGCTGCCATCAGGACCAATGCGTGCCGCATACCGGCAGTTTCAGTGCGCTCAGGTAACCGGCTGTTGAGCCTTGAGTTGCTCGCGAAACGCCTTGGGTGAGAACCCGACCCGTCGGCGGAACAGCCGCGAGAAGTTGGTCGGGTCGGAAAAACCCAGCACTTCCGACATTTCATTGATGGTCATGCTGGTGTAGGTCAGCAGGCGCTTGGCTTCCAGCAATTGGCGGTCGTGCATGATCTGCAGCGCAGGCTGCCCACCCAGTTCCCGGCATGTGCCGTTGAGGTGTGACACCGAGATGCCCAGCTTGTGGGCCAGATCCTCGATCTTCGGGTGTTCACGGTAATGCTGCTCGACCAGTTGGGTGAAGCGGCGGAAGTATTCACGCCCCCTCGGCGCCCGTGGGTGGCGCTTCTGGATGGCCTGGCGGCTGATCCACACCAGCAGCACGCTGACCAGCGCGTGCATCATCATGTCCCTGGCCGGTTGTGCGTCGGCGTATTCATCCTGCAAGCGGGCGAACTGGCTGTTCAGGTAATCACTGTCCTTGCCCGCCGGGTAACTGCCCAGGGACTGCAAACCGTCCACCGTCGCCCCCAGTTGTGTCTGCAGGTGGCTAACCAGCGGCGCCGCGAGGGTTACCACGTAGCCTTCGACATCCTCGGGAAACCGAAAACCGTGCACACACAGCGGCGGCAGGACTTGCAGCGTCGCTTCGTTCAGCGTGGTGCGCTGCCCTTCGATTTCCAATTGTGCCTGACCTTTGTGCACATACAGCAACTGGCACAGATCCGCGTGCCGGTGGGGCTGGATTTCCCACTGGTATTCCCGACTGCGCCGGGAAATGGTTTCGCAGTGCAACAAATCGGGGGTTGGCCATTGCTGGTTTTCCCCGTAAAGCTTGAAGACCGGAATCGCGGTTTTGGTCATGGTTTCAATCCGATACTCAGGAGAGTGGTGCGGTAATCGCCCCGATTGGCAAAAAGCGCAGGCTTTGGCTCAGTTTTCACCTTCTTTTGCCGGCCACTCAAGTGAAAAATGTCAGCAACAAGACCAATGACAACTCTTTCACTCAATCCGTTCGAGTGGAACTTGCGGACCATAAAAATAATGAAAACGCTGAAAACCCAAGTCGCCATTATTGGCGCCGGTCCCTCCGGACTGTTGCTCGGCCAACTGCTGCACAACGCCGGTATCCAGACTCTGATCCTGGAGCGCCAGAGCGCCGATTACGTACAAGGCCGCATCCGTGCCGGGGTGCTGGAACAAGGCATGGTCGACCTGCTGCGGCAGGCGGGCGTCAGCCAGCGCATGGACAACGAAGGCCTGGTGCATGAGGGCTTCGAGCTGGCGCTCAATGGCCAGCTGACCCACATCGACCTCAAGGCGCTGACCGGCGGCCAGACGGTCATGATCTTCGGCCAGACCGAAGTCACCCGCGACCTGATGGCCGCCCGTGCTGCCGCGGGCGCCATCACCCTGTATGAAGCCCATGACGTGCAACCGCACGACCTCAAAAGTGATCGACCCTGGCTGACTTTCGAACATCAGGGCGCAGCCTTTCGCCTGGAGTGCGACTATATCGCCGGTTGCGATGGTTACCACGGTGTTGCGCGCCAATCGATCCCGGCTGAATCACTGAACGTCTTCGAACGGGTCTACCCTTTCGGCTGGCTCGGTATCCTCGCCGATACGCCGCCGGTTCACCCTGAACTGGTGTACGCCAAACATCCGCGTGGCTTCGCCTTGTGCAGCATGCGATCGCCGACGCGCAGCCGTTATTACCTGCAAGTGCCGGTGCAAGAGCCGCTTGATGAATGGTCCGATGCGCGCTTCTGGGACGAACTGAAAACCCGTCTGCCCAGCCACCTCGCAGCCGACCTGGTGAGCGGTCCGTCGATCGAGAAGAGCATCGCGCCGCTGCGCAGCTTTGTGGTGGAGCCGATGCAGTACGGGCGTCTGTTCCTGCTCGGCGATGCCGCGCATATCGTGCCGCCCACCGGGGCCAAGGGCTTGAACCTGGCGGCCAGTGACGTGAGCACCCTCTATCGGATTCTGCTGAAGGTCTACGGTGAAGGACGGGTGGATTTGCTGGAGCGCTATTCCGCCATCTGCCTGCGGCGGGTGTGGAAGGCCGAGCGGTTTTCCTGGTGGATGACCTCGATGCTGCATCAGTTTCCCGAGGCGGATGGCTTCAGCCAGCGCATCGCCGAGAGTGAACTCGATTACTTCATCCACTCCGAGGCCGGGCGCAAGACCATCGCCGAAAATTACGTCGGGCTTCCTTACGAAGCTATCGAATAGCCTGCTATCGTATCGAGCATTTCCGTGGGCCGCCTTTTCCCGCGGGCCCTGCTCGAAGGTCTTGCCGTGACGCACCTCAATCAGCCCGTTCCGCCGCTGCCCGCCGTGCGCAGCATCCTCGCCTCACTGATGATGGCGATCTTCCTGGGGGCCTTGGACCAGACGATTGTCGCCGTGTCCATGCCCGCGATCTCCGCCCGATTCCATGACGTCAACCTGCTGGCCTGGGTCATCTCCGGCTACATGGTGGCGATGACCGTGGCGGTGCCGATCTACGGCAAGCTGGGCGACCTGTACGGGCGGCGGCCGATGATGCTGATCGGCATGGGCCTGTTTACCCTGGCCTCGCTGTTCTGCGGCATGGCGCAAAGCATGGAGCAACTGGTGCTGGCGCGGATCCTCCAGGGCATTGGCGCGGGCGGCATGATCTCGGTGAGCCAGGCGATCATCGGTGACATCATCCCGCCCCGCGAACGCGGGCGCTACCAGGGCTATTTCAGCAGCATGTACGCGGTGGCCAGCGTGGCCGGGCCGGTGCTCGGCGGCTACATGACCGAGTACCTGTCGTGGCGCTGGGTATTCCTGATCAACCTGCCATTGGGCGCCGGCGCCTGGTACGTGGCCCATCGCACGCTGGTGGGGCTGCCGGTGCCGCAGCGCAAGCCGATCATCGATTACCTCGGCACGTTGCTGATGATCATCGGCCTGACCGCGTTGTTGCTGGGCATTACCGAAATCGGTCAGGGCCATCATTGGCGCGACGATCAGGTGCTCGGCTTGCTGGCGTGTGCGCTAGTGGCGTTAACGGTGTTTGTCTGGCATGAACGGCGCGCCCGGGAGCCGTTGTTGCCGATGCATCTGTTCGCCAACCGCAGCGCGGTGTTGTGCTGGTGCACGATTTTCTTCACCAGCTTCCAGGCGATTTCCCTGACGGTGCTGATGCCGCTGCGCTATCAGACGGTGACCGGCTCAGGCGCTGACAGCGCGGCCCTGCACCTGCTGCCCCTGGCGATGGGCTTGCCGATGGGCGCCTATTTTGCCGGGCGCATGACCTCGGTGACCGGCCGCTATAAACCGATGATCCTCAGTGGCGCCTTGCTGAGCCCCTTTGCGATTCTTGGCATGGCCTTGAGCGCGCCCCAGGCGGTGGGGCTGACGGCGATGTTCATGTTGCTGTGCGGGATTGCGGCCGGCATGCAATTCCCCACTTCGCTGGTGGGCACGCAGAACTCGGTGGAACAACGCGACATCGGCGTCGCCACCAGCACCACCAACCTGTTCCGTTCCCTGGGCGGGGCGGTAGGGGTGGCGTGCATGTCGGCGCTGTTGCTGGCGCTGTTGCAGGACTCCAGCTTCGCCCACCTGGCCAGCGGTGCGCTGGTGGCCGAGGGCAGTTCCGGCAACGTGCTGCTCGACGGCCTCAACGCAGCCCCCGGCCCGGCGCAGGACGCCCTGCGCGGGGAACTGGCGGTGACCTTCCGGCATTTGTTGATGGTGAGCGCAGCGGTGTCGCTGCTGGGGCTCGCGGCCGCTGTCGCAATGCCCAACCGGGTACTGCGCGGCCGTGAAGACAAAGCTAAGTAGCCGGCAGGACACCATTCACGGGCTGTAGTAACCCACCGCCACCATGAAATGCCCGGCCTTGCGCACATACGCATGCTTGTTCTCGACCTTGTCGGTCACCGGGTTTTTCCAGCGGTACTTGTATTCGCCCTGGTCCTGCTCGGCCATCAGCTTCAGGATCGGCTCGCCCACCGGCCTGCCATCGGGGTCCTTGATCTTGCTGAAGTCGGTGTTGATCAGGCGCAGGTTGGTGCCATGGGCCACATAGCGCTGGGTATCGAGGTCGACCACGAACACGTAGAGGTCATCCTGCAGGAAACCGCCCTGCAAGGAATTGATGGCCTGGAGCGTGCCGGTTTCATCCTTGAGCAGTGCGTTCACCGCCTTGTTGCGCAGGGCGCGGGCCTGTTCCGGAGTGGCTCGGGGCAAGTAGTAACCCACCGCCAGGATGCGTTCGCCCACGCGTTGATAAAACACGTGCTTGTGCTCGACCTTGCCGTCGTTCCAGTTCTGCCAGCGGTAATCGGCCTGTTGGATGCCCTGGCCGTCCGGCACCTTGAGCGCGTCCTTGAATGACTGGCGCAACTCCGGCCCGAGCACCTCGGACACGTCGCGGCCGATCAAGGCGGAAGAGGGCCCGCCACTGGCCAGCAGCACGCCCCGGGTGTCGACCACGAACACATAGCGGTCATGGTCGACAAACTCGCCCTGGCGACTGAAGGCGGCAAACGCCTTGTCGCCATTGCCCTGGTAGTAAGCCAAGGCTTTTTCCAGCAGCGCCTTGGCGGCCTGGGCGTCCTCATCCTGAGCCGTCGCGGCGTGCACCTGGCTGAAACACAACAGCAGCAGCCAGGTGGTTCGAAGCAGTGCCTTCATTACCCGTCCCTCGATCTTGTTGGTGTGACAAGAGCGTAGACGGTCGCGGGCCACTCAGAAGGGTTTGGTCGGCAGGTACTTGCCATCCAGGGTGATCACAGCGCGCGAGCCGCCGTCCGGGTCCTCGACCTTCTTGATGTCCAGCTTGAAATTGATCGCACTGATGATGCCGTCACCGAATTGCTCGTGGACCAGCGCCTTGAGGGTCGAGCCGTAGACTTGGAGCATTTCGTAGAAGCGATACATCGTCGGGTCCGTCGGCACACCGCCGGGGAAGCTGCCGCGCAGGGGCACGCTTTGCAGCAGGCGGCTGGCGTCCTGGTCCAGGCCGAGTTTGTCGCACACTACATCAGCCGCCTCCTTGGGCAACGGGTGCTGGCCGAGCAGGGCGGCGGTGACAAATGCCAGGCTCAGCCCGGTGCCGTCGGTGAGGTCCTGCCAGGACAGGTTCTTGCGCGCCTTGAGTTCGATCACGGTATCGGCCAGGGCCAGGCGTGGGGTTTGGGCGAAGTGGGATTGCAACATGGTGGTGTCCTCTTTGGTTGGAATAGGTCAGGCAGCGTGAATCTGATCCAGCAGCGACACAAAGCCACCGCTGCGTTCGTCCAGGGCGTCGATGGCACCGCTCTCGATGTCGTACACCCAGCCATGCAGGGTCAGCCGGCCTTGCCCGAGCGCCAGGGCGACCGAAGGGTGGGTCTTGAGGTTGGCCAGTTGCGCGATCACGTTTTCGCGCACCAATGAACTCAGGCGGGCGGCGTCCGAGGCATGCTCGCGGGCGGCGTTGATCAGCCTGGCCGACTCGGCGTGGCGCAACCAGTTGGCCACGGCCGGCAGGTGGTCCAGGCATTTGCAGGTGGAGATCGCGGTCATGGCGCCGCAGTCGGAATGGCCGCAGATCACGATGTCGCGCACCCCCAGCACCGCCACTGCGTACTCGACCGTGGCCGACACACCGCCCGGTTCCGGGCCGTAGGACGGCACGATGTTGCCGGCGTTGCGGATCACGAATAGATCGCCGGGTTCCTGCTGGGTCAGCAGTTCCGGGACCACCCGGCTGTCGGAACAGGACACGAACAACGTGCCGGGGTTCTGGGTGGTGGCCAGGTGTTTGAACAGGTCGCTGCGTTGGCCAAAGACTTCTGACTGGAACTTGCGAAAGCCGTTGATGAGGTCTTGCATGGGGTTCTCCTTGCGTCGCTGATGGGGCAAGGATGGAAGTTTTCAGCTATAGCGTCCAAGACCGGCTTATTATGGTTTCTATAAGTCATGCCTATAGCTGGAGGGCCGCCGATGCTGTTGCGCCATATCCGTTACCTGCTGGCCGTTGCCCAGCACCGTAATTTCACCCGCGCTGCCGAGGCGCTGCACGTGTCGCAGCCGACCTTGTCGCAACAGATCAAACAGCTGGAAGACACCCTCGGCGCGCCGTTGCTGGACCGCTCCGGGCGCAGTGTCAGCCTCACCGATGCCGGCGCCGCCTATGTGCGCTTTGCGCGCCTGGCCTTGCAGGACCTGCAGGCCGGCACGCGGGCCATGCATGACGTACAGGACTTGAGCCGGGGCAGCCTGCGCCTGGCGATGACGCCGACCTTCACCGCGTACCTGATCGGCCCTTTGTTGGCGCGGTTCAACGCCCTGTATCCGGGAATCACCCTGAGCATCGAAGAATTGACCCAGGATCGCATGGAAACCGCGCTCACCGAGGACCTGCTGGATATCGGCATCGGTTTTACCGGCGAGCATCTGCCGGACATCGAGTGCGAAGGGCTGTTTGCCGAAGCGTTGAGCGTGGTGGTGGGGGCTGGCCATCCAGGGGTGGAAGACCGGCAGTGGCTGGAGCAGCCGATGGTATTGCTCAACTCAGGCTTTGCGACGCGGCGCTACATCGATGGCTATTGCCGCGAGCAAGGGGTAAAGCCGTTGATTGCGATGGAGGCCAACTCCATCAGTGCGATCATTGAAATCGTGCGCAACACCCACCTGGTAACCATCCTGCCCAGTGCGATTGCCCAGGCCCAGCCGGAGTTGCGCGCGGTCGCCCTTGAACCTGCGTTACCGCAACGCAACGTGGCACTGCTCAGTCGCCGGGGCGCCTATCGCAGCGCCGCGTGCCGGGCCTTTGTCGCGTTGATCAAGGCGCCGCCAGCCACTGATTGACGATGCCGTCGTACACGCCGGTGGCGACGCTCAGGTGCAGCCATTGGTCGACATAGCTCTTCCACGCCACGTCATCGCGGGGCAGCAGGAAGGCTTTCTCGCTGTATTGCATCTGCCGTTCCGGGTTGACCGCGCACAGCCCGGGCTTGAGCTTTTGCTGGTAACGCGCTTCGCTGGCGTCGGTGATCATCACGTCGGCCTTGCCGGCCAGCAGTTCGTCAAAGATGGTCACGTTGTCGTGCAAACGGATTTGCGCCTGGCCCAGATGGGCACGGGCAAACACTTCGTTGGTGCCGCCCGCCGGTTCGATCACGCGCACATTCGGCTGGTTGATCTGCTCGACACGCTGGTAACGCTGCACGTCGGCACAGCGCACCAGGGGGATCTTGCCGTCGACGCCGAGGGCCTGGCTGAAGAAGGCTTTTTTCTGGCGCTCCAGGGACACCGAAATGCCGCCCACGGCGATGTCGCAGCGCTGGGCGAGGAAGTCCGGCATCAGGCTTTTCCAGGTGGTGGGCACCCAGTGGATCTTGGCGTTGAGGCTCTTGGCCAGGGATTCGGCCATGGCAATGTCGATGCCTTCATAGGTGCCGTCGGCGCGTAGCGAGGTGTAGGGCTTGTAGTCACCGGTGGTGCAGACGGTGAGTGTGCCGCGCTCAAGCACCTGGTCAAGGCGCGAGGGCGCGGTGTCGGCCACGGCGCTGGTGGCCAGGCCGAGTACACACAGGGCGAAAAGAGCTTTCATGCGGTCGAGTCCTTGGGGCATGGTCGGGGCGGCCATTATTTCCAGCGTGGGGCAGGGTGGCAAGGCACGCTGAATGTTTAGCCAAGTTGCAACCAAACTCCGTCAACCCTGAATTTAATTGCCCTGCGCCGGCGTGTGACGCTGGTAGTTATCTCTTGCACTGTGACCCCCGCATGGACGGCTCCTCCGACACTCACTCCGCGATACTGCCGTCCGCCCTCGCGTTCTGGGCCCTGTTCCACTGCCGGCACGCCCGCCCACCAGATACCGCATTCCTACGTTGATCCATCGTGTTCGATGGCGTGCACCTGCGCGCCTGCCCGACCCCTACGTATGAGAATGCCCATGAGTGTTTTTGCCTGCCTGCAGGAAGCCCAGTCTTTCCTTGAACAACACCCGGACATCGAGATGTTCGAGCTGTTTATCCTCGACAACAATGGCGTGCCACGCGGCAAGTGGCTGCACCGCGACGAACTGCTGGCGGTGTACGAGAGCGGGCGGCCTTTGCCCAGCACCATCCTCGGCCTGACCATCAACGGCGACGATGTGGAAAACTCCGGCCTGGTCTGGGAGGTGGGCGATATCGACTGCCGCGCCTACCCGATCGGTGGCAGTCTGCAGCGCATGCCGTGGCGGCTGATCCCCACTGCGGCGGTGCAAGTCAGCATGCACCCCACCGAAGGCCTGCCTGCCACCGTGGCCGACCCACGGCACCTGCTGGCCAAGGTGATCGACGGGCTCAAGGCCGACGGTTACTACCCGGTGATGGCGGCCGAGTTGGAGTTCTACCTGCTGGACCAGAAGCCTGACGCCAATGGCCATCCGCAACCGGCACGCGATGTGGACGGCGGGCGACCGCGCTCGACCCAGGTCTATGGCCTGCGCGAACTGGAGCAGATCGAGCCATTCCTGGCCGACCTCTACAGCGCCTGCAAGCTGCAAGGTATTCCGGCGCGCACCGCCATTTCCGAATACGCGCCGGGCCAGGTGGAGATCACCCTGGAACATCGCACCGATGCCCTGCAAGCCATGGACGAAGCGGTGCGCTACAAACGCCTGGTCAAGGGCGTGGCGCATAGACACGGGATGACCGCGTGCTTCATGGCCAAGCCGTTCGACGACCTGGCTGGCACCGGTATGCACATGCACGTGAGCCTGGCGGACGCCGAGGGCCATAACCTGTTCGCCAGCGAGGCCGCTGATGGCACGCCGCTGTTGCGCCAGGCAGTGGGCGGCATGCTCAGTACCTTGCTCGACTCATTGCTGATGTTCTGTCCCAACGCCAACTCCTACCGGCGTTTCCAGACCAACAGCTACGCGCCGCTGGCCGCCACCTGGGGAGTGGACAACCGCACCGTCAGCCTGCGGGTGCCGGGCGGGCCGGCCAATTCGCGGCATATCGAACACCGTATCTGCGGTGCCGACGCCAATCCCTACCTGGCGGCTGCCGCGATCCTGGCCGGGATCCATCGCGGCATCCGCGAGCAACGTGACCCCGGCGCCCCGGTGGAAGGCAACGGCTATGCCCAGGCCAAGACGCTGCTGCCCACCGACTGGCTGACCACCCTGCGCGCACTGGAGGCTTCCAGTTGGGCACGGGAAGCGTTTGGCAGTGAGTTCCTTGGCGTGTATCTGGCGGTAAAACGCGCCGAATACCGCCAGTTCATGGGCGAGGTCGGGGAGCAAGACTGGCGGTGGTATTTGCATCAGGCGTGATCGATTGGGTGGCAATCACGGTTTCGACCTTTTTTTCACGTTGCGCTGGTTAAGCTGCAAATCAAGGTCGTTCACAGCCGTTTCACCCATATGAGCCCGCGATGTCGCCACACACGCCTTCCTCCATCGAGATTGAATACGCCGAGCGCTGCGGTCGTGAGCACGCCAGGGTCTGCGGCGACACGCGCCCGCCCGGGCTGACGCAGCGCCTGGCGGCCTGGCGCAGCGAGTGGTTGGTGCGTCAGGCCTTGAAGGTTGCGGGTGAGCCGGGCCTTATCCTCGACCTGGCCTGCGGGTCGGGGCGCTTCTGGCCGGTGCTGGCCGAACACGTCAACCGGGTTATCCTGGCGTCGGACAACTCCCAGGACATGCTCGACCACGCGCTTACCCACCACGCGGCGGCGTTGCTCAAGCGGGTCAAGACATTCCAGGGGTCGGCGTTTTCCATCGGCTTGTCGGCGAATGCGGTGGACTGCATTTTCTGCCTGGAATTGTTTCGCCATGTGCCCGGCAGTGAAGAGCGCCAGGCGTTGCTGCGCGAGTTTCATCGGGTCAGCCGCGACTCGGTGATTGTCTCTGTGCCTTCTCGTACAAGCGTTGAGGACGAGTTCCGCCAGGCCGGTTTCATGGTCCTGAGCCATCACGAGTTCATGCCGGGCTCCAACCTGTGGCGGGTCTACGTTCTTCGTAAGAGAGGATAACTCCCGCCTGTCGGACTATTCTTCATCTCCTGTCTGAGTTTTCATGGTCGGCTGTGCACTGCGGATGCTCGCTAGCCCCTTTCGCGATATATACTGCGCGCCATTCTTCAAGGGAGAGCCGTGTGGCCATCGATATTCACTGGATCTGCGACAACGATAGCCTCGGCCAGCATTGCGCCGAATGGCAGCAGTTGCCATTCGTCGCCCTCGACACCGAATTCATGCGGGTCGACACCTTTTACCCCATTGCCGGGCTGATCCAGATCGGTGATGGCGTGCGCGCTTACCTGATCGATCCCCTGACCATCGACAACTGGCAACCCCTGGCTGCGCTGCTGGAGAACCCGGCGGTGATCAAGGTGCTGCATGCCTGCAGCGAAGACCTCGAAGTATTGCTGCGCCTGACCGGCAGCCTGCCCGCGCCGTTGTTCGACACCCAATTGGCGGCGGCTTACCTGAACCTCGGTTTCTCCATGGGCTACTCGCGCCTGGTGCAAGCCGTGCTGGACATTGAGCTGCCCAAGGGCGAGACCCGTTCGGACTGGCTGCAGCGGCCGTTGTCCGAGACCCAGGTCAGCTACGCCGCCGAAGACGCGGTGCATTTGGCCGAGGTCTATACGCGGCTGCGTCCGCAACTGTCCGACGACAAGTACGCCTGGGTCCTGGAAGACGGTGCCGAGCTGGTCGCCAACCTGCGCCGCGAAGTCGACCCGTACGAGGTGTACCGCGACGCCAAGCTGGCGTGGAAACTGTCCCGCGCCCAGCTCGCCGTGCTGCGTGAACTGTGCGCCTGGCGCGAGCAGCAAGCCCGCGCGCGTGACTTGCCGCGCAACCGCATCATTCGCGAACACTCGCTGTGGCCCCTGGCCAAATCCCAGCCGGATAACCTCGCCGCCCTGGGCAAGATCGAAGACATGCACCCGCGTACCGTGCGTCAGGACGGCCAGTTCCTGCTGGACCTGATCAAGCGTGCCGGCAGCGTGCCCATGGACCAATGGCCGCCCGCCGTTGCCGAGCCTTTGCCGGTGGATGCCGCCGCACTGATCAAGCAACTGCGCGCCCTTGGCCAGGCTGAGGCCGAACGCCTGGACATGGCGCCGGAACTGATGCTGCGCAAGAAAACCCTCGAAGCCCTGGTCAAGAGTGGCTACCCCGATGGGCCTTACCAATTGCCAGACTCGCTGCGTGGCTGGCGCCGCGAGTTGATGGGCCAGGCGCTGCTCGACAGCCTGGCCACCGCCGGAGAACAGCCTTGAAACGTATTTGCTCCATCTACCGCAGCTCCAAACGCACCGGTATGTACCTCTATGTGCTCAAGAGCGATGCCCTTGAACGTGTGCCTGAAGCGCTGATCACGATTTTCGGCAAGCCGGCCCACGCGTTTGACCTGGTGCTGACGCCCGAGCGCAAGCTGCAACAGGAAGACATCGTGCAAGTCCTGGAAAACCTCGACAAACAGGGCTACCACCTGCAAATGCCGCCGGCCGAGGACGAGTACATCGAACACTTGCCCGAAGAGCTGCTGCGCCGCAACGACCCGATGTGATCGACCGGTGCCCCATCCGGGGCACTCGCTTCAATGGAATCGTATAAGTGGGCGGTGGCCGTAAGGATGCGGGCGGCCGTCCGTACTGTTTTTGAAAGGTTTTATGCATGCGTGTTCTGATTGCTGAACAGGATCACCCGCTCTACGCCCAATTGCTCGGCGAAGCGGCACCGGACCTTGAAGTGCTGACCAGCGGCGACTCGGCCGAGTTGTCGCGCCTGGCCGCCGATTGCCCGGTATGGCTGGGCCAGCCGGACCTGTTGGCGACGCTGCTGCGCCAGGGCCATCACCCGCAATGGCTGCAATCGACCTGGGCCGGTATTACCCCGCTGCTGGCCGAGGGCCTGCCGCGGGATTATCGACTGACCCGTGCCGTGGGTATCTTTGGCCAGGTCATGGCTGAATTCGTGCTCACCTACATGCTCGGCCACGAGCGCGAAGTACTGGCGCGCCTGGTGAGTCAGGTCGAGCGCAAATGGGACAACCGCATGGGCCAGAGCCTGGCCGGGCGCAAGGCGTTGATTGTCGGCACCGGCGATATCGGCCAGCGTGTTGCCGAGTTTCTCGTGCCGTTTGGCGTGAAACTGTACGGTATCGCCAGTACTGCACGTGAGCAGGCGCCGTTTATCGAGGTGGCCGGGCTCGACCAGTTGGGCCGTCTGGTGGGCGGGGTGGACTACGTGATCAACCTGCTGCCCAACACGCCGAGCACCCACGACCTGTACGACGCGTCGCTGTTCAAGCAATTCAAGCCGACCGGGCTGTTTATCAACGTCGGACGCGGGGTGGCGGTGGTGGATGCCGACCTGGTCGAAGCCTTGAAGGAAGGACACCTGGCCGGTGCAGTGATCGATGTGTGCCGCCAGGAGCCATTGCCGCAACGGCATCCGTTCTGGACCGCCTGGGGGCTGTTGCTGACCGGGCACAGTTCCGCGCCGACCTCGCCGGAATTGATGGTGGAACTGTTTGTGCAAAACCTGCGGGCGTACCAGGCCAAGAACGCATTGCGCGGGGAAGTGGATTTCGACCGCGGTTACTGATCACGCCTCACCGTCCCGCTGGAACCGTTTTGCCGGGTTCCAGCACCAAGAGTGACTCCTTGGCCACGGACGCTGAACACCATGACCGCTATCGACGCTGCTCACCGCGTTTCCGCCCCGCTTGTTCAAGCGGGCAATGCGAATACTCCCCTCCCGGCCGTCACCGGTCCAAGTGAAACAGCCACGGTCGCACCGGCACCTGCTCCCGTACTGGGTAATTTCGGCGGGGCGCTGTCCTGGCCGGTTCCGCTGACTGAATCGCAGCGGCAAGCCATCCTCGACCTGATGCCGGACAGTCGCAAAGGCGTGCTGGGGGATTTGCTCAGCGGTAGCGCGGTGACCGACGCCGACTTGAAAACCCTGGCACTTGCCCTGCAAAAACTGCTGGCTTCACCCAAAGCTCAGGCACTGAAGCAGGTCATCCAGAGTGAACTCGGTGGTTTGCCGACAGACGCGAGCAACCAGGATTACGTGATCGCCGCTCTCCAGCTAGGGCTGGATCCGCTGAACTCGATCCACGGATTTATCCGGGGGCAAAGCGGCTACCGGGGGCAGCCAGCTTCAGTGGTGATCGAAGGCGTGGGTGCCCATCTGGTCGAACAAGGGCGGGCCACGCCTCAAACCGCGACATTTGCGGCGCGCTTGCTCCTTGCCTTGAGGGCTCCCGAGTTTCTGGTCAAGGACATCCCCGCCAATGTGACTTACGGCAGCCTCATCTGGGCGCAACTGGCGATGGCGGTCGCCAGGGTCGAAGCCGATTCGCCTGGGGCCACGCCCGCTATGAGTTATACCGAAGTCCTGGCGAAGGCCGGCCAGACCGGTTCTGACGGCCTGGATACCCAGCATGTGCAGCGTAAAGCGTTGACCGACTGGGCACTGGCCAACGGCGTGCTCGATGCCTCATCGACGTTGACCGACAGTGACCTGGAACGCGCGCGCAACGCCTACAACAGCCAATTGAGCACGCTCATGAAAGCCAGCGCCGCCGTGCAGACCGAGATTCCCAGTCGCCGGGCGATGGCCCTGGCCCGACTCCAGGAATGCTTCCCCGGTGTGGACCCGAGTGTGTTCGAGATCCGTGATATCCAGAAAGCCTGGCTGAGGCCGGGACGTCCTGGGCTCTTTCCGGGCATGCATTCCATGCTCGATATCGTGATGGAGGGTGCGCCGCTGGGCCACGAAGAGCATTGGATTTCCAAGGATGCCCGCATCCCGGTCAAACGGTTCTGCCACCTGTATGAAGGCGGTACCTTCAAGGTGGCCGAGGATTTCAAGCGCCAGTATGACCTGGCTATCCAAGCCCATGAAGACGGGCACAAGGGCCTGGCCAGTTACCTCGTTTCCACCTTGGCGCAGGAAGACAGGAACAACTTCAAGCACGGCAAGCTCGAGTTCTTCCATACCAACGAATACACCATGGCCACGGATTTCCTTACCCCGCTGGCCCTCAAGACGCGCGGGCATACCCTGCATGTCAAGACAACGCGGGGTGGGGAGGTCAACGTCTATGAGATTGATACGCGCAGCGGCACGATACAAAAACAGAACCACTTGAGGGGGCGCTATACGGAGCCCTACACCGCCAGGAACATGGAGTCCAGGATCGCGAACGTCGTCAGTAAAACCGTGCTCTTTGACACCTTGAGTCCGGGACAAGGGACCAGTGGCAACCGATTCGATGCCATCGGCGAAGTGTTCGCCAGGTCCCTGGACTTGAAAAACGAAGACGTGTTGGCGTATGCCAGAGGTGTCACCTCCTACGATGAAAACCGCGCCACCAACCAGGCTGTCGGGGAGTTCTTCTTGAACCTGATCCCGTTCAGGTCGGCCATCGCCAACTTCATCAAGGGTAACTATGGTGAGGGAGCCGTTGACCTGGCGCTGGATGTGGTCGGTCTGTTGACCTTGGGGGCCGGCAAGGCCGCCCAGGCCGGCAAAGCTTTTTCCAAGGGGGTGACCAGCATTCGCGGACTATCGAAAGCGCTGCGTTTTGTTGGCCTGACAGCCATTGAAGCCTTCAACCCGGTGGCGGGGCTTGGGGATCTGGTGGTGGGAAGCGGCTGGCTGTTGTACAAAGGCGGCCGCGTGGGATTACGGGGCCTCAATAAGCTTACGGGGCGCAGCGCAAGCTATGACGTGCTGAAGGCCGCGAGCCAACAGCATGGCGTGGCCGCCACCGGGACATTCAAGGTGGCCGGCCAGACAGTGGAAGGCGGCGCGGTGCTCAAGGACGGCAAGTGGTATAGCTTTGATGCGGACCGGATGCAGGCCTATGGCAGCCCGCTGGAAGACTTCGCCGCCAAAGCGCGCGCTGTGGACGGTGCTATTGCCACCGTTGAAGTTGCGCCTGGCCGTGAGCTGAGCAACACGCTGTTTCGCGAGTACAGGGTGTCTGAATCCAACCTTGCCGGGCGCACGCGCAACAGCCAGGGCGTGTATAGGGCGGCGGATGGGCACACCGCGCATATCCGGCATATCGACAGCAGTGGCCAGGCGGCGGTCTATGAAGTGCGTGAAGTCACCCGCACGCCTGAAGGCGTGGTCCAGGCGCGCATCTACAGTGCCAATCGGCAGACCCCGCTGCTGGTGCAGCATGTGCAGGGCGACCAGTGGATGCGCTTGGGGGCAAGGGGTGGGAACCCGCCCAGCGTTGCATCGGACCTGGGGCGGATGATGGGCGGGGGCTCCGAGAGCCGTCTTTATGAAAGTCTCGACGGCATTCATGTCTATAAGGAAACCCGGGAGCCGGGTCATGTAAAAGTGCCTGATTACTTCGAGCGGCAAGCGGCTTGCCTGAATGAGTATTACGGCGAAGGGTTTGCCATGACGCTGTTCGAAAACGGCCGCGGCTATATAAAAATGAAAAAGATCGACGGAGTCGCGCTGGATGCCATTGCGCCGCGCAGTTTGCCGAAAAAAGCACAGCAGGCACTCGATGAGATGTTGGCGGACCTGCAGAAGAAAGAGATGTTTCCCAACGATGTGCAGTTGTCCAACTTCATGTATTCGGTGAAGGAAAACAAAGTCTACCCGGTGGATTTCGACTTTCCGCCCAAGGATGTCCTGCACTTTGATGAGTCGACGTTTGCGATACACCGGGATGACTTCCTGCGTGACGCCGACAAGCTCAGGGCGCAGTTCCGTCAGCTGATCGCGTAGATCGCACAACTGCCCCCTCGGGGGCAGTGTTCACCGGGCGCTACAGGCTGAAGTCACCTTCGGACACCAACTCGCTCAGTGGCTTGCGTGGGCTCGGTGCTTCACGGCCTTGCAGGTACTCGGGCAAAGTCGATTTGTCCCCCAGCTTGCCAACCGCCACGGCAGCATGCAGCGCATAGCCCTCCGGGATCTTCAGCTCTTTGCGGGTCAGTTCCTGATCGAAGCCGGCCATGCCGTGGGTGTGCCAACCGCTGAGGCTGGCCTGCAGCGCCAGGTGGCCCCAGGCGGAACCGGTGTCGAAGGTGTGCCACAGCGCCGGGGTTTCCTCCGTGGCGCCGGGGGCGGTGAAGTCAGTTTTCGAGGCGATGATCACCAGGGCCGACGCATGTTGCGCCCAGCCACGGTTGAATTCATTCAGCAAACCCAGGAAGCGCTCCCAGTCCGGTGTGTCGCGGCGCGCATAGAGAAAACGCCAGGGTTGCGAGTTGTAGGCGGAAGGGGCCCAGCGTGCGGCTTCGAAGAAGCTCAGCAGGGTTTCCTTGGAGATGCTCTCGCCGGTGAAGGCGCGAGGCGACCAGCGGTCGGTGAACTGGGTGTGGATCGGATAGTCGGCAACACGTGTCATGGAGCAGTTCCTGATCGTCAATTCGGCCCTCAAAGCTACTGCGCAGCCACTAGACTGACAAGTGTTGTAACACCGCCAGTCGTAAGCGCTTGGATCCCGCAGCCGTGGGCACTAGACTGGCGGCCTTTTCACCTACCGATACTGATGTAGAGCCATGGCCGCCAAAGTCGAACCTTTCTGGATACGCAAAACCCTCGAACACCTCGACCAGGAGGAGTGGGAGTCGTTGTGCGACGGCTGTGGCCTGTGCTGCCTGCAAAAGCTTGAAGATGAAGACGACAACAGCGTCTATTACACGCGTATCGCCTGCAAACTGCTCGATCTCAAGACCTGCCAGTGCACCGACTACCCCAACCGTCGTGCATCGGTGCCCGATTGCATCCAGCTCACCCCGGGCCAGGCCGACCAGTTCAAATGGCTGCCACCCACCTGTGGTTACCGCCTGGTCAGCGAGCGCAAGGACTTGCCGCTGTGGCACCACCTGGTGTGCGGCGACCGTGATGCCGTGCACCATGAACGCATTTCCCAGTCCGGGCGCATGCTCAGCGAAGGCAGCGTGCCCGAGGACGACTGGGAGGATTACCTGATTTTCCGCGCGGGCTGAAAGGGGAGTGTGTATGAGGGTGGGAACCAAGCTGGCGGCGAGCCTGGTGTTGTTGCTACTGAGTCAGCCTGGGTGGTGCGCGAAGAAAGTCGACCTGGATTATCACGTCAAACTGCTGCCCCAGAGCGATCAGGCCGAGGTACGCCTGAGCCTGTCCCAGGGCTCGGCGGTGCGCAGCCTGAACTTCGACCTGGGTCGCGACGGTGACTACAGCGACTTCAAGGCCGACGGCCAGTGGAGCGTCAAGGAACACCGTGGCCTGTGGCAACCCAGCGCCGACAAGGCCAGCCTGACCTACCGCGTGCGCCTCACCCACGCGCGCAAGCCGGGTATCTATGAAGCGCGGATGACACCAAGCTGGGCGCTGTTTCGCGGCGATGACCTGGTGCCGACGGCGCGGCTCGACCAGCAGGACGGCGTCGAGTTGGTCTCGCGCCTGGTGTTTGAACTGCCGGCCGGCTGGAAAAGCGTCGAAACCGCCTGGCCCCGGATCGGCAAGAACAAGTTCCGCATCGACAATGTGTCGCGCCTGTTCGACCGGCCCACCGGCTGGATGCTTGCCGGCAACCTTGGCAGTCGTCGCGTACGCCTGGGCGAAACCGACGTCACCGTGGCTTCGCCCAAGGGCCAGGCCATGCGCCGTATGGATGTGCTGACGTTGCTGACCTTCGTCTGGCCGCAGGTGGAAACGGCGTTCCCGCGTCACCCGGCCAAGCTGCTGGTGGTGGGTGCCAGCGACCCGATGCGCCGTGGTGCGTTTTCGGCGCATGACTCGATCTACCTCAACAGCCGCACGCCGCTGGTCAGCGAAAACGGCGGCAGCCCGCTGATTCGTGAAGTGGTGCAGGCGGTAGGGCGTTTCAACGATCACGATACCAGTGATTGGATCAGCGAGGGCTTGGGCGAATATTACGCCATCGAGTTGCTGCGCCGCGCCGGCGGCATCACCGATGAGCGTTACCAGGCGATACAGGCGCGCTTGGCGAAGGAAGGCAAGGACGTGACCAGCCTGCGTGGCGAGCACGTCAGCGGCGCGACAGTGTCACGGGCGGTGGTGCTGCTGCAGGAGCTGGATCGCGAGATCCGCGTGAAGACTCATAACAAGCGGTCGCTGGATGACCTGACGCAAGCGGTGATGCGGGCCAGCCGCATCACCACGGCGGAGTTTGTGCAGTTGGCTGAAAGCATCATCGGCGAGTCGTCGGTGGTGCTGGACAGCAAGCTGCTGCGTTAGACGCTGGTTTTGGTGGCCTTCTCGGCCGCCACTTCGGCCTTGGTCTTCAAGTTCTTCAACTCTGCGCCGGCACGCTCGATCTTCGTACGCACGCTGTTCATTTCCTGGCGGCCCTGTTCCAGCTTGTCCTTGAGCGAACTGTGCCCGGTAAAGCCACGGGCCAGCGCCACGCCGCCGATCGCCACCTGGATCAGGCCGAAAATCCCACCCCGGCGCAGGCCTTTGCCCACCATCATCACACCACCGGCTACCGAGCCGATGCGTTCCCAACCGTGCACGTTCTGCCTTGGCTGAGTCTCGAAGGGGGTGTGTTCGATGATAGGTCGCAAGGTTTTGCTGTCGCTCATGATCTGTCTCCAACAAGGGCTATTGATAATCAGCTGACTGCCCGCAGACGCCGGATGTTCCCGAAATATCAGTACTTGGGGCCTGAACGGGTGTTGTTGCCCTTGGCCAGGCGGTCGTAAAGGACCACGTTGACCGTGGCGGCGAGGTTCATGCAACCGGTGGTCGGGATGTAGACCACGTCTTCGCACCAGTCGCGGATCTCTTTATCCAGCGAGCCGTCTTCGGGGCCGAAAATGTACAGCGCACGGTCGGGGTGGGTGTACTCAGGCAGCGGGCGGGCGCCTTCCACCAGCTCCACGGCGACGGGGATGCAACCCAGGGGCAGAATCTTTTTCAGGTCATCGATGCCGATCAGCGGAATGTCGTGATGGACCTTCTTGGTGTCGGTGATGAAATCCCGGGCGCGCTCGTAGCGCACGCCGGTGTAGAACACCGAGGCCACGCCGTAGCAACCGGCGGCGCGCATGACCGAGCCGACGTTTTCGGGGGATTTGGGGTTGTACAGACCGATGCAGCTGTAGCGTTTATTGCCCACGGGGAAGGGTGCCTTGGAGAAAAACGGCGATTATACGGCCTTGGGGGGATGTGTTGCTTGGACGATCACCATCGGGGGGCAAGCCCCCTCCCACACTAGGCCTGCGTACGCCGGTCAGAATGTGGGAGGGGGCCTGCCCCCGATGAGGCCGGTGCTAACAACAATGGACTATCAGTCGTCTTTCTTCATCAACCCCGCCAACGCCGCAAACGGGTTATGCGTGGCTTTGGCAATCGTCGGGCTGCTGGTGGAGCCTTCGCCAAAGTACTGCTGGTCGGTGTAGCGCGAGTGTTCGTTGTCGTGGCAGTACAGGCACAGCAATTCCCAGTTGGAACCGTCCTGGGGATTGTCATCATGATTGTGGTTGCGGTGGTGTACCGTCAGTTCGCTCAGGCGTTTGCCCGAGAATTCACGGGCGCAGCGGCCGCACACGTGGGGGTACATCTTCAAGGCTTTGTCGCGGTAGCCCATTTCCCGGTCGCGCTGGGCATCGGCAAGGATGCGATCCAGCTTGGCGGTGTGGGAGGGCGGGTTGGTCGAGCTCATCATGGCTCCTGGCTATTTTGTGGTTCACGGATAGGGTTGATTCTAGCCGCTCGCGACGTAAATAACCGCTTCACTTTACTCATAAGGATCTGAAACTCATGCGTCTGCATCCATGGACTGTTGCACTGTTGTTGTGTGGGGTAGTTGCCCACGCCGAAGCGTTCTCCACGCCAAAACCCGGACAAGTGATCGAGGTGGCCCTCGAACAACTGCACCCGACCCAGGCCGTGGTGGGCTTCGACCAGATTTACTACAGCCTGGGGCTGTTCGCGGACAAACCCGCCAAGGTCTTCGATGAATACTGCGAGACCAACGGCCAGGGCGAAGCCGACAAGGTGCCCAAGGGCGCGGACTTGCACCAGCCGTCGAGTTTTACCTGCCAGGACCCGGTCGGCACCCATCCCGACGACATGAAAACCGTGGTAGTCGGCCCCGGCGGCCAGTTGTACCTGACCGATGGTCACCATAGCTTCACCACCTTGTGGGAAGTCCCTGGTGGCGGCCCTCGCTTGAACATGTGGGTCAAGGTCACGGATGACTTCAGCAACAGCCCGGATATGAAGAGCTTCTGGCTGCGCATGCAAGCGGCGCGCAAGGTCTGGCTCAAGGACAGCCAGGGCCAGACCCTGCCGCCCGAGCAGTTGCCGGCACACCTGGGTTTCAAGAACCTGCAGGACGACACGTTCCGCAGCCTGGTGTATTTCACCCGCAAGGCCGCCTATGGCAAACCTGAGGCTGGCGAGGTCGCACCGGAGTTCCTGGAGTTCTACTGGGGCAATTGGCTGCGCACTCAAATTGACTTGGGCAAGTACAACCTGAACAAGAAGGGTGGTTACAAGGACGCCATCGAAGCCGTCGCCAAGCGCATGGTCAGCCTGGCGCCCGGCTCACAGGTCGGCGACAGCGGCTTTACCGCCCATCAACTGGGCGGCATGACCAGGCTCGACCGTAACGAACTGGAAAAGACCTTCGACAAAAAAGTGCCGTACGTGATCGATTACCGCAATTCCCTGCGCTGACCGATCACACCTTCTGTGCAATCCAGATGGTGTGCCGCGTGCCCTTGTTGCCATGGGCAAACACCTGGACTTCCTCGGCCTTGAAACCGGCCTTGCGCAGTTTGTCGCTGAACAGCTTGTCGGCGCTGGCCGACCACACGGCCAGCACGCCCTTGGGGCGCAGGGCCTTGGCGCAGGCGGCCAGGCCACCGGCGGAGTAAAGCCAGCTGTTGGCCTTTTGCGTAAGGCCTTCGGGGCCGTTGTCCACGTCCAGCATGATCGCGTCAAAACCCTGGGGCTCGGCCTGCAGCACCTTGGCGACATCCTCCAGGCGGATCACCGTGCGTGGGTCCAGCAGCGGCCGGCCGGATTTTTCTCCCAGCGGCCCACGGTTCCATTCCACGACCCCCGGCACCAGTTCTGCCACGACCACCTCGGCGGTCTTGCCCAGGTGTTTGAGCGCCGAAGCCAGGGTGAACCCCATGCCCAGGCCACCGATCAGCACCCGCGAATCCGGACGCCCGGCAACTTTGCGGCAGGGAATTTCCGCCAGCGCATCTTCGGAACCGTGCATGCGCGTGTTCATCAATTGGCCGCCGTCACCGCCCTGGATCTTGATGACAAAATCTTCACCGTATTCGAACAGGCACAAGGCACCGCCGTTGTCGGGGATCGGGGTGGTGTCGAGCAGAACGAAACGTTTCATGGAAATCTCATTGGGAAGGGCATTCTTGCGCGGTTGGGAGTAGCCTTGTGACATTCCGGTCAGGCCATGGAGCCATCGATGAAGTGCAGCATTCTAACGGTCATTGTGTTGAGCGCGCTCGCCTGTGGTGCGACGCAGGCTCAGGAGTTGCAAACCGTACCGGTCGCGCCCGCCCCGACGCCAGGCGCGCCGGGCACCCCGACGCCGACGTTGTACCCGCAAGTCACCCCGCCTGCCGTGCCCAAGACCAACGGTTCGCCACCACTGGTGCCTATCGTGCTGCCCACGCCGCCGAAGGACCAGACGGTGCCCGGCCTGCTGCAAAACGACAGCAAGCCGAAGTCGCCGGGCGGTTAAAACTGTTGCGACAGTAACTGCCCGTCGGCCATGCGCAGGCGCTTGGACAAGGCGATGGCTATCGCGCGGATGATCTTGGCGGCGATCCTGGGCGCTTCGTTGAGCATCTTTTCCAGGGAATCCCGGCCCAGGTTCAGCAGCACGCAGTCACTGGCCGCCACGCAACTGGCGGAACGCCGCTCGCCGTCAAGTACCGCCATTTCACCAAAGGCCCGACCGCTGCGCAGGGTAGCGATGGTCAGGCGCTGGCCGTCATGATTGGTTTTCTGCACCGCCACCTGGCCACTGTGGATGATGCACATGAAGGTGCCGGCGTCCCCTTCGAGGAAGATCGCTTCGTCACGGGCGATGCTGCTGATGTTGAAGTAGCCGGCGGCGACGTGAAAGTCTTCCGGCAACAGCGGGTCGAACAGGCCGCAATCCATGAGCATGTCGCGGATTTCGGTATTCATTAATGTCGGTAGTGCCATGGCTGCAATCTTGATCCATCAATCAGTAGGCGGTCCTGTGGTCAGACAGGGCCGCCCGGCTAAGTTCCTTAAACCAGCCCCAGCGCCTTGAACACAAATCCATATTCGAGCGCTACGTCACGTAATCCCTGGTAACGACCGCTCATGCCACCGTGGCCGGCGCCCAGTTCGGTCTTGAGCAGCAGCAGGTTGTCGTCGGTCTTGGTGTCGCGCAACTTGGCGACCCATTTGGCGGCCTCCCAGTATTGCACGCGGCTGTCGTTGTAGCCGGCGATCACCAGCAGGTGCGGGTAGGCCTGGGCGCTGACGTTTTCGTAAGGCGCGTAGGCCTTGATGCGCTCATATACTTCGGGCTCTTGCGGATTGCCCCACTCGTCGTACTCGGTGATGGTCAGCGGCAGCTCGGGGTCGAGCATGGTGTTGAGCACGTCGACGAACGGCACTTCGGCAATCGCCGCCTGGAACAGCGCCGGGCGCTGGTTGAGCACGGCGCCGATCAACAGGCCGCCGGCGCTGCCGCCGCTGATCACCAGTTGCCTGGATGTTGTCAGGCCCTCGGCGATCAGGTGTTCGGCACAGGCGATAAAGTCGCTGAAGGTGTTTTGCTTGTGTTCCTGCTTGCCGTTGCGATACCAGGCCTCGCCCAGCTCGCCACCACCGCGCACGTGGGCGATGGCAAACGCTACGCCCCGGTCCAGCAGGCTCAGGCGGGCGTGGGAGAACCAAGGGTCGAGGCTCGAACCGTAGGCGCCGTAGCCGTACAGGTACAGCGGTGTGGGCTTGCCGAGCTGGTCGCGCTTGACCACCAGGCTGATCGGCACCTGGGTGCCGTCCGCGGAGGTGGCCCACAGGCGCTGGCTCACGTAGTCGTCGGCGTTGAACACGCCCAGTACCGGGGTCTCCTTGAGCACCTGTTGTGCACCGTTGGCCAGTTCCAACTGGCGGACCTGGGCCGGGCGGTTCAGGGCTTCGTAGCGCAGGCGGATTTTGTCGCTGACAAACTCCAGGCTGTTCTGTACGTAGAGGCTATAGGCTGCGTCGGGCAATTCCACGCGATACACCGGCAAACCTTCCGGGTGCACCTCGATCACCGGCAGGCCGCCGATGCGCAGGCTCAGGGTCATGGCGCTGGTGTTGAGACTGACGCCGTCGAGCATCACGTCATCACGATGAGGGATCAGGTTCTGCCATTCGCCTTCGGTCGGCACGTCGCCAATGTCGGTGGCCACGAACAGCGCGTAGTTGATGCCATCCCGGTTGCTGCGGATAAACCAGGTCCACGCGCCATTCAACTGACCGTGATCGACATCGTACTCATGGTCCTCGACCCGTGGTGCCAGGCAGGTGAACGCCAGCTGCGGTTGGTCGGCGTCCAGCGCCCAGACTTCGCTGGTGGTCTTGCTGCCCAGCGACAGCAGCAACTGGCGTTCGGAGCTGGAGCGGTAGCAATGCAGGAAGAAACGCCCGTCGGGCTCGTGGAACACTTCCTGCGCCGCCGTGCCATCCAGGCGATAGCGATAGAGTTTGTGCGGGCGGTGCGTGTCGTCCAGTTCGCCGAAGAACAGCGTCAGGCTGTCATTGGCCCAGGTCATGCTGCCGTCGCAGTCTTCAAACTCCAGCTCGCTGACCTTGCCGGTGGCCAGTTCCTTCACGTACAGGGTGTAGATCTCTTCGCCACTGGTATCGAGGCTGTAGGCCAGGCGCTGGTGGTCGGGGCTGATGCTGAACGCGCCGAGGGAGAAG
This sequence comes from Pseudomonas sp. NFR09, assembly GCF_900111535.1. NCBI lineage: Bacteria > Pseudomonadati > Pseudomonadota > Gammaproteobacteria > Pseudomonadales > Pseudomonadaceae > Pseudomonas > Pseudomonas sp. NFR09. The sequence continues at coordinate 81,111 of NZ_FOIH01000011.1, forward strand.
AAACCGCCATTGGCCAGTACGTTCGGGTCCAGCAACAGCTCTTCGCTGTTGTCATCCACCTGGTTGCTGTCATCCGCCGGGCGGCGGCAGCGGTAGTGGCGGGCGTACTCGTCACCGGCGGTGGTGCGGGTGTAATACAAGTACGGCCCCCACGGCGAGGGCAGGGACAGGTCGGTTTCGAGGATGCGGCCCTTGATCTCTTCGAACAGGCTGTCACGCAGCGCCTTCTGGTCGGCGAGTTGCGCTTCCTGCCAGGCATTTTCGGCCTTGAGGTAATCGAGCACCTCGGCGCTGTCGCGCTCTTGCAGCCAGGCGTACGGATCGGGGCCTTGGGCCTTGCGGGCAATCGGAGCAGTCGATACAGGCATAGGATTGATCTCTATCTGGCAGACGGTGGCAGGCATTGCAGCCGCGACACGCAAAAGCCGTTATCATAGCCGCCTGTTTGCCAACCTTGCCATGGACACCATGACCGAGAACGACTATCTGACCGCTTGGGGCCTTTACGCCTTCGCCGCTTTGGGCTGCCTGTTGGTGTGGTGGCGCATGACCCGCTGGATCTGGCGCTGGTTGCGCGAGCCGCTGCAATTGCTGATGGCGGTGCTGCTGTTGAGCCCGACCATCGTCGACCCGGTCAAGACCCAGTTCGCGCCGGCGGTGGCCATCACCGCCCTCGATCTGGTGCTCAAGGTCGGCAATAACGCCTGGCGGGCCATCTCCGATCTGTTCATGTACACCATGATCGCCTTTGGCGTGTACCTCGTGTTCGTGTTGATCCGCTGGCCCATCGAGCGTGCCGCCAAGGCCCGTCGCGAGCGCAAGGCCGCCGCCGATGCGGCCCTGGCCGCCGAGCCGGATCAAGATGAAGACGACGTGCCCTTCCGCCGTCCTGCACCCGTGAGCGGTATGCGCGTCGAACCGCGCCTTTAACGTCGTCCGCCCTGCAGCGAGAGCCCTGGCATGTGTGAATTATTGGGCATGAGTGCCAACGTCCCCACCGACATCGTGTTCAGCTTCACCGGGCTGATGCAGCGCGGTGGGCGCACCGGCCCCCACCGTGACGGTTGGGGCATCGCGTTCTACGAAGGCCGTGGCCTGCGTCTGTTCCAGGACCCGGCCGCCAGCAGTGAGTCGGAAGTCGCGCTGCTGGTGCAGCGTTATCCCATCAAAAGCGAAGTGGTCATCGGCCATATCCGCCAGGCCAATGTCGGCAAGGTCAGCCTGGCCAATACCCACCCGTTCGTGCGCGAACTGTGGGGCCGCAACTGGTGCTTCGCCCATAACGGCCAGTTGGCGGACTTCAATCCCCGCGCCACGTTCTACCGCCCGGTGGGCGACACCGACAGTGAAGCGGCCTTCTGCGACCTGCTCAACCGCGTGCGTGAAGCCTTCCCCGAGCCGGTGGACATCGAAAAAGTGCTGCCGGACCTGATCGCCGCCTGTGCCGAATACCGCAGCAAGGGCGTGTTCAACTGCCTGCTCAGCGATGGTGACTGGCTGTTCTGCTACTGTTCGACCAAATTGGCACAGATTACCCGGCGTGCGCCGTTCGGCCCGGCGCGCCTGAAAGATGTCGACGTGATCGTCGACTTTCAGGCCGAAACCACACCTAACGATGTGGTGACGGTGATTGCCACTGAACCTTTGACCGACAACGAAAACTGGACCCGCTACGAACCGGGCCAATGGAGCCTGTGGCGACGCGGTGAATGCGTCAGCCAGGGCATTACCGAGTAAGGATATCGCCCATGTTGCTCAGTTATCTGCGGTTGGTGCTGTTTGCGATTGGCCTGCTGATCGGCGTGCAAGTCCCGGGGTTTATCAACGACTATGCCAAGCGCGTCGAAGCGCACCTGATCGAGGCCCAGACCGGCCTCAGCGGGTTTGAAAACACCGCACGCCAGTTCTTCAACGGCGATTTGAAAGCGTTGGTGGCGCATTACCGCGCCAGTGATGACCCGGTGTTCCAGAGCGATGCCAACAGCCTGGGCGCCATGCTTGACCGCCAGGTGGCGTTGGACAAGCAATTCCAGGCCATGCAAGGCCCGTGGTACATCCGCGCCCTGCAGGTGGCGGTGGCGGCCGACCCGGATATCCGCCTGGAAACCTGGAACGGCTACAGCTACCAGATCCTGCTGACGCCCGAGGCCATGGGCTGGGGGCTGGGCGGGGCGATGCTGCTGTCGTTTGGTCTGGAATGCCTGTTCCGCCTGATCGACTGGGTGGTGCTGGGCGGCAAGCGCCTGCGCCAGAGCCGGCCGATCGAAGAGCGCGACCTCAAGGGCCTCTGAGACAAAATGTGGGGGGCTTGCCCCCTCCCACAGTTTTAATCCTGTGTCTTCAGTGAGGTTGTGTGCTCAGTAGCATCCGCTCTACGCCAACCTCTTCGGCATACCGTGCAACCACCTTCTGGCACAGCCCCACAATCTCTTCCACCAACTCCACCCCCACGCGCCACGACACCACCACTTGCAAGTTCGGCAGCTTCTGCGCCATCGGCAACATCACCAACTCCCCACGCGCCAGTTCCTCGCTGACCAGCACCGGCGGCAGTGCGCCGATGCCGAAGCCATCGCGCAGCAGGCGGGTGATGGCCGACACCGAGTTCACACAGTTCATGCGTGGCGCGGCCACGCCGTTGGCTTGCATCAGGCTGATCACGTCCTGGTGCGGGTGGGAGTTTTTCGAGTAGGTGATGATGCGCTCCTGGGCCAGTTCGGCGAGGGAAGCGTAGTCGCGGTTGTAGATCGACTGGCTGGCGACGATCCAGGCCATGGGGTGGCTGGCCAGTTCCAGGCTGCGCACGGTTTCCAGGCGCAGCAGGTCGGTTTGCAGGATCAGGTCGAGGAAGCCTTTTTGCAGCTGATCGCTGAGGTTCAGTGCAGTATCGGCGACCAATTCGATTTCCACGAGGGGGAAGTGGTCCATCAATTCCGCCACCAAGGGGCTGAGCCAGGTATGGATCACCGTGTCCATCGCACCGATGCGGATGCGCCCGACCTTGCTGCTGGTGGTCTCCAGGGACTGCTTCAGGCCCTGCATGGTCACCATCATCTGCTCGGCGTAATCCAGCACCTTCAAGCCTTCCGGGGTCAGGCTCACGCCCCGTGAGTCACGCAGAAACAACTTCACCCCCAACTCGCTTTCCAGCACCGCGATGCGGCTGGAGATCGAGGCCTGGGTGGTGAACAGCTTCTCGGCGGTCAGGCGGAAACTCTTGAGCTTGGCCACCCAGACGAAGGTTTCGAGGAACTTCAAATTCATGGGATCAACTTTTTCTTATGCATGGATCGGTTTTTATTAGTTGGACGCCGCACTGGGCCAGCGCCAAAAATCGAGCCATTGCACGATAAGCGCCGTTGGGGTGTCAGGACAAGTTGCGAGTTCTGCGTAAAAAATCCCACACTACAAGCAAACAAAGCCTACAGGAGCGACAGTCCGTGAGCCGTCTTTTACTCAATTGCGACATCGGCGAAAGCTTTGGCAACTGGACCATGGGTCTGGACGCCGAGGTCATGCCGTTCATCGATTGCGCCAACGTGGCCTGCGGTTTCCATGCCGGTGACCCGAGCATCATGCGCAAGACCGTCAGCCTGGCGCTCAAGCATGGCGTGCAAATCGGTGCACACCCGGCGTACCAGGACCTGCAAGGCTTTGGCCGTCGCTCCATGGCTTATACCCCGCAGGAAATCCAGGACCTGTTGCACTACCAGATCGGTGCGCTCGATGGTCTCTGCCGTGCCCAGGGCGGGCGGGTCAGCTACGTCAAGCCCCATGGCGCGATGTACAACGACATGATGGTCAACCCCGTGCAATTGCGCGCAGTGATCCAGGCCGTGGCGGCGTACGGCGAACTGCCGCTGATGCTGCTCGCTACCCGTGACAACAGCGCGGCCCAGGCCTTGGGCGCCGAATACGGTGTCACCCTGTGGTTCGAAGCCTTCGCCGACCGCGCCTATGACAACAAAGGGCACCTGGTGTCGCGGCAGTTGCCGGGCGCCGTGCACCATGATTCCGACACCATCGTGCAGCAAGCCCTGACCCTTGCCCGTGGTGAGGCGCTGATTGCCAGCGACGGCAGCCCGCTGCTCCTGCAAGCCAATACCCTGTGCGTGCACGGCGACAATGCAAGCTCGGTCGCGGCGGTACAGCGTATCCGCGAGGCATTGAAGCCAGCATGAAGCCACGGATTGAAGTGGTCGCCATCGACTGCCTGATGGTGCGCCTGTTTGATGCTATCGCCGAAACCAACATGCCGTGGATGCTCGCCGCTACCCAGCGCCTGCGCAGTGGCTTCGGCGCGGCGTTGGTGGACCTGGTGCCGTCCTATACCACTTTGATGGTGCACTACGACCTCGGCGCCGTGAACCCGGCCCAGGCGCGGGCACTGATCGAGCGGGCCCTTGCCGACCTGCAGCCGCAAGCCCAGGGCGGCGGCCAGTGCCATGTGCTGCCGGTGTGGTACGACTTGAGCGTCGGCCCGGAATTGACCTTGCTCAGCCAGCGCAGCGGTTTGACTATAGACGAAGTGATCCGCCGCCACAGTGCCCACGAATACCAGGTGTTTGCCCTCGGTTTCGCGCCCGGCTTCGCCTTTATGGGGCTGGTGGATGAAGTTCTTGCCACGCCGCGTCTGAATACCCCACGCAAACGCGTAGCGGCCGGTAGCGTCGGCATCGCCGAACGACAAACCGCCGCCTACCCGGTGGTGTCGCCGGGCGGCTGGAACCTGATCGGCCGCACGCCGGCCAGGCTCTTCGACCGCGGGCGCGACGGCTACAGCCTGATGCAGCCCGGCGACACGGTGCGCTTCGAAGCGGTCGAGCGTGCTGAATTCATCAAGTTGGGTGGCGATGACACGCCGTTGGAGGCGCAGGCATGAGTCGCTTACTGATCGAGGCCAGCACGCCGTTGTGCCTGTTGCAGGACGCCGGTCGCTTTGGCGTACGCCACCTGGGCGTGACCCAGGGCGGGGCGCTGGACTGGGTGTCGATGTCCTGGGCCAACTGGCTGCTGGGCAATGCACTGGACGCGCCGGTGGTGGAAATCACCCTGGGCGGTTTCACCGTGCAGGCCGAGGATTATTGCCTGCTGGCCCTGGCCGGTGCAGACCTGGGCGCGTACATCGATGAACGCGCCATCAGCCCGGGCCGCAGTTTTATCCTGCAAAAGGGCCAGCGTTTGCGCTTCACCCAGCCGTTCAGCGGTGCGCGGGCCTATCTTGCGGCACCGGGCGGCTTTGATGCGCCGGCTGTGCTTGGCAGTTGCGCCACGGTTGTGCGTGAAGAGTTGGGCGGGGTGGACGGTTTCGGCAAGGCGTTGGCCGAGGGAGGGCGCTTGGTCTACTCCGGTACAGGTGGTGCAATGAAGGTGCTGAGTGCACCGGATTTGCAATCCGGTAAACCGTTGGATGTGATCGTTGGCGCACAGATTGGCCAATTCAGCGGCCAGAGCCTATTCGACGCCTTCAACACCGCATGGGCCCTCGACAGCCGCGCCGACCGCATGGGGATGCGCCTGCTGGGCGCGCCGTTGCAATACCAGGGACAGTCGCTGATTTCCGAAGGCATTCCGCTGGGCGCGATCCAGGTTCCGCCGGATGGGCAGCCGATCGTGTTGCTCAATGATCGACAGACCATCGGTGGCTATCCGCGCCTGGGTGCATTGACGCCGTTGTCGCTGGCGCGGCTGGCGCAATGCTTGCCGGGGGAGACGGTGCGGTTGGCGCCGGTGGTGCAGGAGACGGCGCACCAGCAGCACATCGACTTTCTGAAGCGGTTCACCACGACTTGAAAAACACTGAGGTCAAAATGTGGGAGGGGGCTTGCCCCCGATGGCAGTGTCTCAGTCAACACATCAGTGACTGGGCCTCTGCTATCGGGGGCAAGCCCCCTCCCACATTGGATCTCCTACAGTATTAGGGGGGGCGTTTATTTGGAGAGGAAACGCATCCCTTCTTCAAGCCCGCGCAAGGTCAGCGGATACATCTGATCCTCCACCAACTCCCGCACAATCCCCGTCGACGCCGTATACCCCCAAGTGTCCTTGGGATACGGGTTGATCCAGATCAGCTTCTTGTACTTGGCCATGAAGCGCTGCATCCACACATACCCAGGCTCCTCGTTCCAATGCTCGACGCTGCCGCCGGCCTGGGTGATCTCATACGGTGCCATCGAGGCATCGCCGATAAAGATCACTTTGTAATCCGCGCCGTATTTGTGCAGCAGGTCCTGGGTCGAGGTGCGTTCCGAGGTGCGGCGCTGGTTGTTCTTCCACACTGATTCGTACACGAAGTTGTGGAAGTAGAAGTACTCCAGGTGCTTGAACTCGGTCTTGCACGCAGAGAACAGTTCTTCGCAGATCTTCACATGGGCGTCCATCGAACCGCCGATATCGAACAGCAACAGCAGCTTGATGGTGTTGCGCCGCTCCGGGCGCATCTGGATATTCAGCAAGCCGGCGTCGCGGGCGGTGTGGTCGATGGTGCCGTCGATATCCAGCTCTTCCGCCGCGCCCTGGCGCGCAAATTTGCGCAGGCGGCGCAGGGCGACCTTGATGTTGCGCGTGCCCAGTTCCACTTGGTCATCGAGGTTCTTGTACTCGCGCTGGTCCCACACCTTGACGGCCTTGCCCTGGCGCTTGCCGGCATCGCCGACGCGAATGCCTTCGGGGTTATAGCCGTCGGAACCAAACGGGCTGGTGCCACCGGTGCCGATCCACTTGTTGCCGCCGGCATGGCGTTCTTTCTGTTCTTCCAGGCGCTTCTTGAATTCCTCGATCAGCTTGTCGAGGCCGCCGAGGGACTGGATCTGCGCCCGTTCCTCATCGGTCAGCGAGCGTTCGAACTCCTTGCGCAGCCACTCTTCGGGGATCAGCGCCTGCAGGTGGTCGTCGAGCTTTTCCAGGCCGTTGAAATAGGCACCGAAGGCCCGGTCGAACTTGTCGAAATGCCGTTCATCCTTGACCAGGATCGCCCGGGCCAGGTAGTAGAACTCGTCCATGTCGGCAAAGGTCACGCGCTGCTTCAGCGCATTGATCAGGTCAAGCAGCTCGCGCACCGACACCGGCACCTTGGCCGCGCGCATCTCGTTGAACAGGTTGAGCAACATCAGCGATTACCGCGACGGCTCATGAACGCCAGACGTTCCAGCAACTGCACGTCTTGCTCGTTCTTCACTAACGCACCGGCCAGCGGCGGGATGGCCTTGGTCGGGTCGCGCTCGCGCAGCACCGCTTCGCCGATGTTGTCGGCCATCAGCAGCTTGAGCCAGTCGACCAGTTCGGAGGTGGAGGGCTTTTTCTTCAGGCCGGGCACTTTGCGCACGTCGAAGAACACGTCGAGCGCTTCGCTGACCAAGTCTTTCTTGATGTCCGGGTAGTGCACATCCACGATCTTCTGCAGGGTGGTGCGGTCGGGGAAGGCGATGTAGTGGAAGAAGCAGCGGCGCAGGAACGCGTCCGGCAGTTCTTTTTCGTTGTTGGAGGTAATGATGATGATCGGGCGTTTCTTGGCCTTGATGGTCTCGTCGATTTCGTAGACGTAGAACTCCATCTTGTCGAGTTCTTGCAGCAGGTCGTTGGGGAACTCGATGTCGGCCTTGTCGATTTCGTCGATCAGCAGGATCACTCGTTCTTCGGACTCGAAGGCCTCCCAGAGCTTGCCCTTCTTCAGGTAGTTGCGCACGTCGTGCACCTTGTCCACGCCCAGTTGCGAGTCGCGCAGGCGGCTCACCGCGTCGTACTCGTACAGGCCCTGGTGGGCCTTGGTGGTGGACTTGATGTGCCAGGTAATCAGCCTGGCACCGAAGGACTCGGCCAGTTGCTCGGCGAGCATGGTCTTGCCGGTGCCCGGTTCGCCCTTGACCAGCAGCGGCCGTTCCAGGGTGATGGCGGCGTTGACGGCCAGTTTCAGGTCATCGGTAGCCACATAGGCCTGGGTGCCTTCGAACTTCATCGGTGCTTCCTCGCATTCATCAATGCCGGGACTATACCGCGCAGCCCCAGCGACTGTGAACGCAGGTGGAATATTCAGTCTTTGAATGACCGGTCACATTCAATCCGCCGAAGGTTTGGGCTGTTCATACCGCGCATTGAACGCCTGGATAAACCCATTGCGCAAAATCGCCAAAAACGCCGAGAACGCGCTGACATTCTGCTGGTGCACGCTGCCACTGAGTTCGACACGGGTAGCAAACTGGTTTTTGTGCTGGTTTTTCAGCACGGTTTCGCTGGCGCCGACCACGGCTTCCCAGATCGAGCGGAAGATGTTCTTGTCTTTGTTTTCCACGTCCTGCTGCCAGTCGAACACTTCGACATCGCGCAGCAGCGGCTTGATATAGCCGGTCAACTGGCCGTTATCCGCCTGGGCTTCGATCACCACATCACCGGTGCCGGCCTTGAAGTCGAACTTGCCATAGGCCGAGGCGAAGTCATTCATGCGCTTGAGCTGCAGGTCCTTGGCGCGGAAGCGGAATTCGAAGTTTTCAAAGTTGCTCAGCGGGTCGAAGGTGGCGCTGGCTTCCAGCGGCGCCTGGCCCTGGAGCAGGGCCTTGCCGTCGAAGCGGGCATCGCGCTTGCCCTTGACGTCGACCACATTGGTCAAGTTATAGAAGCTGGCGTTGACCGACGTTGCATTGAGATTGACCGGTGGTTTGGAGCTGAAGTTGTGGAAGGCAATCTTGCCCTCTTCGATGCGCACTTCATCGAGGGTGATGGGCGCCAGCTTGCTCAACTGCTCGCGCCAGTCAGTGCCTTTACCGGTCTGGGAGGCCTGCTGGTTGGCGCCGCCGTCGACGAAGTTCACCTCAGGGTTGATGAACAGCACCTTGGCCACTACCGCATGGTCGTACCACAACGAGTGCCAGCTCACTGCCAGGTCGATCAGCGGCGCCTTGACGAACGGTACTGGCACCTTGCCGTCGACCTTGATGATCTCCAAACCGTTGATCTTGTAGGCGCCACGCCACAGGGCCAGGTCGACGTCGGTGACGTGGCCGCGATAGTCGCCCATGTCAGCGAGCTTGTCATTCAGGTAGTTGCGCACCAGATAGGGCAGGGCAATGCTCAAGGCGACCAGTACCACCAGTACTCCGGCAACGGTCCATAGTGGCCAGCTGTAGCGACGTTTCATGAGAGGGGTCCTCTGTCCGTATAGGGGATGGACTCTTGCGATGGGCGCAACGTTCCTCCGACTGGACGCTTTGCAGTACGAGGCATACCCTTGTTGCCTTCCTGAATACCGCCAATAGGACCCGTCATGAGCCGCATCTTTGCAGACAACGCGCACTCCATCGGTAATACGCCCCTGGTGCAGATCAACCGGATCGCACCGCGTGGCGTGACCATCCTGGCCAAGATCGAAGGACGTAACCCGGGCTACTCGGTGAAGTGCCGCATTGGCGCCAACATGATCTGGGACGCCGAAAGCACCGGCAAACTCAAGCCGGGCATGACCATCGTCGAACCCACCTCCGGCAACACCGGCATCGGCCTGGCATTTGTCGCCGCTGCCCGTGGCTACAAGTTGCTGCTGACCATGCCGGCATCCATGAGCATCGAGCGTCGCAAGGTACTCAAGGCCCTCGGCGCTGAATTGGTGCTGACCGAGCCGGCCAAGGGCATGAAGGGTGCAATCGAAAAGGCCGGCGAAATCGTCGCCAGCGATCCGGCCACCTACTTTATGCCGGCTCAGTTCGAAAACCCGGCGAATCCGGCGATCCACGAGAAAACCACCGGTCCGGAAATCTGGAATGACACCGATGGCGCCGTGGACGTGCTGGTGGCGGGCGTGGGCACCGGTGGCACCATCACCGGGGTGTCGCGCTATATCAAGAACATCGCGGGCAAGCCGATCCTGTCGGTAGCGGTCGAGCCGATGGTCTCCCCGGTGATCACCCAGGCCCTGGCCGGTGAAGAGATCAAGCCCAGCCCGCACAAGATCCAGGGCATCGGCGCCGGGTTTGTGCCGAAGAACCTCGACCTGTCGATGGTTGACCGTGTGGAGCTGGTGACCGACGACGAATCCAAGGCCATGGCCCTGCGCCTGATGCAGGAGGAGGGGATTCTGTGCGGTATCTCCTGCGGCGCGGCGATGGCCGTGGCCGTGCGCCTGGCCGAGAAGCCGGAAATGCAGGGCAAGACCATCGTGGTGATCCTGCCGGACTCCGGTGAGCGTTACCTGTCGAGCATGCTGTTCAGCGATTTGTTTACCGAGCAGGAAAACCAGGCTTGATGTATGTCAGCGCCAATACCTTAGGCCTTCTGCATACTGGCCCAACTGTTTATCATGGCCGGCTGCTACGTCTGCTGTTGGCCAGGCGCTTATTTCCAGGAGTTGCTGCATGACCTTTTCTTTGGCCGCCAAGCTGTCGGTGCTGGCGTTGTTTATCGGCAGCACGCTGTATGTGCACCTGCGCGGCAAGGCGCGTTTGCCGATGTTGCGCCAGTTCGTCAACCATTCGGCGCTGTTCGCCCCCTATAACGCCCTGATGTATCTGTTTTCGGCCGTGCCGTCCAAGCCGTACCTGGATCGCAGCAAGTTCCCGGAACTGGACGTGCTCAAGGACAACTGGGAAGTGATTCGCGAAGAGGCCATGCACCTGTTCGACGAGGGCTACATCCGCGCCGCCGAAAAGAACAACGACGCCGGTTTTGGCTCGTTTTTCAAGAAGGGCTGGAAGCGTTTCTACCTTAAGTGGTACGACAAACCCCTGCCATCGGCCGAGGCGCTGTGCCCCAGAACCGTGGCCTTGGTGAGCAGCATTCCCAATGTGAAAGGCGCGATGTTCGCGCTGTTGCCGGGCGGCAGCCACCTCAACCCGCACCGCGACCCGTTTGCCGGTTCCCTGCGTTACCACCTGGGCCTGTCCACGCCGAACTCCGACGACTGCCGCATCTTCGTCGACGGCCAGGTCTATGCCTGGCGCGACGGTGAAGACGTGATGTTCGACGAGACCTACGTGCACTGGGTCAAGAACGAAACCGAACAGACCCGCGTGATCCTGTTCTGCGACATCGAGCGACCGCTGAGTAACCGCCTGATGACCCGGGTCAATCGCTGGGTCAGCAAGCAGTTGGGCCGCGCGACTGCGCCGCAGAACCTGGATGACGAGCGCGTGGGCGGGATCAACCAGGCGTATGCCTGGAGCAAGACCTTCAGCGACAAGTTCAGTGGCGTGGTCAAGCAGTGGAAGCGCAAGCATCCGAAGGCTTACCGCATTGCGCGGCCGGTGTTGGCTGTAGTCGTGCTGGTGCTGCTGTGGAAGTGGTTGTTCGGCTGATTTGAAACGTTAAACGTGGTCGAAATGTGGGAGGGGGCTTGCCCCCGATAGCGGTGGATCAGGCAAAAATGCTTAGCCTGACACACTGCCATCGGGGGCAAGCCCCCTCCCACATTTGATCACCTTTGATCTTTAGCTGGCGATCAACTGGCGCAGCACATAGTGCAGGATGCCACCCGACTTGAAGTACTCCACTTCATTCAACGTATCGATCCGGCACAACACTTCAACCTTCTCCGTACTGCCATCCTCCCGCGTAATCACCAGCGTCAGGTTCATGCGCGGAACGATCTCCACATCGCTCAGCCCGAGAATGTCGATTTTCTCCTTGCCGGTCAGCTTGAGCGACTTGCGGTTCTGGTCCAGCTTGAACTGCAATGGCAGCACGCCCATGCCCACCAGGTTGGAGCGGTGGATACGCTCGAAACTCTCGGCGATCACCGCCTTCACCCCCAGCAGGTTGGTGCCCTTGGCCGCCCAGTCGCGGCTGGAGCCGGTGCCGTATTCCTGGCCGGCGATCACCACCAGCGGCGTGCCCGACGCCTGGTATTTCATCGAGGCGTCGTAGATCGGCATTTTCTCGCCGGTTGGGATGTACAGCGTATTGCCGCCTTCCTCACCGCCGAGCATTTCATTGCGGATACGGATGTTGGCAAAGGTGCCGCGCATCATCACTTCATGGTTGCCACGGCGTGAGCCGTAGGAGTTGAAGTCGCGAGGCTCAACGCCTTGTTCGCGCAGGTAACGGCCGGCGGGGCTGTCGGTCTTGATATTGCCGGCGGGGGAGATGTGGTCGGTGGTCACCGAATCGCCCAACAGGGCCAGCACGTTGGCGCCCTTGACGTCTTTGATCACCGGCAGGGGGCCGGCAATATCATCGAAGAACGGCGGATGCTGGATGTAGGTGGAGTCCTTCTGCCACACGTAGGTGGCGGCCTGTGGCACTTCAATCGCTTGCCATTGCGCGTCACCGGCAAACACCTCGGCGTATTCCTTGTGGAACATGCCGGTGCTGACCTGGGCCACGGCGTCGGCGATTTCTTTGCTGCTTGGCCAGATGTCCTTGAGGTACACCGGGTTGCCTTGTTGGTCGTTACCCAGCGGTTCGCTGCTGATATCGATGCGCACGGTGCCGGCCAGGGCATAAGCGACGACCAGTGGTGGCGACGCCAACCAGTTGGTTTTCACCAGTGGGTGCACCCGGCCCTCGAAGTTGCGGTTGCCGGACAGCACCGATGCCACCGCGAGGTCCGCCTTCTGGATGGCTTTTTCAATTGGCTCCGGTAATGGTCCGGAGTTGCCGATGCAGGTGGTGCAGCCATAGCCGACCAGGTCGAAGCCGAGCTTGTCCAGGTACTGGGTCAGGCCGGCGGCCTTGTAGTAGTCGGTGACCACCTTGGAGCCGGGGGCCAGCGAGGTTTTCACCCACGGCTTGCGGGTCAGGCCCTTTTCCACGGCCTTTTTCGCCACCAGCCCGGCGGCCATCATCACGCTGGGGTTGGAGGTGTTGGTGCAGGAGGTGATCGCGGCGATCACCACCGCGCCGTTTTTCAGGCGATAGGTCTGGCCCTCGTATTCGTAGTCGGCTTCTCCCTCCAGGTCGGCATTACCCACGGCCACGCCGCCGCCGCCTTCGCTTTCCAGGCGACCTTCTTCCTTGGTAGTGGGTTTGAATTGCAGGTCGAGGAAGTCGCTGAAGGCCTGGCCCACATTCGGCAGGGCTACGCGGTCCTGTGGGCGCTTCGGCCCGGCCAGGCTGGCTTCGACGCTGCCCATGTCGAGGGCCAGGCTGTCGGTGAATACCGGTTCCTGGCCGGCGTTGCGCCACAGGCCCTGGGCTTTGGTGTACGCCTCGACCAACTTCACGGTTTCTGTCGGGCGCCCGGACAGGCGCAGGTAGTCCAGTGTCACCTCATCCACCGGGAAAAAGCCGCAGGTGGCGCCGTATTCCGGGGCCATGTTGGCGATGGTGGCGCGGTCGGCCAACGGCAGGTCGGCCAGGCCGTCGCCGTAGAACTCGACGAACTTGCCCACCACGCCCTTTTTGCGCAGCATCTGGGTCACGGTCAGCACCAGGTCGGTGGCGGTGATGCCTTCCTTCAATTTGCCGGTGAGCTTGAAGCCGATCACTTCCGGGATCAGCATCGACACCGGTTGGCCGAGCATCGCCGCTTCCGCCTCGATCCCGCCCACGCCCCAGCCGAGTACGCCAAGGCCGTTGATCATGGTGGTGTGGGAGTCGGTGCCGACCAGGGTGTCCGGGAAGGCATAGGTGCGGCCGTTTTCGTCTTTGGTCCACACCGTGCGGCCCAGGTATTCGAGGTTGACCTGGTGGCAGATGCCGGTGCCCGGCGGCACCACGCTGAAGTTGTCGAATGCGCTCTGGCCCCAGCGCAGGAAGGCGTAGCGTTCGCCGTTGCGCTGCATCTCGATGTCGACGTTCTGCTCAAAGGCACTGGTGCTGCCGAACTTGTCGACCATCACCGAGTGGTCGATCACCAGGTCCACCGGGGACAGCGGGTTGATGCGCTGCGGGTCGCCCCCGGCCTTGGCCACGGCGGCGCGCATGGCGGCCAGGTCGACCACGGCGGGTACGCCGGTGAAGTCTTGCATCAATACCCGGGCCGGGCGGTACTGGATCTCGCGGTCGGACTGGCGTTCCTTGAGCCACGCGGCAATGGCCTTGAGGTCGGCGCCGGTGACGGTCTTGTCGTCTTCCCAGCGCAGCAGGTTTTCCAGCAGCACCTTGAGCGACATCGGCAGCTTGTCGAGGTCACCCAGGCTCTTGGCGGCCTCCGGCAAACTGAAGTAGTGATAGGTCTTGTTGTCGATTTGCAGTGTTTTAAGGGTTCTCAGGCTATCAAGCGATGACATGACACAACTCCTTATGGTCCGCACGGCTACGGACCCGACGGGACGAACAGAGCTATCAACTTAGCCCTGTTTTCATTAGCAGGCTAATAACTGGACTCTATCGTTAAGTCCAAGGTTCCGAACTCCGTTATCATGCGCGGGTTTTCATGACAGGTATTGCGATAGCGCAAGCCAGTTGCCAGGAGATTCAATGAACACCCTTTTTATGCACTGCCGCCCGGGTTTTGAAGGCGAAGTCTGTTCCGAGATCGCGGAACACGCCGCGCGCCTGAACGTTTCCGGCTACGCCAAGGCCAAGACCGGCAGCGCCTGCGCCGAATTCGTCTGCACCGAAGAAGACGGCGCCCAGCGCTTGATGCACGGCCAGCGCTTTGCCGAGCTGATCTTCCCCAGGCAGTGGGCGCGCGGGGTATTCATCGACCTGCCGGAAACCGACCGCATCAGCGTGATCCTCGCCCACCTGCGCGACTTCCCGGTGTGCGGCAGCCTGTGGCTGGAGATGGTCGATACCAACGACGGCAAGGAGCTGTCGAACTTCTGCAAGAAATTCGAAGTGCACTTGCGCAAGGCGTTGCTCAACGCTGGCAAGCTGGTGGACGACCCGAGCAAACCGCGCCTGCTACTGACCTTCAAGAGCGGCCGCGAAGTGTTCATGGGCCTGGCCGAGTCGAATAACTCGGCGATGTGGCCGATGGGCATCCCGCGCCTCAAGTTCCCCCGCGAGGCGCCCAGCCGCTCGACCCTGAAGCTGGAAGAGGCCTGGCACCACTTCATCCCCCGCGACCAGTGGGACGAGCGTCTGCACGGCGACATGACCGGTGTCGACCTCGGCGCGGCCCCGGGCGGCTGGACCTGGCAACTGGTCAACCGCGGCATGCTGGTGACCGCCATCGACAACGGCCCCATGGCCGAAAGCCTGATGGACACCGGCCTGGTCCAGCACCTGATGGCCGACGGCTTCACCTTCGTGCCCAAACAGCCGGTGGACTGGATGGTCTGCGACATCGTCGAGAAGCCGGCGCGTAACGCCGCGCTGCTGGAAACCTGGATCGGCGAAGGGCATTGCCGCGAGGCGGTGGTCAACTTGAAGTTGCCGATGAAGCAGCGCTACGCCGAAGTGAAGCGTTTGCTGGAGCGCATCGAGGACGGCTTCAAGGCGCGTGGCATTCGTGTGGAGATCGGCTGCAAGCAGCTGTACCACGACCGTGAGGAAGTGACCTGCCATTTGCGTCGATTGGAAACAGCGAAGAAACCCAAGGCTCGCTGAACAGTTGAAATCACCACAGGACCCCTGTGGGAGCGGGCTTGCCCGCGAAAGCGGTATAACAGTCGAAACTAATGTTGAATGTGCCCGTGTCTTCGCGGGCAAGCCCGCTCCCACCTTTGGAGCGGCATCCGTTTCAGGAGTGATGTATGAACCTCGATTTGCCCGTCGACGCCACCCTCGACGCCACCGGCCTCAACTGCCCGGAGCCGGTGATGATGCTGCACCAGCATATCCGCGACCTGCCGCCCGGCGGCCTGCTCAAGGTGATCGCGACCGACCCGTCCACGCGTCGCGATATCCCCAAGTTCTGCGTGTTCCTGGACCACGAACTGGTGGATCAGCAGGAACAGGCGGGTACGTACCTGTACTGGATCCGCAAGAAGTCTGCTTAACCCTGCGCTTTTTCTGCGCGGATGCGCCGGCGTGCACTGCGCGCCAGACGCACCAGCAGCATCCCCGCGGCGCAGCTCAGGCCCACGATCAGCCCCTGCCACAAGCCGCTCGGGCCGCTTGGTTCGCCGAGCCAGTCGGTCAGGCCCAGGGCGTAACCCACCGGCAGGCCCACCCCCCAGTAGGCGAACAAGGTCAGCACCATGGTGACACGGGTGTCCTGGTAGCCACGCAAGGCACCGGCAGCAGTGACCTGGATCGAATCACTGAATTGGAACAGCGCTGAAAACACGATCAGCGTGGAGGCCAGGTGGATGACGATCGGGTCCGGGGTGTAGATCGCGGCAATCTGTTCGCGAAGCAGCAACATCAGGCTGCAGGACAGGCAGGCGTAGGCCAGCGCCGTGCCCATGCCGACCCCTGCGGCAAAACGCGCTTCACGCGGTTCCCCACGGCCCAGGGCCTGGCCGACACGCACTGTCACGGCCATGCTCAGGGAGTAGGGAATCATGAACACCAGCGAGCTGACGTTCAGCGCGATCTGATGGCCCGAGACCACCGTGGCGCCGAGGCTGCCGATCAGCAGGGCGATGACCGCAAAAATGCTCGATTCGGCAAAGATCGCGATGCCAATCGGCAAGCCAATCCCAAGCACGCGCTTGATCACCGCCCACTGCGGCCAGTCGAAACGCTTGAACAGTTCGCTGCTCTGGTAGGCCGGTCCCCAGCGGGTCCATCCGGCCAGGCCGAGCATCATCACCCACATCGCAATGGCCGTGGCCCAGCCGCAGCCCACGCCGCCCATGGCCGGTATGCCCAGGTGGCCGTAGATGAAGATGTAGTTCAGTGGAATGTTCAGCGCCAAACCACACAGGCCCATGACCATGCTGGGCCGGGTGCGGCCCAGGCCATCACTGAAGCAGCGCAATACGTAGTAGAACGCGATGGCCGGCATGCCCGCGGCGATGCCGTGCAGGTAGCCCATGGACGGTTTGATCAGGTCGGGTTCGACTTTCATGGCATGCAGGATGGGCTCGGCGCAGAGCAGCAACAGCGCTGCCGTGATACCCACCACCAGCGCCAGCCACAGTGATTGGCGCACCAGCGGGCCGATCTCGCTGAACTGCCCGGCACCGTAGCGCTGGGCGACTTTGGGCGTGGTGGCCAGCAGTGTGCCGGTCATCAAGAGGTACACCGGAATCCAGATCGAGTTGCCCAGGCCCACCGCCGCCAGGTCTTGGGGGCTGACGCGTCCGGCCATCACCGCATCGACAAAGCTCATCGCCGTGGTGGCCAGTTGGCCGATCATGATCGGCAGGGCGAGCGTCAGCAGGCCGCGCACTTCCCGGCGGATGCGGGCGGGGCGGGTAAGGGGGGCGGCGGCAGTGTTCACGTGCAGGTGTCCAGTCGAAGCAAGCGCAGGACGGCGGATTCTACGCGCTGACGCATCGGTCAGGAAAAAACCTGTGTTAGCGATTTGTAAGCGAGGGCTGCGATCCCTGTACACTGCGGGTCCGCCTAAGGAGCCTGCCATGCTGATTGTTGCCGACGAAAATATTCCGCTGCTCGATGCCTTCTTCCAGGGTTTCGGCGAGATTCGCCGTGTGCCTGGCCGTTCCATCGACCGTGCGACGGTCGAGCAGGCCGACGTGTTGTTGGTGCGCTCGGTGACCAACGTCAATCGTGCCTTGCTCGATGGCACGAACGTGCGCTTTGTCGGCACTTGCACCATCGGCACCGATCACCTGGACCTCGACTACTTCCAGCAGGCCGGCATCCAATGGTCCAGCGCCCCCGGCTGTAACGCCCGCGGTGTGGTGGACTATGTGCTGGGCAGCCTGCAGACCCTGGCCGAGATCGAGGGCGCTGACCTCAACCAGCGCACCTATGGCGTAGTGGGTGCCGGTGAAGTCGGCGGGCGACTGGTCAAGGTACTCAAGGCCCTGGGCTGGAACGTGCTGGTCTGCGACCCGCCCCGGCAAATCGCCGAAGACGGCGATTACGTCAGCCTGGCGCAGATCATCGAGCAATGCGACGTGATCAGCCTGCACACCCCGCTGACCAAGTCCGGCAACGGCTCCACCTGGCACCTGTTCGACCGCCAGCGTCTTGAGCAGCTCAAGCCTGGCACCTGGCTGATCAACGCCAGCCGTGGCCCGGTGGTCGACAATGCCGCCCTGCGCGAAGTGCTGCTGGACCGCGAAGACCTGCAAGCGGTGCTGGATGTGTGGGAGGGCGAGCCGCAGGTGGACGTCGACCTGGCTGACCTGTGTGTATTGGCCACGCCGCATATCGCCGGCTACAGCCTGGACGGCAAGCAGCGCGGCACGGCGCAGATCTATCAGGCGTTCTGCGCGCACCAGGGCCAGGAACCGAGCATTCACTTGAGTGACCTGCTGCCGCCACCGTGGTTGGCCGAGGTGCAGTTGAATGCTTCCACCGACCCCGCGTGGGCACTGGCGACCCTGTGCCGCAGCGTGTACGACCCACGCCGGGATGATGCGGATTTCCGCCGCAGCCTCGTAGGAACGGTGGACGAGCAGCGCAAGGCGTTTGACCTGCTGCGCAAGCACTACCCCGAGCGCCGCGAGATCGATGGTTTGAAGGTGCGCATCCAGGGTGAGTCGGCGGTGTTGTCCAACATCGTGTCCGCGTTGGGCGCAGTAGCGGTTTAGATACCCGATAAAAAACCCGGCCACCAGGGCCGGGTTTGAACGAGCGTGGGCGCTTCAGCCTTGCTGTGCAGGCTTGACCAGTCGCTGTTCCAGTTCGCTGCACGCTTGCTGGATCATCTTTTCGGTGATCTGCACTTCGCGGCCCTGGGCATCGATGTACGAGCAAGGCAACTGCTGCGGCTGGCGGATCACTTCAATCTTGGCATCGCTGCTGTTCTGCAAGGTCATGGCCTGTCTCCTCATCAGGTTGTGTACCTATTCTAAAACCCGCGCGTGACCAGGCTGTTACAACTCCCTGCCAGGTCAGCGGTACGCACTCCCAGTCCACCAGAAACCGATACATATTTCCAGCCGGGGGTTAGACCGATAGCCTCTAGGGATCAGCATCGGCGGGCATAATTAACCTGACTCATTGCTATTCGCCCAAGTTCCCCCCATGTAGGTATACAGACTCCTTATCGGTGATGCCCTCCATGTTCTCAGTCCGCCAACGCCGTGCCATTCGCCTGGCCAGTCGCTTCATCGCGCCCTACCGCTGGCAGGCGCTTGGCGCCCTGTTGGCGCTGATCGTCACGGCTGGCATCACCTTGTCCATGGGGCAGGGCATCCGCCTGCTGGTGGACCAGGGGTTCATGACGCAGTCACCGCACCTGCTCAATCAGTCCATCGGGCTGTTCATGATCCTGGTGCTGGGCCTGGCGGTCGGCACCTTTGCGCGGTTCTACCTGGTGTCGTGGATCGGCGAACGGGTGGTCGCGGATATTCGCCGGCAGGTGTTCAACCACCTGATCTACCTGCATCCGGGCTTCTATGAGAACAACCGCAGTTCGGAAATCCAGTCGCGGCTGACCACTGATACCACGCTGCTGCAATCGGTGATCGGTTCCTCGCTGTCGTTGTTCCTGCGCAATGCCTTGATGGTCATCGGCGGTATCGTGCTGCTGTTTGTCACCAATCCCAAGCTCACCAGCATCGTGGTGGTGGCGCTGCCGCTGGTGCTGGCGCCGATCCTGATCTTCGGCCGCCGGGTGCGCAGTCTGTCGCGTCAGAGCCAGGACCGCATCGCCGATGTGGGCAGCTATGTGTCCGAGACCCTCGGCCAGATCAAGACCGTGCAGGCGTACAACCACCAGGTGCAGGACGAACAGCGCTTCGCCGTGACCGTGGAAGACGCCTTCACCACCGCACGCAAGCGCATCACCCAGCGGGCCTGGCTGATTACCCTGGTGATCATGCTGGTACTCGGTGCCGTGGGCGTGATGTTGTGGGTCGGCGGCATGGACGTGATCAGCGGGCGCATTTCCGGCGGTGAACTGGCGGCGTTTGTGTTCTACAGCCTGATCGTCGGCAGCGCGGTCGGCACCCTCAGCGAGGTGCTCGGCGAGCTGCAACGTGCCGCCGGTGCCGCCGAGCGCATTGGCGAGTTGCTGCAGTCGAGCAACGACATCCAGGCGCCGGTCGCCGGTACTGTCCGACTGCCGGCCCGGGTCAGCGGGCGCATGGAACTGCAGGACCTGCGCTTTTCCTACCCTTCACGGCCGGACAGCTACGCCATCGACGGCCTGAACCTGACCATCAATCCTGGTGAAACCCTGGCGTTGGTCGGCCCATCCGGTGCGGGCAAATCGACGATCTTCGACCTGCTGTTGCGCTTCTACGACCCCCAGCAAGGCCGCATCCTGATTGAAGGCCACCCGCTGACCGAACTCGACCCCATGGACCTGCGCCGC
Organism: Pseudomonas sp. NFR09; assembly: GCF_900111535.1. NCBI lineage: Bacteria > Pseudomonadati > Pseudomonadota > Gammaproteobacteria > Pseudomonadales > Pseudomonadaceae > Pseudomonas > Pseudomonas sp. NFR09. Next base: position 101,326 of record NZ_FOIH01000011.1, read on the forward strand.
CACTTCGCCCTGGTGTCCCAGAGCCCGGCGCTGTTCTTTGGCAGCGTCGAAGAGAACATCCGCTACGGCCACCCGACGGCCACCCAGGAACAGGTCGAAGCGGCGGCGCGCATTGCCCACGCCCACGATTTCATCCTGCAAATGCCCGACGGCTACCAGACCCACCTGGGCGACGGCGGCATGGGCCTCTCCGGCGGTCAACGCCAGCGCCTGGCCATCGCCCGCGCCTTGCTGGTGGACGCACCGATCCTGCTGCTGGACGAAGCCACCAGCGCCCTCGATGCCCAGAGTGAACACCTGATCCAGCAAGCGCTGCCGCAACTGATGCAAGGGCGCACCACCCTCGTGATCGCCCATCGACTGGCCACGGTGAAGAACGCCGACCGCATTGCCGTGATGGACCAGGGCAAGCTGGTGGCCGTGGGGACGCATCAGCAGTTGATTGCGAGCAATGCGTTGTATGCAAGGTTGGCGGCGTTGCAGTTCAATGATGGGGTGGAAATTGATTGAAGCTGCGCAATGCGGCGCCCTTGAGGCATCATGTGTTTTTTCGTGATTGAGCTGGATGAGGACATGAGCCGTTATCAACCTCCGTTGACCCTGACTACAAAGATGCTCACCCTGGTAGCCGATATCAGTGAGCAGATAGGTCAACTTTCAGTCGGTGATGATAATCGCCAGACGCCTCAGCTCAGGCGTGGCAATCGCATTCGCACCATCCAGGCCTCATTGGCTATCGAGAACAATACTCTCAGCGTCGAGCAAGTGACTGCCGTTCTGGAAGGTAAACGAGTGTTGGGCCTGCCTCGGGAAATCCAGGAAGTGCGTAATGCATTTGCCACTTACGAGGCTATGACGCAGTGGAGTCCGAGCGATCGAGTTGACTTGCTCAAGGCGCATGAATTGCTGATGTTTGGATTGATCGATGATGCGGGTCGATTCCGGCAGTCAGGAGTCGGCATCTATCGTGGTGAGCAATTGGTTCATATGGCACCGCCCGCCAGCCGTGTCACACATCTTGTGGACGATTTGCTGCAATGGCTGGCTGTTTCCAATTGGCACCCGTTGATCGCCAGTTGCGTATTTCATTATGAATTCGAGTTTATCCATCCATTTGCCGACGGAAATGGGCGGATGGGACGACTCTGGCAAACGTTGATTCTTAGCCAGTGGCGTCCTGTATTGGCTTACCTGCCGGTGGAAGCTGTGATTCGGGAACAACAGGATGCTTACTACGCCGCGCTGTCGGCAGCCGACCAGCAAGCGGAAGCGACCCCGTTCGTTGAGTTCATGCTGCAGGCGTTGAACCTGGCTTTAGCCGAAGCTGCGCAAAGTGAACGTCCTGGCGCCCCATAAAAAATGCCCGCATCTCTCAATGCGGGCATTTCTATCGAAACTTCAATCTTACCGCTTGAAGCTTCTCCTGTTACTGATCATCAAAGTACCGCTCATGCCAATCCACCAGCGGTTGCGGTGAGTTGAGCTTCTGCCCGTAGATCACCGAATAAGACAGCACGTTCTGCACATACTGACGGGTTTCGTCGAACGGGATGCTCTCCACCCACACATCGAAACTCAGGTGATCGGCGCCGCGCAGCCACTGGCGTACGCGACCCGGTCCGGCGTTGTAGGCGGCGGAGGCGAGCACGCGGTTGCCGTTGAACTGGCTGTGCACCTGGCTCAGATAGGCGGCGCCGAGCTGGATGTTTTTATCCGGGTCCAGCACCTGGGCCGGGGAGGCCAGGGGGATGCTGAACTTGCGTGCGGTTTCCTTGGCGGTGCCGGGCATCAGTTGCATCAGGCCGCTGGCGCCGACGCCGGAGCGGGCGTCGTCCATGAAGGCGCTTTCCTGGCGAGTGATTGCGAACACCCAGCTGGAATGCAGGCCGCGCACCTTGGCTTCACGCACCAGGGTATCGCGGTGGGCCATCGGGAAGCGGATGTCCAGGTCGTCCCAGTACTGCGCCTGGCTGATGGTGCGGATGGCCGGGAAGTACCACTTCATGTCATAGGCCAGCTTGGCCTGGGCGACCATTTCGTCACGGTTGAAGTGACGGCTGACGTGGTACCACTCACGGCGGCCATCCACCACCTGGCCACGCGCATAGAATTCCAGTGCACGGCGCACGCCAGGGGTATTGCGTACCTTGTTGACCAGCGCCTGGCTCATCAGCAACGGTTTGTTCTTCAACTGGTACGGCGCCTTGGAGCGATCAGCGGCCAGGAACCCATAGAAGTCACGCTCCTGCGCCAGGTGCTTGTACAGGACCAGCGCTTGCGGGTTCTTCGGCTCGGCCAGTTCCAGGCTGCGGGCCTGCCAGTAGCGCCAGCGGTTGGTGGTAGCCAGGTCTTGTGGCAGTTTGCGGGTCAACTGGTAGGCGTCTTCCCAGCGGGCCAGGCGCAGCAGCAGGCGCAGGCGCCACTCGGACACAGTGTTGTCGCGCAACTCGGGATCGTACTTGGTCATCACCTCCAGGGCGCGCGGGTCATAGCGCTTGGCCAGGGTGAGACCGATTTCCCGGGCGATCGACACTTTTTCGTCACGGGAGAAGTGCATGCTGCTGGCGTAGCCATCGAGCAGGGCCATGGCCTTGTCCGGATCCTGGCGTGCCAGGCGACGCAGGCCCAGGCCCACGGCGTCAGACATGGCCTCGGTGGCCGGCAGGAAGCGCGATGGGTCACTGAGCATGTCGGGCTTTTGCGCCACGTCCACCATCAGGCGGCCTTGAGGGCCCAGCGTGCGCAGGGTTTTTACCAGGCTGTTGGCCAGCGCGTAGTTGCGTGCTTCGGCGGCGAGTTTGGCGCGGTCCCAGATCTTCTGTTCGGTGAGTTGGCCGTCAGCCGCCCATTGGCCAAAGGTGACATCGCAGGCAGCCGGTTGAGACTTGCCGGTCATCCAGAGTTTTTCGGCGGTCTTGTAGCCTTCGGCCTTCAGATTATGGGTGAGCTGGTACTGGCCGTGCAGGCAGTCCAGTTCGACGAAATTGAGCTTGGAGTCGTAGTACTTTTCAAAGGTCTGCCAGTCGCCGCGCTCGGCCAACCAGCGCAACCAGCGCAGTTTCATCCAGTTGGCCTGGGGCAGGTCGCCGTTTTTGGCGAGGAATTGCTCGATTTCCTGGTTGCTCGCGGTTTTCAGGCGAGCGGTCAGTTCGTCGTAGGCCAGGTAGGGCGTCAGCGGGTAGTCGGCCAAGGCCTGGCTGTATTGCATGTACGGGCCGGTATCGCCCTTGGCCAGGGCGCGTTTGGCTTCATCGTAATATTGACGTTGGGTGGTGAGGTCCACGGCCTGGGCGGATTGGACGGCGGTGGCGGAAAGAAGCAGACAAGATAAAAAGTTGAAAAGGCGACTGCGCATGAGACGTCCGTGCAGAGGAATCTGGACAAGTGCCGGCGCTGCCGACACTGATTGCCCCTAGCTTAGCCTTTTGCCTGACGCCGATGAAAGCTTTGACCGCCGCTTCGTTCAAGTTCCTCGGAAATGTCTCTCAGAGTATGTCGACTGAGAAAATCCCGGCCGCCTCAGCCCCTAACTCAGGTAGAATGCGCGCCCAGTTTTTGGAGAAGCGTATGACCCTGCTCAAATTCAGCGATGTGTCCCTTGCTTTCGGCGCCATGCCGTTGTTGGACAAGGTGTCCTGGCAGATCGCCCGTGGTGAGCGGGTGTGCATCATCGGCCGCAACGGCACCGGCAAATCCAGCATGATGAAGCTGGTCAAGGGCGATCAGAAGCCCGATGACGGCTCCGTATGGCGCGCGCCGGGCCTCAAGATCGGCGAATTGCCGCAAGAATTGCCGGTGGCCGACGGACGGACAGTGTTCGACGTGGTTGCCGAAGGCCTCGACGGCGTTGGCGCACTGCTCGCCGAATACCATCACCTGGCACAGAACTGTGTCACCGAAGATGACCTGAACAAGCTGATGCACGTCCAGCAAGACCTGGAAGCTCGTGATGGCTGGCGCTTGCAGCAGTTGGTCGACAGTACCCTGAGTCGCCTGCAACTGCCGGCGGACAAGACCCTCGCCGAGTTGTCCGGCGGCTGGCGTCGTCGCGTATTGCTGGCCCAGGCGTTGGTGTCCGAGCCGGACCTGCTGCTGCTCGACGAACCGACCAACCACTTGGACATCGGCGCGATTGCCTGGCTGGAAGAAGCCCTCAAGGAATTCCAGGGCGCCGTGCTGTTCATCACGCACGACCGTTCCTTCCTGCAGAACCTGGCAACGCGCATCCTGGAACTGGACCGTGGCGGCCTGATCGACTGGAACGGCGACTACGCCAGCTTCCTGGTGCACAAGGAAGCCGCGCTGGCCGCCGAAGAAACCGCCAACGCGCTGTTCGACAAGAAACTGGCCCAGGAAGAAGTCTGGATCCGCCAGGGCATCAAGGCCCGCCGCACCCGTAACGAAGGCCGCGTACGCGCCCTTAAAGCCCTGCGTGTCGAGCGCAGCGAGCGTCGCGAGCGTACCGGCAAGGCCAATATCCAACTGGACACCGCCGACAAGTCGGGCAAGCAGGTGATGGTGCTTGAGAACGTCAGCTTCCATCACCCGGACGGCCCGTTCCTGATCAAGGACTTCTCCATGGTCCTGCAGCGCGGTGACCGTATCGGCCTGCTGGGCGCCAACGGCACCGGCAAGACCACCTTGCTCAAGCTGATGCTCAACGGCCTGCAGCCGACCAGCGGTAAAGTGGAGGAGGGCACGCGGATCGACGTGGCCTACTTCGACCAGTTGCGCCATCAGTTGGACCTGGAAAAAACCGTGATCGACAACGTCGCCGAAGGCCGCGACTTTATCGATATCGACGGCCAGAGCCGTCACGTGCTCAGCTACCTGGGCGACTTCCTGTTCAGCCCGCAGCGTGCGCGTACCCCGGTGAAAGCCTTGTCCGGTGGTGAGCGTGCGCGCCTGCTGCTGGCCAAGCTGTTCAGCAAGCCGGCCAACCTGCTGGTCCTCGACGAACCGACCAACGACCTCGACGTGGAAACCCTCGAACTGTTGGAAGAAGTGCTGCTGACCTTCAACGGCACCGTGCTGATGGTGAGCCACGACCGGGCATTCCTCGACAACGTGGTTACCAGCACCCTGGTCTTCGAAGGTGAGGGCAAGGTGCGTGAATACGTCGGTGGTTACCAGGACTGGCTGCGCCAGGGCGGTTCCCCGCGATTGCTGGGCGTGACCGAGAGCAAGTCCGGCAAAGCCGACTTGAACTCCGCCGTCGTGACCCCGGTGGTCGCTGCTGCTGCACCGGCCCAGGACGCTGCGCCGGCGACCAGGAAGAAACTCAGCTACAAGCTGCAGCGTGAGCTGGAAGCCTTGCCGGGTGATATCGATGCCAAGGAACAGCAGATTGCCGCGGTAGAAGCGCAAATGGCTGACGCGGGGTTCTACCTGCGTCCGGCGGCGGAAACCGCCGAGGTCATCGCTTCCCTGGAGAAACTGAACCAGGAGCTGGAAGTGTTGGTCGAGCGTTGGGCTGAGTTGGATGCCTGATTGATCCAAATGCATTGAAAAACCCGGTGTTCATTTGGATGAACACCGGGTTTTTCATATGAAATGCGATTCAAAATGTGGCAGGGGGCAAACCCCCTGTTGGTCTTACGAGCTTTTGAGCAGCTTCACCGCCAGCACATCGCATGGCGCACCATGCAGTACATCGTTGGCCGTGGAGCCTAGCAGCAATGCGAGCCCATGACGGCCATGGCTGCCGACCACGATCAGATCACAACCTTTTTCCTTGGCCAGGTGGTGGATTTCCTGGCGCGGTTGGCCGTAGGTCAGGTGGCAGTCTTCCTTTTTCAGGTGCGGGTACTTGAGAATCAAGCGGTCCAGACGCTCCTTGGCCTGGTCGAATTGTTGTTGCTGCAACTGGGAAAGGTCCATCGGAACGTCACCGCCAAAGGCCATGGCCATGGGCTCGACGATATGCACCAGCGACAGCACCGCACCATTGGCCAATGCAGATTCCTGCGCGCGCTTGATCACTGGATCGCACTCTTCGGTCAGATCGACAGCGACCAGAATATGTTGGTAGGGCATGAGGCGTTCCTCCAGGGGGACTGCAATAGATTCAGTATGGCTGCTTTCAAGCGGATGGGGTTGCGTCAGATCAAATCCGCTCATCTGTAAATTCGGGAGTACACATATGACGGTCTGGATAGTGGTGTCAATCTTTGTGGTGCTGCTGAGCCCCCTGGCATGGTTGCGCCCGTCGCGCCACCAGAGCGGGCGCATGGCCCTGCGCATGGAGGCGCGCCGTATCGGCCTGGCCATGCAATTGGCGCCCCAGGAGTGGCCGCACTGGCTCAAGCAGGAGCCGCCGAGCCCTTGCGCGCAGTACTGTCGGCCACGACGCGGCAGCACGCCGGCGATATGGTGTTATTGGCAGTTGGATCCAGGTGTGTGGGTCAATCAATGGCGCGAAGTGTGCGTCGATGAAAAGTTGTTGCCGCATTTTGCGACGCTGCCGGCCAACGTCTACAAGGTCGAGGCAGACAAGCAGATGATCGCCTTGTATTGGGGCGAGAAGGGCGAGGCGAGCGTGTTGAAGGATATCGATGCGCTGCTCAAGGCGTTGGCCTGAATCGCAGGCAATAAAAAGCCCGACAGTCATCATCGGGCTGGAGTTGGCCAGGCAGGCCGGTAAATCGTTGGTTGCGGCTAGCCTAGCCGCATATCCCAGTCTGTACAGCCTTTTCCCACATCTTTTCTATTATTGATTTCGTGAATATATAAATATTGATAATGCGCGCGCGTGGGCGCGAGGTTCTGAACTGACTGGAAAGTCGCGTTTTTCCTAGCCTTTGGAGCGATTGACAATTGCCCGGAATTGGATGAAGGTGGCGTACCCAAATCAAACGGGCGTATGAATTGAGCGTTTGTCTGTCAGACGACTCATACAGAATCCCGACTATCGCATTGGCGGGTGTGCCTGGCGGATTGGCGTGAACATTGACGATTTCATCAATGTCTAACCCATAGGCCAGCGTCCAATGTGTACTGTTCAGCTTCCATATCGTGGAGATCAGTTGATGATTTACGAAGGTAAAGCCATCACGGTTAAGGCTCTTGAAAGTGGCATCGTCGAACTGAAATTCGACCTCAAGGGTGAGTCCGTCAACAAGTTCAACCGTCTAACCCTGAATGAATTGCGTCAGGCCGTAGACACCATCAAAGCAGATGCTTCGGTCAAGGGCGTGATCGTTTCCAGCGGCAAGGACGTGTTCATCGTCGGCGCTGATATCACCGAATTCGTCGACAACTTCAAGCTGCCCGATGCCGAGCTGGTGGCTGGCAACCTCGAAGCCAACAAGATTTTCAGCGATTTCGAAGACCTCAACGTACCGACCGTCGCTGCCATCAACGGCATCGCGTTGGGCGGCGGCCTGGAAATGTGCCTGGCGGCAGACTTCCGCGTCATGTCCGCCACCGCCAAGATCGGCCTGCCCGAAGTCAAGCTGGGCATCTACCCAGGTTTTGGCGGCACCGTACGTTTGCCGCGCCTGATCGGTGCCGACAATGCCATCGAGTGGATCGCCGCCGGTAAGGAAAACAAGGCTGAAGACGCCCTGAAAGTCGGTGCCGTCGACGCAGTTGTCGCTCCGGACAAGCTGGCCGAAGCCGCACTGAACCTGATCAAGGGCGCCATCAGCGGCGAGTTTGACTACAAGGCCAAGCGTCAGCCGAAACTGGAAAAACTCAAGCTCAACGCCATCGAACAGATGATGTCGTTCGAAACCGCCAAGGGTTTCGTGGCTGGCCAGGCCGGCCCGAACTACCCAGCGCCGGTTGAAGCGATCAAGACCATCCAGAAAGCCGCGAACTTCGGGCGCGACAAGGCCCTGGAAGTGGAAGCGGCGGGCTTCGTCAAACTGGCGAAGACCTCGGCGGCCCAGAGCCTGATCGGCCTGTTCCTGAACGATCAGGAACTGAAGAAAAAGGCCAAGGCCTACGACGAAATTGCTCGCGACGTGAAACAGGCTGCCGTACTCGGCGCCGGTATCATGGGCGGCGGTATCGCCTATCAGTCGGCGTCCAAAGGCACGCCGATCCTGATGAAAGACATCAACGAGCACGGCATCGAACAAGGTCTGGCGGAAGCCGCCAAGCTGCTGGTCGGTCGTGTGGACAAAGGTCGCATGACCGCAGCGAAGATGGCTGAAGTGCTCAACGGCATTCGTCCTACGCTGTCCTACGGTGATTTCGGCCATGTCGACCTGGTGGTCGAAGCGGTTGTCGAGAACCCGAAGGTCAAGCAAGCCGTACTGGCTGAAGTGGAAGCCCAGGTCAAAGACGACACTATCCTGGCGTCCAACACTTCGACCATTTCCATCTCGCTGCTGGCCAAGGCCCTCAAGCGTCCGGAAAACTTCGTCGGCATGCACTTCTTCAACCCGGTGCACATGATGCCGCTGGTGGAAGTGATCCGTGGCGAGAAGTCCAGCGAGCTGGCCGTGGCCACTACCGTTGCCTACGCCAAGAAAATGGGCAAGAACCCGATCGTAGTCAATGACTGCCCGGGCTTCCTGGTCAACCGCGTGCTGTTCCCGTACTTCGGTGGTTTCGCCAAGTTGGTCAGCGCTGGCGTGGACTTCGTGCGCATCGACAAGGTCATGGAAAAATTCGGCTGGCCGATGGGCCCGGCGTACCTGATGGACGTGGTCGGCATCGACACCGGCCACCACGGCCGCGACGTGATGGCTGAAGGCTTCCCGGACCGCATGAAAGACGACCGCCGCTCGGCGATCGACGCGCTGTACGAGGCCAAGCGCCTGGGCCAGAAGAACGGCAAGGGCTTCTACGCCTACGAGGCGGACAAGAAGGGCAAGCAGAAGAAAGTGGCCGACCCGTCCGTGCACGAAGTGCTGGCACCGGTCATCTACGAGCAGCGTGAGGTGTCCGACGAAGACATCATCAACTGGATGATGATCGCCCTGTGCCTGGAAACCGTGCGTTGCCTGGAAGACGGTATCGTAGAAACCGCCGCCGAAGCCGATATGGGCCTGGTGTACGGTATTGGTTTCCCTCCATTCCGTGGTGGTGCACTGCGCTACATCGATTCCATCGGTGTGGCCGAGTTCGTTGCCCTGGCTGACAAATACGCTGATCTGGGCCCGCTGTACCACCCGACCGCGAAGCTGCGTGAAATGGCCAAGAACGGCCAGAGCTTCTTCGGTTAAGCGCCCAGACGACTAGAGCGAGAATATTTATGAGCTTGAATCCAAGAGACGTGGTGATTGTCGACTTCGGTCGCACACCGATGGGCCGCTCCAAGGGCGGCATGCACCGCAACACCCGTGCCGAAGACATGTCGGCGCACCTGATCAGCAAATTGCTGGAACGCAACGTCAAGGTCGACCCGAACGAAGTCGAGGACGTGATCTGGGGCTGCGTCAACCAGACCCTGGAGCAGGGCTGGAACATCGCGCGCATGGCGTCGTTGATGACCCAGATCCCGCATACTGCTGCCGGCCAGACCGTCAGCCGCCTGTGCGGTTCGTCGATGAGCGCGCTGCACACCGCCGCCCAGGCGATCATGACCGGCAACGGTGATGTGTTCGTAGTCGGTGGCGTGGAGCACATGGGCCACGTCAGCATGATGCACGGCGTCGACCCTAACCCGCACATGTCGCTGTACGCGGCAAAAGCCTCGGGCATGATGGGCCTGACCGCGGAAATGCTCGGCAAAATGCACGGCATTACCCGCGAAGCCCAAGACGCGTTCGGCCTGCGCTCCCACCAGTTGGCCCACAAGGCGACCGTGGAAGGCAAGTTCAAGGATGAAATCATCCCGATGAACGGCTACGACGAGAACGGTTTCCTCAAACTGTTCGACTACGACGAAACCATTCGTCCGGACACCACCCTGGAAAGCCTGGCGGCGCTCAAGCCGGCCTTCAATCCAAAGGGCGGCACCGTGACAGCCGGTACCTCGTCGCAAATCACTGACGGTGCCTCATGCATGATCGTGATGTCGGCGCAGCGTGCCCAGGACCTGGGTATCCAGCCGCTGGCCGTGATCCGTTCGATGGCGGTGGCGGGTGTGGACCCGGCAATCATGGGCTATGGTCCAGTACCGGCCACACAAAAAGCCTTGAAGCGCGCGGGCCTGACCATCAACGACATCGACTTCTTCGAGCTCAACGAAGCTTTCGCTGCACAGGCCCTGCCGGTGCTGAAAGATTTGAAAGTACTCGACAAGATGAATGAGAAGGTTAACCTGCACGGCGGCGCGATTGCCCTGGGCCACCCATTCGGTTGCTCCGGTGCGCGGATTTCTGGCACTTTGCTTAACGTGATGAAGCAAAATGGCGGCAACCTCGGGGTTGCAACCATGTGCATTGGTCTCGGCCAAGGCATTTCCACCGTCTTCGAACGCGTCTAAGCGTTGGGGTGACGGAAGCCGGGGCCCAGTGCCCCGGTTTTTTGTTTTTTGGAATTTTTAATATTTTTTTTCAACAAATTTTGTAAGAGGGCCAGAGCATGAAAGTCGAACCAGGGCTCTATCAACATTATAAAGGTCCGCAGTACCGTGTTTTCAGTGTGGCGCGCCACTCCGAGACCGCAGAAGAAGTCGTGTTCTATCAAGCTCTGTATGGCGATTACGGCTTTTGGGTGCGCCCGTTGAGCATGTTCCTGGAGACCGTCGAAGTTGACGGCGAGCAGGTCCCGCGCTTTGCTTTGGTCCAGGCCGAACCCAGTCTTTTTTCAGGGCAATAACGGCAGGTCGCGCAGACTGCTGCGCTTGACCTCACCTTGTTGCCACTATATATAGCGTTGCCGCGACAGGCGCCAACTGCCTTTCACTTCTCGAATTCAGGAATTTTCCGATCCATGGGCAAATCGCTGGTCATTGTGGAATCCCCGGCTAAGGCCAAGACCATCAACAAGTACTTGGGCAACGAGTACGTGGTGAAGTCGAGTATCGGCCATATCCGAGACCTGCCCACCAGCGGTTCGGCTAGCGCCAGCAAGGAGCCAGCCGCCAAGCGCGGCAAGGCGGCTGCGGGCGAAGGTCCGGTGCTCACCCCTAAAGAGAAAGCGCGCAAGCAGCTGGTCTCGCGTATGGGGGTGGACCCGGAACATGGCTGGAAGGCCAAGTACGAAATCCTTCCCGGCAAGGAAAAGGTCATCGAAGAGCTGCGCCGGCTCGCCAAGGATGCTGACACCATCTATCTCGCGACGGACTTGGACCGCGAAGGGGAAGCCATTGCCTGGCACCTGCGGGAAGCCATCGGCGGTGATGACAGCCGCTACAAGCGCGTGGTGTTCAACGAAATCACCAAGAAAGCTATCCAGGAAGCCTTCTCCAAGCCGGGCGAGCTGGACATCGACCGGGTCAACGCCCAGCAGGCGCGCCGCTTCCTCGACCGCGTGGTGGGTTACATGGTCTCGCCGCTGTTGTGGGCGAAGATCGCCCGTGGCCTGTCTGCCGGTCGTGTGCAATCGGTTGCGGTGAAGCTGGTGGTGGAGCGTGAGCGCGAGATCCGTGCGTTCATCCCTGAAGAGTACTGGGAAGTCCACGCTGACCTCGGCACTGCCAAGGGCGCCAACGTGCGCTTTGAAGTGGCCCGTGAGAAAGGCGAGGCCTTCAAACCGCTGAACGAAGCCCAGGCCATGGCTGCGCTGGAAAAGCTCAAGGCGTCCAGCTACAGCATCGTCAAGCGCGAAGACAAACCGACCAGCAGCAAGCCGTCGGCGCCGTTCATCACCTCCACCCTGCAACAGGCCGCGAGCAACCGCCTGGGCTTCGGTGTGAAGAAGACCATGATGATGGCCCAGCGCTTGTACGAAGCCGGCTACATCACGTATATGCGTACCGACTCCACCAACCTGTCGGTGGACGCGGTCGCCATGGCGCGTACCTATATTGAAAGCGAATTCGGCAAAAAGTACCTGCCGGAGAAGCCGAACGTCTACAGCAGCAAGGAAGGCGCACAGGAGGCTCACGAAGCGATTCGTCCTTCCGACGCCAACACCACGCCCGCCAAGCTGAGCGGCATGGAGCGCGACGCCGAGCGCCTCTACGAGCTGATCTGGCGCCAGTTCCTGGCCTGCCAGATGCTGCCGGCGCAATACCTGTCCACCACCGTGAGTGTGGGCGCTGGCGACTTCGAGCTGCGTGCCAAGGGCCGTATCCTCAAGTTCGACGGCTATACCCGTGTGATGCCGCAGATCGCCAAGCCGGGCGATGATGACGTGCTGCCGGACATGGCCCAGGGCGATACGCTGAAGCTGATCAAGCTCGACCCGTCCCAGCACTTTACCAAGCCGCCGGCGCGCTACTCCGAGGCCAGCCTGGTCAAAGAGATGGAAAAACGCGGCATCGGTCGTCCTTCGACCTACGCGGCGATCATCTCCACCATCCAGGACCGCGGCTACGTGGCGCTGCACAACCGTCGTTTCTATTCGGAAAAGATGGGCGACATCGTCACCGAGCGTCTGTCCGAGAGCTTCTCCAACCTGATGGACTACGGCTTCACCGCCGGGATGGAAGAGAACCTCGATGACGTGGCCCAGGGCGAGCGTGACTGGAAAAACGTGCTGGACGAGTTCTACGGCGACTTCAAGAAGAAACTCGAAGTGGCCGAAAGCCCTGAAAGTGGCATGCGTGCCAACCAGCCGGTGATGACCGACATTCCGTGCCAGACTTGTGGTCGGCCGATGCAGATTCGTACTGCGTCCACTGGCGTGTTCCTCGGTTGCTCGGGCTACAGCCTGCCGCCGAAAGAGCGCTGCAAGGCCACCGTCAACCTGGTGCCGGGCGACGAAATTGCGGCCGATGACGAGGGCGAGTCCGAGTCGTTGGTACTGCGTGGCAAGCACCGTTGCCCGATCTGCAGTACGGCGATGGACGCCTACCTGCTTGACGAGAAACACAAGCTGCACATCTGCGGTAACAACCCGGATTGCAACGGCTACGAGATCGAAGAGGGCACCTATCGCATCAAGGGCTATGAAGGTCCGAGCCTGGAATGTGACAAGTGCGGCAGCGAGATGCAGCTCAAGACCGGCCGTTTCGGCAAGTTCTTCGGCTGTACCAATCCGACCTGCAAGAACACCCGCAAGCTGCTGAAAAGCGGTGATGCGGCGCCGCCGAAGATGGACCCGGTGAAGATGCCGGAGCTCAAGTGCGAGAAGGTCAACGACACCTACATCCTGCGTGACGGTGCTTCGGGGTTGTTCCTGGCCGCCAGTCAGTTCCCTAAGAACCGCGAGACCCGTGCGCCGCTAGTGCTGGAAATCGTGCCGCACAAGGACGAGATCGATCCGAAGTACCACTTCCTGTGCGAAGCGCCGAAGAAGGACCCGGATGGTCGCCCAGCCGTGATCCGCTACAGCCGCAAGACCAAGGAGCAGTACGTGCAGTCCGAAGTGGACGGCAAGCCGACTGGCTGGAAAGCGTTCTATGACGGCGGCAAGTGGAAGGTCGAGGATAAACGCCAGGGCGCTTGATCCGGCGGATGCGCTGAAGACCCAAATGAGGGTGGGGGCTTGCCCCCTTCCTCATTTGGGTCTGTTTGGTTCTGAAAGTCGACTTTTGACCCGCATAAGCGGCGGTTTATTGCACTTGCAGTAGGCTCGGCTGATCCGTGACACTGTTCAGCCAGCATCACGTTTATTCGTTGTGGAGATTGCCGTCATGGCCTACGAACTCTATACCCGTACCAATCAGAAAATTTACTTCGCGGGTTTGTCCCTGGAAGCCCTTGGCCGTGCCGAGGAAGGGAAAGAGATGAATGCCATTGCGCTGGTCCAGGCGGGGCGTGAAGCGGCGTTGTTCCACCTGTATGGCGCCTTGCTGGGCCTGTGTCATGAAATCGCCGGGTTTTACCGCCTGCCCCAGGCCGGTTCGCCCCGTGCGGAAATGATCATGAATCGCGAAGTGCTGGACACCATGGCGATTCCTGAGCTGGCTGAGCTGGTGGAAATGGCGCAAAGCCCCGACAGTTGGATCGCACGCTTGCTCAAGGCGCATGCCGATATGTTCCAGCCGCCGCGCATTCCCCATGTGCCCAAGGGGGATGTGACCCAGCCGCTGATCGTGGCGGTTGCAGTGGAAGAGGAAGAGCCCAAGCCGTTGAGCCGGGAAGAGCTGGAAGGCTGGCGCCAGGAATTGAAAAAGATGGCGCTGCGCTTTCGTGAAGGCCTTAATGAATGTTGATCATCCTGTAGGAATTGGGCGGCGACCATTCATCAAGCTGTCAAGAAACCTGTTCAGATCCTCTGCGAGGCTGGGTGGATGACTGATATAATCCCGGCCTTTCGTGGAGAACAGACTTTTATGCCGACGTCCTTTCTGGAAATTGTTGAGTTGCCTGACGGCCGAATCGAGCTGCGCCGGGCAGAGGACGAAGGTTCTCTGGTCATTCTGGATTTTTCCGAGGATGCCAAGGTGTTCTTGCAGGGCCAGCACGTGGAAGTGGCTAAAGCCATGTTGAGCGTGGGTGTGCAGATGGCAGGTCGCCTGGCAGAAGGCGAACCGGAGAAAGAAGACGGGCCGCGGGTTCTTCATTGAGCCCAGATGACAGGTCGGTTTTTACAATGACCGGGTTTGTTGTGGTGAGTTGGCTTCTGCGTTGAACGGGCTTCTGTGGCGGGCGGGCTTGCTGTGGTGAGCGGGCTTGCCCCGCGTTGGACTGCGAAGCAGTCCTAGATGGATTTAATGCGGTATATCAGGTATTCCACGGTGCCTGGTTTTGGGGCCGCTTCGCAGCCCCGCGCGGGGCAAGCCCGCTCGCCACAGAAGCCCGCTCACAGCAGACGCTCGTATATCACAGGCAAGGCCTGTGATTTCAGCCCAATCGAATATTCAAACTCTGGGCATCGCCCGTACGTGCAGCGCTGATCAGTTGCTGCTTGGCGCTGGCATTCAGCGGGTTCAACCAGCTCACTACCGTATGGCTACGACCCAGGCGCAAGGCTTCGCAGGTCAACTGCTGGGCACTTTGCGTACCGCGTGGTTGAAGCAGCAGGATGCGCTCGCGGTTGAGGCCAGCGTCCCGTAGCCAGGCCTGGGTCAGGCTGGCGGGCGGGGCGATCAGCGTCAGCCAGCGGGCGTCCTGCTCTTCGCTCAATTCGCGAAGGATCGGCGCCAGCAGGCTCAGGCAGCTCCCCGCTGCACCGCGCAACGACAATTCACTGAACGCCTCAGGCTCCGCGCTCCAGGGCGCTTCGATCGTTTCCTTGAGGATGGGCGCAAGGGGTTGGGCCATGAAGGCCTCGAACAGCGACAGTTGTGTGTGTTGTGGGGTGTGGACGAGCTGCATGATGCCTCCTTTAGCGGCGAATGACGCCGACGCTCAAGCCTTCGATCACCAGGTCCTGATCTTTCAGGTTCACTTCAATCGGGGCGAACTCAGGGTTCTCGGCCAGGAGCCAGACCTTGCTGCCTTCGCGCTTGAAGCGTTTGACGGTGACTTCGTCGCCGATACGGGCAACGACGATCTGGCCATTACGGGCTTCGCGGGTGGTGTGGACGGCCAACAGGTCGCCGTCGAAGATGCCCACGTCCTTCATGCTCATGCCATGGACCCGCAACAGGTAGTCGGCGCGCGGATGGAAGAAGGTAGGGTTGATGTTGCAGGACTCCTCGACGTGCTGCTGCGCCAGGATCGGCGCACCGGCGGCGACGCGGCCGATGATCGGCAGGGTCGATTCGTCGGCCTTGGCCTCGAAGCCAGGGATGCGAATACCGCGTGAGGCACCGGGGGTCATCTCGATCGCGCCTTTGCGAGCGAGGGCCTTGAGGTGTTCCTCGGCGGCGTTGGGGGACTTGAAACCCAGTTCCAGCGCAATCTCTGCTCGTGTCGGCGGGTAGCCGTTGTCATCGAGGCAGCGCTTGATAAAAGCCAGAATCTCAGCTTGGCGTGGCGTCAGTTTTAGCATGTTGATCGCTCTGTCTTTTTATACAGTGACTGGGATTATATACAGTGAACTGCGCTTGGCAATCATCCTTTTCCAGCCCTCCGCTGGACGGTCATCCCTGATGCTTCCCACAGGCCCGAGATAGCGCTGCCTACAGATCAATAGAGATGTGATTAAATAGCGATGAAATACATGACTGCCCGGCCGGAAAGCGAACTCGCAGGCTTGACAAGACACACCCTGAAACGTATGTTTCAAACAAGTGTTTGTCAGGCGGAGTAGCCATGGCCCAGTCGGAAACCGTTGAACGCATTCTCGATGCTGCCGAGCAATTGTTCGCGGAAAAAGGATTTGCTGAAACTTCATTGCGGCTGATCACCAGCAAGGCTGGCGTCAACCTCGCAGCAGTGAACTATCATTTCGGCTCGAAAAAAGCCCTGATCCAGGCGGTGTTCTCGCGCTTCCTGGGGCCGTTCTGCGCCAGTCTCGACCGTGAACTCGAGCGTCGCCAGGGCAAGACCGACCACAAGCCGACACTCGAAGAGCTGTTGGAAATCCTCGTTGAACAAGCATTGGTGGTTCAACCGCGCAGCGGCAACGACCTGTCGATCTTCATGCGCCTGCTCGGCCTGGCGTTCAGTCAGAGCCAGGGTCACTTGCGGCGCTATCTGGAGGACATGTACGGCAAGGTATTTCGTCGCTATATGTTGCTGGTCAACGAGGCCGCTCCACGTATTCCACCGATTGAGCTGTTCTGGCGCGTGCACTTCATGCTCGGAGCTGCGGCGTTCAGCATGTCGGGGATCAAGGCGCTGCGGGCGATTGCCGAGACTGATTTCGGCGTCAATACCTCTATTGAACAGGTCATGCGCCTGATGGTGCCGTTCCTGGCCGCCGGTATGCGTGCTGAAACCGGTGTGACCGACCCGACGATGGCTGCCGCCCAATTACGTCCGCGCAGCAAATCCGCGCCAAGCCCCGCCAAGGTTTGAGCCACCCGGGTGTGCGCAGCCGCCTGCATCCGCTAAGCTAGCGGCCCATGCCGAATTCAGCTATTTACTCGCAACCTGTTGTGCTCACTGTGCCTGGTGGGGGCAACGGGTTGTGTGCGTTTTATAAGGAAGGTTTATGACTGCTGCCCTGCAAGGTTCTTTGATGGTCGACGTTGCCGGCACTTGGCTCACGGCCGAGGATCGCCACCTGCTGCGCCAGCCTGAGGTGGGTGGCCTGATCATTTTTGCGCGCAATATCGAGCACCCACGCCAGGTACGCGAGTTGAGTGCGGCGATTCGTGCCGTGCGCCCAGACCTGCTACTGGCGGTCGACCAGGAAGGCGGTCGCGTACAGCGCCTGCGTCAGGGCTTTGTGCGCCTGCCGGCCATGCGTGCCTTGGCGGATAACCCGAATGCAGAGTACCTGGCCGAGCAGTGCGGCTGGATCATGGCCACCGAAGTGCTGGCCGTGGGCCTGGACCTGAGCTTCGCCCCGGTGCTGGACCTGGATTATCAGCGCAGCGCCGTGGTCGGCACCCGTTCCTTCGAGGGCGACCCCGAGCGGGCCGCCGTGCTGGCGGGTGCATTCATCCGTGGGATGAACAGCGCCGGCATGGCCGCCACCGGTAAGCACTTCCCCGGTCACGGCTGGGCCGAGGCCGATTCCCACGTCGCCATTCCCAATGATGAGCGTAGCCTGGAACAGATTCGCGCCAATGACCTGGTGCCTTTCGCACGCCTGAGTAAGCAACTGGCGGCTGTTATGCCCGCGCACGTCATCTACCCGCAAGTCGACACCCATCCAGCCGGCTTCTCGCGCCGCTGGTTGCAGGACATCCTGCGCGGCGAGTTGCAGTTCGATGGGGTGATTTTCAGCGATGACCTGTCCATGGCGGGGGCGCATGTGGTCGGTGATGCTGCCAGCCGCATCGAGGCCGCGTTGACGGCCGGTTGCGACATGGGACTGGTGTGCAATGATCGCGCGGCGGCTGAGTTGGCACTGAGTGCGGCGCAGCGCATGAAGGTTACGCCATCGGTGCGCATTGCGCGCATGCGTGGGCAGGCGGTTGCTTCGACCGAGTACAAGCAGGATCCGCGTTGGTTGGCGGCGCTGACTGCGTTGCGGGATGCTCAGCTGATCGGCTGAACATTGCGTCGAGCCCATCGGGGGCAAGCCCCCTCCCACATGACGACTGCGATCGAATGTGGGAGGGGGCTTGCCCCCGATGGCGATCGAGCTGTCAGCGCTTTTCCTGTTTGTTGGGCAACGGCGCAAACAGCGCTTCTATATCCTCGTTGCCCAACTGCCAATCCCCGGTCGTACGGCCATCCAGCACACCTGCCGCCAGGTCGGACTTTTCCTTTTGCAGGTGCTGGATTTTTTCCTCCACCGTGCCCCGGGCAATCATCTTGTAGACGAACACCGGCTTTTCCTGGCCGATGCGATACGCACGGTCAGTCGCCTGGTTCTCCGTCGCCGGGTTCCACCAGGGGTCGTAGTGGATCACCGTGTCGGCTTCGGTCAGGTTCAAGCCCACACCGCCGGCCTTCAGGCTGATCAGGAAAATCTGCAGTTTGCCGCTCTGGAAATCCTTCACCGGCGTGCGCCGGTCCCGCGTCTGGCCGGTCAACAAGGCGTAGGCAACACCACGCTTTTTCAGCTCGACTTCGATCAGGCTCAACATTGAGGTGAACTGGGAAAACAGCAGGATCCGCCGACCTTCCTCAAACAACTCCTCAAGCATTTCCATCAAGCTATCGAGCTTGCCCGAGCTGCTGCCACGGGCGGGCAGGGTGGCGTCGTTGACCAGGCGCAGGTCGCAGCACACCTGGCGCAGCTTGAGCAGCGCCTCAAGAATGATGATCTGGCTGCGTGCCACGCCCTTGCGGGTGATCTCGTCGCGGACCTTCTTGTCCATGGCCAGGCGCATGGTTTCGTACACGTCGCGCTGGGCCTCGTTGAGGTCGACCCAATGGATGATCTCGGTCTTGGGCGGCAGCTCAGTGGCCACCTGTTCCTTGGTGCGGCGCAACAGGAAGGGTTTGATCCGACCGTTGAGGTGCTGCAGTCGTACGTCGCTGGCGCGCTTTTCGATGGGCACGCGGTAATCGCGGTTGAAGCTTTTTACATCACCCAGCCAGCCCGGCAGCAGGAAGTGGAACAACGACCACAGCTCACCCAGGTGGTTTTCCAATGGCGTACCGCTCAGGCACAGGCGCTGCCGCGCATTCAGTTCGCGTGCCGCCTGGGCCGCCTTGCTGGACGGGTTCTTGATGTACTGGGCTTCATCGAGGATCAGTACATGCAGGGGCAGGGCCTTGAGCTGGTCGATGTCCTTGGGTAGCAGTGCATAGGTGGTCAGCAGCAGGTCATAGTCCTGCAGGTTCGCGAAATGTTTCTTGCGGGCTGCGCCATACAACGCCATCACTTTGAGTTGCGGCGTGAAGTGCGCCGCTTCGTCCAGCCAGTTGGGAATCAGGCTGGTGGGCATCACCACCATGCAGGGGCGATCCAGGCGCCCGGCGTTCTTTTCACTGAGAATATGCGCCAGGGTCTGCAGGGTCTTGCCCAGGCCCATGTCATCCGCAAGTATCCCGCCCACATCAAGCTGGCGCAGCGACTGCATCCAGCTCAAGCCTTCCAGTTGGTACGGACGCAGGGTCGCGTTCAGCCCTTCGGGCGCCACGCAGGTGAAGTCCTTGATGTCCCGCAGGCGTTGGGCGAAGTTGCGGATCTTCTCGCCACCTTCCCATTGCAGCGGCAGGTCTTCCAGCGGGTTAAGGCGGATTGCATCAGCCTTGGCCAGGCGCAGCGTGGTGGTGCCGGCTTCCTGTAGATAAAACTCACCGAGGGTGGCCAGCACCGGTTTCAGTCGGCCATAGGGCAACGCCACTTGTATGGGGCCGTGGCCATTGGGCAGGCCAGGGATATTCACCAGGATCAGCTCATCATCGCGACGCCGCGCCAGCTTCTCCGGGTTGAGTATCTCGGTGTGGGAGCGCATCAGGTTCAGCAGGATCGGCAACAGGCTCAGTCGCTCGCCGTTGACGATGATCCCCAGCTCCAGATCGAACCAATCACGCTCCGGACCTTCATCCACCGTGGCGTACCAGTCATCGACGGCGCTCAGGTCGAAGCCGAAATCATCATCGATCAGCAGCTCCCAGCCTTCGGCCCGCAAGGTCGGCGTGGCATTGAGGGTGAAGGTCAGCCAGGCACTGTCATTGACCATCTCGAACAGTTCCCCGGCGCTCTCAGGCAGGGCCTTGCTCTGGCGCGTAGCGATCTTGAAGCCCAGCAGGCGCAGTTGCTCGCGGTACGGCTGTTCCAACTCGGGATGGCGCTTGATGCGCAGGCTCTGGGTGTCCTGGCGCACGATGATGTCAGTGTTTTTCTGCCCGCTGACATAGTTGCCCAAATAGTTGAACGACAGCGCCGCCCTGTGCTGGATATAGCGCTGCATCTTGCCGTTGCGTGGTTCGAACGCGCTGAACTCCACGCTGGCCATCCACAGGCGCGGCACCGGCACCACATCCTCCATGACCACCTGCGGCAACACCGCGCGGTTTTCCAGGACTGCCTGGAGTTTTTCCAGCAGTTCTGCGTCCTGGGCGGCAGCGGGGAAGGCCAGGGTTTCCTGGACCTTGAGCAATACCGCCGCGATGTGTTTGCAGTTGGTGCGCACCGGGCAAGTGCAGCGGCTGTCCACCAGGATCAACGTGCCTTTGGCCGATTCGCGCAGCGAAATGGTCTGCCGGTAGACGTTGCCGCCTGAGCCTTCGCAACTGGCGATGATGGTGCTGTCGCCGGATTCGACGATGCGCACCCGGTTCTCCAGGGCATAACGCCGCCCGCGCTCAAGGCTCTGCTCTTTAAAGCGATTGGCCCACGAAGGGGCCAGGGGTTTGGTCAGCGACGACGTCAGGGGCATGGCGATGGATCAGTCCTGCAGGTCGGGCGGTGGTGCGCTGGGGGGCTTGGCGGTCAGCGAGGTGATCTTGATCAGCAACGCCAGGTGGCCGCCGTCCAGGTAGTTGAGCTGGTTGTTCTTGGTGCGCACGTCGGTCTGGCTCAGGTGTTCGCTGGCGATCACGCTGCCGTTGGCGTCGAACTGGTTGATCCAGAAGTTCGCATCGATATCGGTAAAACGCCCCAGTTGCAGGCTCAGCACGCCCTCGATGGGGAACTGGCCGAACTGCTCCTGGCCGTCCGTGATGGCGACCTTGACCGGCTGCTCGCCCAGGTTCTGTTCCCAGGCCTTATGCAGCAGCACCGTGTAGGTGGAGTCGGCGCGCAGCTTATCGACGATGTTGGACAGGCGCGGCGGGCTCAGCCGGTCGTCCAGGCGCGCGGCGCCAGCATCCCAGTTTTCCGGGGCGGCGCGGCTGTTGATCACCGGTTCGGCGTTCTGGCGCACCAGGATCATTTCCACCTGGTACGGGCTGTCGGCGAACGCCGCAGGTGCCGCGACCACCAACAACAGGCTCAACATGCGGAACAGGCGCATTCGGGCGTCCTTCAAGCAGGTTTCGGGATGAGGCGCTCGAACAGCGCCTCCAAGGTGTTAAAGCGTTCTTCGGCGCGTTCCATCGGCACCATGAACTTGAACAGCGTAGCCCCTTCGAACTTGTAGCGGTTGGGCTGGCCCTGGATCAGCTTGATCAGCACCAATGGGTCCACGGGGGTCTGCGCCTCGAATTCGATGCGCCCGCCCTGCGGCCCGGCGTCGACCTTCTTGATCCCCAGTTGCTCGGCCTGCAATTTGAGCAGGGTCAGGCGCACCAGGTTCTTGGTCGGCTCGGGCAACAGGCCGAAGCGGTCGATCATCTCGACCTGCAGGTCCTTGAGGCCTTCTTCGTCGGTGGCCGAAGCGATGCGTTTGTACAGGATCAGCCGTGCGTGCACATCCGGCAGGTAGTCCTCGGGAATCAACGCAGGCAAGCGCAGGTTGATCTCCGGGCCGCCGCCCAATGGTTGATCGAGATTCGGTTGCTCACCCTTGCGGATGGCTTTCACCGCACGCTCAAGCATTTCCATATACAGGGTGAAACCCACCGCCTGGATCTGCCCGCTCTGGCCATCGCCCAGCAGTTCGCCGGCGCCACGGATTTCCAGGTCGTTGGTGGCCAGCACAAAACCGGCGCCCAGGTCCTGGGTGTTGGCGATCGCTTCCAGGCGTTTTTCCGCATCGCCGGTGATTTGCTGGCGCGGTGGCGTCAGCAGATAGGCATAGGCCTGGTGGTGGCTGCGTCCGACGCGGCCGCGTAACTGGTGAAGCTGTGCCAGGCCAAACTTGTCGGCGCGCTCGATGATGATGGTGTTGGCGCTCGGCACGTCGATGCCGGTCTCGATGATGGTCGATGCGATCAGCACGTTGAAGCGCTTGTGGTAGAAGTCGCTCATCACTTGCTCGAGTTCGCGCTCGCGCATCTGCCCATGGCCGATGGCGATACGCGCCTCCGGCACCAGCTCGGCCAGGTCGGCGGCGCATTTCTCGATGGTTTTCACATCGTTGTGCAGGTAATAAACCTGCCCGCCGCGCAGCAGTTCGCGCAGCAGCGCTTCCTTGACCGTGCTTTTGTTCTGCTCCATCACGAAGGTGCGCACCGACAGGCGACGTGCCGGCGGCGTGGCGATGATCGACAGGTCGCGCATGCCAGACACCGCCATGTTCAGCGTACGCGGAATCGGCGTGGCGGTGAGGGTGAGGATGTCGACTTCGCTGCGCAGGGCCTTGAGCTGTTCTTTCTGGCGCACACCAAAGCGGTGTTCTTCGTCGATGATCACCAGCCCCAGGTTCTTGATCTTCACGTCATCCGACAGCAGCTTGTGCGTGCCGATAACGATGTCGATCTTGCCTTCGGCCAGGTCGGCGACGGCAGCATTCACTTCCTTGGCTGATTTGAAGCGGCTCATCACTTCGACGGTCACCGGCCAATCGGCAAAGCGGTCGCGGAAGCTGTTGTAGTGCTGTTGGGCGAGCAGGGTGGTGGGCACCAGGATCGCCACCTGTTTGCCGCCATGCACTGCGATGAAGGCGGCGCGCATCGCCACTTCGGTCTTGCCGAAGCCCACGTCGCCGCAGACCAGGCGGTCCATCGGCTTGGGCGCGAGCATGTCGGCGCGCACCGCTTCGATGGTGGTTTGCTGGTCTGGGGTTTCTTCAAAGGCGAAGCCGGCGCTGAAAGTGGCGTAGTCAGCTTTCGGGTCGGCGAACGCATAACCCTCGCGGGCAGCGCGGCGGGCGTAGATGTCGAGCAGCTCGGCGGCGACGTCGCGCACCTGTTCGGCGGCCTTGCGCTTGGCTTTCTGCCAGGTCTCGGAGCCCAGGCGGTGCAACGGCGCCAGGGCGTCGTCGCTGCCGGTGTAGCGGGCGATCAGGTGCAGGTTGGCCACCGGCACGTAGAGCTTGGCGCCCTCGGCGTACTCCATGGTGAGGAATTCGGCGGCCTGGTTGTCGATCTCCAGGGTCTGCAGGCCCAGGTAACGGCCGACGCCATGGTCGATATGCACCACCGGCGCGCCTTCGCGCAGCTCGGTCAGGTTCTTGATCACCGCGTCGTTGTTGGCGTCGGCGCGTTTTTCACGGCGGCGGCGCTGCATCACGCGTTGGCCGAACAGTGGGCTTTCGGCAATCAATGCCAAGGCTGGATCGTCCAGCAGCAGGCCTTCGTCCAGTGGCGCGATGGTGATCGCCAGGCGGTCTTTGCTCGCCACAAAATCCGGCCAGCTGTCGACGGTTTTCGGGCGCAGCTTCAGGCGTTCCAGCAGCTCCAGCAGCACCTCTCGGCGACCCGCGGATTCGGCGGTGAACAGCACGCGGCCCGGAAAGTCACCGAGGAAGTTGGACAGCGCTTCCAACGGTTGCGTGGCTTTGGCCTGGATCGCCAGGTCCGGCAGCATTCCTGCCGGGAAGCGCTCGCGGCCGGCGCCTTTTTCCACATCCTGCTGGCTGGCGACCACGCGTGGCCAGTTTTTCAGGCGGGCGAAGCAGTCTTCTACCGGCAGGAACAACTCGGCGGGCGGCAATAAAGGACGCGATGGATCGACGCGGCGCTCTTCGTAG
Source organism: Pseudomonas sp. NFR09 (assembly GCF_900111535.1). Lineage (NCBI taxonomy): Bacteria > Pseudomonadati > Pseudomonadota > Gammaproteobacteria > Pseudomonadales > Pseudomonadaceae > Pseudomonas > Pseudomonas sp. NFR09. The sequence goes on from NZ_FOIH01000011.1 coordinate 125,249, forward strand.
CGGTTGCGCACATCGTTCCAGAAGTTTTCCGCCGCTTGTTCGATACCGGGCAGCGAGAACACCTGGGTGTCTTGTGGCAGGTAGTCGAACAGGGTGGAGGTTTCGTCGAAGAACAGCGGCAGGTAGTACTCGATACCGGCCGGGGTAATCCCGCTGCTCAGGTCCTGGAAGATCGGGCAGCGGCGGAAGTCCACGTCGAAGCGTTCACGAAAGCGCGCCTTGAAGCGGGTGACCGCGTCTTTTTGCAGCGGGAATTCCCGTGCCGGCAGCAGCTTGATCGAGTCTACTTTGTCGATGGAGCGCTGGTTCTCCGGGTCGAAGGTGCGCAGGGTTTCGATTTCGTCATCGAACAGGTCGATGCGATAGGGCAGTTTGCTGCCCATCGGGAACAGGTCGATCAACGCACCGCGCACCGCGAACTCACCGTGCTCGTATACCGTATCGACGCAACGATAGCCGCTGGCTTCCAGGCGCGTGCGCATCTGCTCCACATCGAGCTTCTGGCCGACATCCAGCACCAGGCTGCTGCCCAGCAGGAACTTGGTCGGCGCCAGGCGATGCAGTGCCGTGGTGATCGGCACCACCAGCACGCCGTGGGCCAGTTCCGGCAGGCGGTACAGGCTGGCGATGCGCTGGGAGATGATGTCCTGGTGCGGCGAGAACAGGTCGTAGGGCAAGGTTTCCCAGTCGGGGAAATGCAGCACCGGCAAATCGGGGGCGAAGAAGCTCAGCTCCTGCTCCAACCGTTCGGCGCTTTGGCTGTCGGCGGTGAGCAGCAGGGTAAAGCGCTTGGCTGCGCTGGCAGCCTCGGCGATGGCCAGGCTCAGGGCGGCACCGGGCAGGTTGCCCCAATGCTGTTTACCTGCCTCGGCAGGGAGTAGCGGTAGACGCAGAACGGGCACGGAAGGTTGAGCTCCAAGCGTTGCGACAAAGTCGGTAATTGTAACGGCCCAAGGTGCCGCCTGTCAGTTTCTGACTGAGCCTATTACGGTTTGCGGGAAATGTAGTGGCTAAGACAAACAATGGCGCGTTTTGACTCAATATGTAGTGCCGAAATACGCGATTGTTTAGGAGGGTTACGGACAAGTTGGCCTGCTCTCCCAACTGGTGGCCTTCTGGAACCCGCGTATTTACTGGGCTGTAGCGGGGCGGTATTTTTTGGCAAGGGGTTTTTGTTGTGGCGCGCGCATTGCTCCGAGGGCGGTCGGGCGGCATAATGTAGCCCCTTTTTTCAGCCCCTACATGTGGAAGGTTCCCGTGACTCAGAAGCCCGACCAGTGTCTTGGTGAATGGATCGACCGTGAAGCACTCGCAGAAGCGATGATCCCGCTTATCGGTCAGCTGTACCGCAATAACAATGTGGTGAGCTCGATCTATGGCCGCAGCCTGATCAACCAGTCCGTCATCGCGATTCTCAAAGCGCACCGCTTTGCACGCCATCGCTCTGCGGACGACAGCGAACTCTCCGTCCACGAAACATTCCCACTGCTTAAAGCCATGAGCGAGCTCAAGCTCGGCGCGGCCTCGGTAGACCTGGGCAAGCTGGCCTACAAATTCCGCAAGGAAGGCGCCGGCCGTACCGCCGAGCAGTTCGTGCGTGAAGAAATGGCCGATGTGGTTGGCCAGCAAAATGCCGCGGCCCGCAAAGGCACCGACGTGGTGCTGTACGGCTTCGGTCGTATCGGCCGCCTGCTGGCACGCATCCTGATCGAAAAAACCGGTGGCGGCGACGGCCTGCGCCTGCGTGCCATCGTGGTGCGCAAGGGCGCCGAGAACGACCTGACCAAGCGTGCAAGCCTGCTGCGTCGCGATTCGGTACACGGTCCTTTCAACGGCACCATCGTCATCGATGAAGAAAACAACACCATCACCGCCAACGGTAACCTGATCCAGGTGATCTACGCGAAGAACCCGTCCGAGGTGGATTACACCCAGTACGGCATCAAGGACGCCCTGCTGGTGGACAACACCGGTGTATGGCGTGACGCCGAGGGCCTGGGCCAGCACCTGGCCTGCCCGGGTATCGACCGCGTTGTGCTGACCGCGCCTGGCAAGGGCAAGCTGAAGAACATCGTTCACGGCATCAACCACGCTGAAATCACCGCTGACGACAAGATCGTGTCCGCCGCGTCCTGCACCACCAACGCCATCGTGCCGGTGCTGAAGGCGGTGAATGACAAGTTCGGCATCGTCAACGGCCACGTCGAGACGGTTCACTCGTACACCAACGACCAGAACCTGATCGACAACTTCCACAAGGGCGATCGCCGTGGCCGTAGCGCCGCGTTGAACATGGTGATCACCGAGACAGGTGCTGCCACCGCTGCAGCCAAGGCCCTGCCTGAGCTGGCCGGCAAGCTGACCGGTAACGCGATCCGCGTGCCGACGCCGAACGTGTCCATGGCCATCCTCAACCTGAACCTTGAGAAAGCCGCCACCCGTGAAGAGATGAACGAGTACCTGCGCTACATGGCGCTGCACTCGGACCTGCACAAGCAGATCGACTTCGTCAACTCGCAGGAAGTGGTCTCCACCGACTTCGTAGGCTCGCGCCACGCCGGTGTGGTAGACGCCGAAGCGACCATTACCCAGGACAACCGCGTTGTCCTGTACGTGTGGTACGACAACGAGTTCGGCTACAGCTGCCAGGTGGTTCGCGTGATGGAAGACATGGCTGGGGTCAACCCGCCGGCGTTCCCGCGTTAAGCATTTGCGTTGAATGAAAAGCCCCGACTGGTTCGGGGCTTTTTTGTGGCTGGAAGGGCCTCATCGGGGGCAAGCCCCCTCCCACATTTAAACCGCATTCCTGCAGGGTGAATGCGGTCCAGTGTGGGAGGGGGCTTGCCCCGATGACGTCAGTCCAGACAATACACGCCTTCATTCCAGCAACCTCTCCGACAAGCCCTTGGGCGCTAACCAGATCCCCAGGTAAGCCTTCGCCAGCTCATTGTCGCTGCTGCTGAACAACACTTCGCCATTGATTTCCAGGTCCAAGCCGCGTCCGGGTCGAAAATCCAGTGCGTAGCGATCACCGCTATGGATGTTGCGAAAGACGGCATGCAGTTTGTCCACTTCGGATTTCAAGCGGTCGCTGATGTGCTGGCGCGCCAGTGTGGTGTTGGCGGCCTTGATCACGTCGTTGCGGTCGATGTCGCGAAAGTAATACAGCGTCAGGCGCAGTGCTGCCTGTTGGTCCCAGGCCTGCTTGGCGTTCAAATCCGGCGGGGCGTACAGCGCGGCCGCATACACATCCGCCCAGAGGTACGTGAGCACCGTCTGGTTTTTCAGCACCAATGCCTGGGAGTGTGTCGGAAAGTCGGCTTGCCTGAGTCGATTCGGCTCATTGGCCTGTGCGGCGATCGACAACATCAGCATTAAACCGAAAACCAGATGCCGCATAATGGCGCGTCCCGAAAAGATCCGTGGCTACAGGTTAATTCATTTTCCGGCAGCGACAGGGTTCAGGGATAATCTGCGCTGTGTAGTAAAGGCATTGCTGGCCTACGACGCGACCAAGGGTTAATGTTCGCGGCGTTGAGCCTTATATAGACTGTGCCCCGGTTCACACACTTGAGCCAAATTGTCCTTCATGACCGCTGGCCGCGGCATGATTTAGCCAGGCGTCCAACCGTACGCCTGGCCTGTTCTGAGGAGTACGCATGGCTGTCTACAACTACGACGTGGTGGTACTGGGTTCCGGCCCGGCTGGAGAAGGTGCGGCGATGAACGCTGCCAAAGCTGGGCGCAAGGTGGCGATGGTCGATAGCCGTCGCCAGGTCGGCGGTAACTGCACCCACCTGGGTACCATCCCGTCCAAGGCGTTGCGTCACTCCGTGCGCCAGATCATGCAATTCAACACCAACCCGATGTTCCGGGCCATTGGTGAACCACGCTGGTTCTCGTTCCCGGACGTGCTGAAAAGCGCCGAGAAAGTCATCTCCAAGCAAGTCGCGTCGCGTACCGGCTACTACGCCCGTAACCGCGTCGACCTGTTCTTCGGCACCGGCAGCTTTGCCGACGAGCAAACCATCGAAGTGGTCTGCCCCAACGGCGTGGTCGAAAAGCTGGTGGCCAAGCACATCATCATCGCCACCGGTTCGCGCCCGTATCGCCCGGCGGACATCGATTTCCACCACCCGCGTATCTACGATAGCGACACCATCCTGAGCCTGGGCCACACCCCGCGCAAACTGATCATCTACGGCGCCGGCGTGATCGGCTGTGAATACGCGTCGATCTTCAGCGGCCTGGGCGTACTGGTGGAGTTGGTGGACAACCGCGACCAGTTGCTGAGCTTCCTCGACTCGGAAATCTCCCAGGCGTTGAGCTACCACTTCAGCAACAACAACATCACTGTACGCCACAACGAAGAGTACGAGCGCGTCGAAGGCCTGGACAACGGCGTGATCCTGCACCTCAAGTCCGGCAAGAAGATCAAGGCCGACGCCTTGCTGTGGTGCAACGGCCGTACCGGCAACACCGACAAGCTGGGCATGGAAAACATCGGGGTCAAGGTCAACAGCCGTGGCCAGATCGAAGTGGACGAGAACTACCGCACCTGCGTGGCGAACATCTACGGTGCCGGTGACGTGATCGGCTGGCCGAGCCTGGCCAGTGCCGCCCATGACCAGGGCCGTTCGGCGGCAGGCAGCATTGTCGACAATGGCAGTTGGCGCTACGTGAACGACGTGCCGACCGGGATCTACACCATTCCCGAGATCAGCTCGATCGGCAAGAACGAACACGAACTGACCAAGGCCAAGGTGCCTTACGAAGTGGGCAAGGCGTTCTTCAAGAGCATGGCGCGTGCGCAGATCGCCGGCGAGCCGCAAGGCATGCTGAAGATTCTGTTTCACCGTGAAACCCTTGAGGTACTCGGCGTGCATTGCTTCGGCTACCAGGCGTCGGAGATCGTGCACATCGGCCAGGCGATCATGAACCAGCCGGGCGAGCTCAATACCCTCAAGTACTTCGTCAACACCACGTTCAACTACCCGACCATGGCCGAAGCCTATCGGGTAGCGGCCTACGACGGCCTCAACCGGCTTTTTTGAGCGGCTCCGGCCGGTGGCCTGAGCCGGCCGGGGAGACCGATTTCAGTAATTCCCGAGGGTGGCAGTGGCCAAACCGGGAAAGTCTGTAATCAGGCTATCTACGCCGAAGTCGGCGAGCCTGCGCATCAGCGCGGGTTCGTTGACCGTCCACACGGACACGTGCAAGCCCTGGCGCTGGGCTTTTTCCAGTCGCTCAGGGGTGCACAGCGTCCAGTTCAACGCCAGGATCTCACAGCCATAGTTCTGCGCGACCTTCAGCGGGTCGAGCCAGGCGTATTCGGCAACCAGGCCGCGTGACAGGTCCGGGGTGAGCTCAACCGCAGCTTTCAACACTTCCCGCGAACTTGAGGTGACGGTGACTTTGTCCATCAGGCCAAAGCGCACGGCCATTTCACGGATCGCCAGCACAGTCGTTGCGGCGCGGGTGCGCGAGGCGCTTTTGACTTCCAGTTGCCAGTGATCGAAGTCGCATTTCTCGAACAGCTCTTCCAGGCGCGGGATCGGGCAGGGCTTGACCCAGCCCGGGCCGCCTTTGCGCGCATCCATCTTCACCAGGTCGGCCGCCGAATACTCGACGACTTTGCCGCGCCGGTCGGCGGTGCGCTTGAGGGTCGGGTCGTGGATGACCATCAACTCGCCGTCCATGGACAGGTGCAAGTCCAGTTCGCAGCGGCGTACGCCGTGCTTGAGGCATTCCTGGAAGCTGGTCAGGGTGTTTTCCGGTGCTTCGCCTTTGGCACCGCGGTGGCCGTAAATCAGGGTCACAGTTGCTCCTATGCGCCAGGTCTGCTGGCGGGGTAATACGAATTCAGGTGTCCTGGGCGTCGCTCTGTTCCCGCGCCAGGCGCCGTTCCTGCGCCTGTTTCTGCAGGATATAGCGCGCCAGCAATTGGCGTTGGGCGTCGGTCATGGCTTCGAATTCCGTGCCCACGTCAAAACCTGTGCCCTTGGGATCGCAATGGGTGACGCGGGCGCGCAGCAGCAGGCCAAGCGCCTGGGGCATCAGCACCAGCTTGACCGCCAGGTGCGCACCGGGCGACAGGGCCGTGGGGTGTTGGAAGTCGATACCGCCTTCGGAAATGATCACCGGCTGCGGCGCGCCGACTTCATCCAGCAGGCCGCGCGCCATGATCTGGCTGAGCAGGTCCAGGCGTTTGTTCTGTACTTTGAGGAAGGCGGCCAGGCTGCGATCTTTCTCATTGATCTGGCGCAACAGGTGCTGGGCCTCGAATTCGCTCAGGTGCAGTTCGCTGAGCAGATTGAACAGCGGCGAATCATCCAGCAACACTTCCTTGCTCGCCGCCTCGGGGGCAGACAGGCTTTTGATTTGGAGTGCGATCATGTCGGCGATACGGTAGTATTCGCGGCGCTCTTCTTCATCTAATGTCGACATGGCGAACCCCAAGTAGCGTTAATGGTCTGAGTGTAAAGCTGCTTACCAGACCCCGCCACCGGGACGTCTTCTTTTCCTCCGAACAAGCCCCGACATGTTCAGACCTCTCTTCGTATTTATCGGCACGCGTTATACCCGTGCAAAGCGTCGCAATCATTTTGTGTCGTTCATTTCCTTGACCTCGATGATCGGGCTCGCCTTGGGCGTGGTCGTGATGATCGTGGTGCTGTCGGTGATGAATGGCTTCGATCATGAGATGCGCACCCGCGTGCTGGGCATGGTGCCCCACGCCACCATCGAGGGCGATGCGCCCATCAGCGACTGGCAAAGCCTGGCCGCCAAGGTCAAGCAGAACCCCAAGGTACTGGCCGTTGCGCCGTTTACCCAGATGCAAGGGTTGCTGACCAACGACGGCAAGGTGCAGAAGATCCTGCTCAATGGCATCGACCCGGCCCAGGAACGTAATGTGTCGATCATCGACAAGTTCATGTTGTCGGGCAAACTCGATGACCTGGCGCCCGGCGAGTTCGGCATCGTGATCGGCGACAAGGCGGCGGCCAAGCTGGGCGTGGGCCTGGGCGACAAACTGACCTTCGTCGCGCCGGAAGTCACCGTGACCCCGGCCGGCATGTTCCCGCGCATGAAGCGCTTTACCGTGGTGGGCACCTTCCACGTCGGCGCCGGCGAGATCGACGGCTACCTCGGCCTGACCAACCTTACCGACCTGGCCCGCCTGCACCGCTGGCAGCCGGACCAGGTGCAGGGCCTGCGCCTGAAGTTCAACGACCTGTTCGACGCACCGCGCACCTCGTGGGAAATCGCCCAGCATTTGGGCGACAGCCAGTACTACGCCCGCGACTGGACGCGTACCCACGGCAACCTCTACCAGGCCATCCGCATGGAAAAAGCCATGATCGGCCTGCTGTTGCTGCTGATCGTCGCCGTGGCCGCCTTCAATATCATCTCCACGCTGGTGATGGTGGTGAACGACAAGAAGGGCGATATCGCCATCCTGCGCACACTCGGTGCCACGCCGGGGCAGATCATGGCGATCTTCATGGTGCAGGGCACCGTGATCGGCGTGGTCGGGACCTTGATCGGCACGGCGGTCGGCATTCTGGCCGCGCTGAACGTGAGTGCCGCCATCGCCGGCCTCGAAACCCTGATCGGTCACAAGTTTCTCAACGCCGACGTCTACTTCATCGACTACTTGCCGTCCCAGGTGCAGGCCCAGGACGTGTTGATGGTAGGCGGCGCGGCGTTGGTCCTGAGTTTCCTTGCCACCCTGTATCCAGCCTGGCGCGCGGCGCGTACCCAGCCAGCACAGGCCTTACGTTATGAGTGAATCGGGCATGAGTGAAAAAGCAATCCTGAGCTGCCGCAACCTGGGCAAATCCTATGAGGAAGGTCCGGAGTCGGTGGTGGTGTTGTCCAACTTGCAACTTGAGCTGCACCCGGGCGAGCGCGTGGCGATCGTCGGCAGTTCCGGTTCCGGCAAAAGTACCTTGCTGAACCTGCTGGGCGGCCTGGATACGCCGTCCCAGGGCAGCGTATGGCTGGCCGGTGAAGAACTCTCGGCCCTCGGCGAAAAGGCCCGTGGCCAACTGCGCAACCGTTCGCTCGGTTTTGTGTACCAGTTCCACCACCTGTTGCCGGAATTCACCGCCCTGGAAAACGTGTGCATGCCGCTGCTGATCGGCAAGACCGCGATCCCGGAAGCCCGCCAGCGCGCCAAGGCCCTGCTGGAGCGCGTCGGCCTCGGTCATCGCCTGGAGCACAAGCCGGCCGAACTGTCCGGCGGCGAGCGCCAGCGTGTGGCAATCGCCCGTGCCCTGGTGAACAACCCGGGCCTGGTGATGCTCGACGAGCCTACCGGCAACCTTGACTCCCACACGGCCCAGGGCATCAAGGACTTGATGCTGGAACTGAGCACCCAGATGCGCACTGCGTTCCTGGTGGTGACCCATGACATGAGCATGGCCCGCCAGATGGACCGCGTGCTGCACCTGCAGGAAGGTCACCTGGTCGCCATCTGACCCGTTTCAAGCCCGGTGCTTCATGCGCCGGGCTTTTTCATTTTTTCAGGCGGTGCAAGCGAATGTTCAGACCGTTATCGATTTTCATCGGCACGCGCTATACCCGCGCCAAGCGCCGCAACCGTTTTGTCTCGTTTATCTCGATGACCTCGATGATCGGCCTCGCCCTGGGCGTGTTGGCGATGATCGTGGTGCTGTCGGTGATGAACGGCTTCCAACGCGAAATGAGCTCACGCATCCTCGGCATGGTGCCCCATGCCACCATCGTCGGTGTGAGCCCGATCGATAATTGGCAACCCGTTGCCGCCGCCGCGATGAAGAACCCGGAAGTCACCGCAGCGGTACCATTCACACAGATGGACGGCATGTTCTCCTACAAAGGCGCGATGCAGCCGATCGAGATCAGCGGCATCGACCCGGCGCAGGAAGGCAAGGTGTCGATCGTGGCCCAGCATATCGTGCAGGGCAAACTGGATGACCTCAAACCCGGCGAATTCGGCGTTGTGGTCGGCGAAATCACTGCCCGGCGTTTCCGCCTGAATGTGGGCGACAAGCTGACCCTGATCGTGCCGGAAATCAGCACTGCGCCGGGTGGCATCACCCCACGCATGCAGCGCTTGAACGTGGTGGGGATCTTCAAGGTCGGTGCCGAACTGGATGGCTCCATGGCCATGATCCACATGGCCGACGCTGCCGAGATCCAGCACTGGCAGCCAAACCAGGTGCAAAGCGTGCGCCTGGCGGTGAAAGACCTGTACGCGGCACCCAAGGTCTCGGCGGATATCGCCGCCAGCCTGGGCAACGGCTACAAGCCCGATGACTGGACTCACACCCAGGGCAGTCTGTTCAGCGCGATGAAGATGGAAAAGACCATGATCGGTCTGCTGTTGCTGATGATCGTCGCCGTGGCGGCATTCAACATCATCGCCACCTTGATCATGGTGGTGAACGACAAGGGCGCGGACATTGCGATCCTGCGCACCATTGGCGCCACGCCACGGCAGATCATGGCGATATTCATGGTGCAGGGCACGGTGATCGGCATCGTGGGCACCTTGATCGGTGGCGTATTGGGCGTGATTGCGGCGTTGAATGTGAGTGAACTGGTGGGCTGGATGGAGCGGGTCACCGGGCAGCATATCTTCAGTTCGGACGTGTATTTCGTCAGCAACCTGCCTTCGGAACTGCAGGGTGGGGATGTGGTGCTGATTTGCACGGCGGGGTTTGTGCTGAGCTTTTTGGCGACGCTGTACCCGGCGTATCGGGCGGCGAAGATTGAGCCGGCGCATGCGCTGAGATATTCGTAATATTCAAGACCGCCATCGGGGGCAAGCCCCCTCCCACACTTTGATCTGTGAATACATTCAAATATGGGAGGGGGCTTGCCGCCGATAGGGCCGGTACAGCTTGCATCAATCTCCAGCAGGCAACTCGATCACAAACCGTGTCCATCCCGCCCCGGATTCACAATAAATCCTCCCCCCATGCGCCCGTACAATCGATTGGGTAATCGCCAGCCCCAGCCCCGCATGCTCGCTGCTGCCTTCATGCCGTGCCGGATCGGCCCGGTAGAATCGGTCAAACAATCTTGGCAGCAACTCGGTTGGAATACCGTCCCCGGTGTTTTCGACTGAAAGCCTCACCCCATCTTCCATACGCACACGCACTTGGCCACCTTGCGGGGTGAACCGCAGCGCATTATCCAGCAGATTCGACAGTGCCCGCCGCAACATCCCACGGTCCCCCGTCGTATGGGCCGTGCCCTCGCGAACCAGGCTGATTTGCCTGTCCTCCGCCAGCAGCGTGAAAAACTCCAGTAACCCGTCCACTTCATCAGCCAGCGCCAACGGCTCGCGCTTGGGCATCAGCAAGCCATGATCCGCCTTGGCCAGGTACAACATGTCGTTGACCAGTTGCGCCATCCATTGCAGTTCTTCCAGGTTGCTGTGCAGCGCCTCGCGGTAATCCTCCAGCGGGCGTGGCTGGGTGAGGATGACCTGGGTCTGGGTCAGCAGGTTCGACAGCGGCGTGCGCAGTTCGTGGGCGATGTCGGCGGAGAACGCCGAGAGGCGCTGGAACGCATCGTCCAGGCGGCCGAGCATGGCATTGAAGGCCTGTGACAGTTCGGCCAGTTCCACCGGCATATGTTGCTGGGGCAGGCGCTGGGTCAGGGAGTGGGCCGACACACTGGCGGCCACTTCGCCCATGCGTCGCAATGGCCGCAACCCACTGCGAGCGGCCCATGCGCCGAGCAGGGCGGTGGCCAGGGCTGACAGGCCGACGGTGAGCCAGATCAGATGCTGCATGCGTTGCAGGAAATGTTGATGGTGGGTGATATCGAGCATCAGCGTCAGTTGCGGCGAATCCGGCTGGTCAGCCCTCAGCGGCGCGTTGTAGACACGGTAGTCGGTGTCGGCGTTTTGCAGGCTGTGCAGGCCGGGCGCTGCGGGCAAGTCGATGCTGGGTGCATCGTCCAGCCAGCGTTGGCCGGCCGCGGTGATACGCAGGGTCAGGTCGGGCTGGCGACTGAGTTCGGCGCGCAATTGCGCTTCACGCTGGGCCAGCGCTTCCCGTGAGTCGACCCCCTGCAACGTACTGCGCAGCGCGACCAGCTTGCTGTCGAGCTGTTGCTGGTCCAGCTCAATGAAGTGCGCTTCGCTGGCACGGTTGAACAGCACGCCGGCAATCAACGACACCACCGCTGTGCAGGCGGCAAACAGCAACGCCAGGCGGCTGGCCAGGGACAGGCGCTTGATCAATTGACCCGCTCCTCCAGCACATAACCCATGCCGCGTACGGTGTGGATCAGTTTGTTGGGGAAGTTATCGTCGACTTTCAGGCGCAAGCGGCGGATGGCGACTTCGATGATGTTGGTGTCGCTGTCGAAGTTCATGTCCCACACTTGGGAGGCGATCAGCGATTTGGGCAGCACTTCGCCCTGGCGCCGCAGCAGCAGTTCCAGCAGTGAGAATTCCTTGGCGGTCAAGTCGATGCGCTGTCCGTCCCGCTCGACGCGGCGGCGGATCAGGTCCAGGCGCAGGTCGGCCAATTGCAGCGCAGTTTCCTGCGGTGTGCTGCCGCCCCGGCGCAACAGGCTGCGCACGCGGGCCAGCAGCTCGGAAAAGGCGAACGGCTTGACCAGATAGTCGTCGGCGCCCAGTTCCAGGCCGTGCACGCGGTCTTCCACGGCATCGCGGGCGGTGAGGAACAGCACCGGGATATCCAGGCCGGCGCTGCGCACGGCTTGGAGGATCTGCCAGCCATCCCGGCCCGGCAGCATCACATCGAGGATCAACAGGTCGTAGTCACCGGTCAATGCCAGGTGCTGGCCGCCGGTGCCGTCAGCCACCAATTCGGTGGTAAACCCTGCCTCGGCCAGGCCCTGGCGCAGGTAGTGGCCGGTTTTGGGTTGGTCTTCGACGATCAGCAGTTTCATGGGCGGCTCTTGGCAACGATGGACGACGGCTTTATACCTTGGGGGCCAGGGCAGGAGGGCAACCTGACAAAGTTGTAATCTAGCAGTCAGCTGGCTGGCAGCGGCGCATTCTTAGAGTGTTCCCCTGCCTGGTCACACATTTTGGAGAAAACAGATGGCGTTGCGTACACCCTTGTTGTTGGCGGGTTGCCTGTTGGCGTTGAGTGTTGAGGCGATGGCCGATGGCGCCCATACCTATGCGTTCGGTGAAGCTGCACCGGCGAGTAAGGCCACGCGTACCGTGGAAGTGACCCTGCAGGACATTTACTTTTCGCCCAAGTCCCTGGATGTCAAAGCCGGTGAGACGGTGCGCTTTGTACTGGTCAACAAAGGGCAGTTGCTCCACGAATTCAACCTGGGCGACGCGGCGATGCATGCCGAGCACCAGAAGGAAATGTTACAGATGCAGGCCAGCGGCATGCTCACGTCCACCGGCATGGGCAACATGGACCACGGCGCCATGGGCCATGGTGCGATGAAGCATGACGATCCCAATAGCGTATTGGTCGAGCCCGGTAAAACCGCCGAGCTGACCTGGACGTTCACCCAGGCCACGGGCCTTGAGTTTGCCTGCAACCTGCCGGGGCATTACCAGGCGGGCATGGTCGGCAAACTCAACATCGATTGATCCGCTGGCGCTTAGGCGCGGGGGCAAAGGCTGGTAGACTGGCGCGGTTTATTTAGCCAGGTTTCCGCCATGCATCCCGCAGCCGAACATTCGCCGCTGGGCAAGTCCAGTGAATACATCTCCACCTACACCCCGTCGTTGCTGTTCCCGATTCCACGCGCCGCCAAATGGGCCGAACTGGGCCTGAGCGCCGAGACCCTGCCGTACAAGGGCGTGGATTTCTGGAACTGCTTCGAACTGTCCTGGTTGCTGCCGTCGGGCAAGCCGGTGGTGGCCATCGGCGAATTCAGCATCCCGGCCGACTCGCCGAACATCATCGAGTCCAAGTCGTTCAAGCTGTACCTCAACTCGCTGAACCAGACCGCGTTTGCCGATACGGCCAGCCTGGAAGCCACCCTGCGCACAGACCTCAGTGCCGCAGCCGGTAAACCGGTGAGCGTGCGCATCCGCAGCCTGGCCGAGATCGAGGCCGAAGGCGTGATGGCGCTGCCGGGTGTTTGCATCGATGATTTGGATATCAGCGTCAGCAACTACGAGCACCCGCGCCCGGAGCTGCTGCGTTGCGATGACTCGCGCATCGTCGAAGAAAGCGTGCACAGTCACCTGCTCAAATCCAACTGCCCGGTCACCAGTCAACCCGACTGGGGCAGCGTGGTGGTGGAGTACCGTGGTCACGCGTTGGAACACGCCAGCCTGCTGGAATACATCGTGAGCTTTCGCCAGCACTCGGACTTCCATGAACAGTGCGTGGAGCGCATCTTCCTGGACCTGCAGCGCTTGCTGAAGCCGGAAAGATTGACGGTGTATGCGCGCTATGTGCGGCGGGGTGGGTTGGATATCAACCCGTATCGCAGTACTGAGGATGTGGCGTTCCACAACGTGCGCCTGGCCCGTCAGTAGGCTTATTGCAAGATAAATGTGGGAGGGGGCTTGCCCCCGATGGCGGAGTGTCAGTCACAGAACCTGTGTCTGAACCTCTGCTATCGGGGGCAAGCCCCCTCCCACATGTCGGGCAGATTAGATTCCCATGCTGCCCAGCGTGTTCATGATATTGCGCAGTGCCCCTGAAATGGCCGGGTGTTCAGCATCGAACTCTATGGCCGCTTTATTCACATCGTCGGAAATACTGGGTGTCTGGGTGGCCGGTTCCAGCTCAAGTTGCAATTCGAACTTGGCAATCAAGGCCTCCAGTGCTTCACGTTTTTCTTCCGACAGCGGCGGTTGCTGTTCCAACTGCCCGCGCAGGATTTCGACCTGGTCTTCCAGTTTTTTGCGATCAGGCATGATGTGTTTCCTTTTATCGATAGGCACTGGCATAGACCGCGGCACGCCGAGAAAGGTCTACGGGCTAGCCTGTAGATTAATCCACTGGCGTCGACTGTGCATGATCCGTGTCAGGGCTTCTCGCCTTTGAGCTGGCGCAGGCTGATGTCCGCCAGGCAGGTGCCGAGCTCGCCCAGGTGATCGATCACCGAGTGTACGCCCAGCCCGTACAGCGCAAGGGTGGCCTTGCCGCGCTTGAGCTCGCGTTCCGGCTCGCTCAGGGCCTGCCATTGCTCGGGTGCCATGCCGCACAGCGAGCCGCAGGAGGCCAGGCCGATGGTCCACAACCCGGCGTTAAGGCCCGATTGCAGCAGGCGCGGCTCGCCGCTGACCAGTACGCAGCCTTCCAGGCGTTCGATGTTCAGCTCCATCAAGGCTTGCCAGCAGGCATGGGGTGCCGGCCAGCGAATGGAGGAGGGCGATGTCGCCTTGACCCAGCTGGGCAGCGTGGCGGCCAACGGCGTGGTGACGGCGGGGGGGAGTTCATCCAGCCAGGCGCAGGGCACGCCTTGTTCCTTGAGGCTGCGCAAGATTTTCAGCGCACCCGGTGTGGCTTGGGAGTCGGGGGCCTGGGAGTCGGTACGGGCCTGGGAACCGAAGTCCACCAGACAGCCACTCAGGCCAAACAGAACGGCGGTCAAGGCGGGGGCGCTGGCGATGGCTATCTCGGCGTGGGGCATGTCGACATCCCTGAAATAGCGCTAACGCTATCCAGGCACCATGACAGGCCGATGACAGTCGGGTTGATTGTAGGAATTTTGTGCATTTTGAATCAGACGTTTCCTAGCAGCTGCCTAATTGGCAACTTCCGGCATATACTGACCGCCTTATTCAGGGCATAGCGCCCATGACAGACCATTCAAGGAGCAAAAGCTATGCGCTGGAGCCACTATTTCGCTCAGCTGTCGGTGTGTGCCACTATCTTTCTGGCGCCGTTCGCCGCACAGGCAGCTTCGGAAGACGATCCATGGGAAAGCGTCAACCGCCCGATCTTCACCTTCAACGACACCGTTGATACCTACGCACTGAAGCCATTGGCCCAGGGTTACCAGTTCGTGACCCCGCAATTCGTCCAGGATGGCGTTCACAACTTTTTCCGCAACATCGGCGATGTCGGCAACCTGGCCAATAACGTGCTGCAGCTCAAGCCCCATAAAGCTGGTGTAGATACGGCCCGTTTGCTGGTAAACACCACCTTCGGCGTGTTGGGCTTCATCGATGTAGGCACCAAAATGGGGCTGCAACGCAGTGATGAAGACTTCGGCCAGACCCTCGGCTACTGGGGTGTCGGCAGCGGCCCTTACGTAATGCTGCCGCTGCTGGGCCCAAGCACCTTGCGTGACGCGCCGTCCAAGTATGTGGACAGCTACACCCAGCCGTATCGCTACATGAACGATATCGGCTGGCGCAACAGCACCTTCGGCCTGAACATCGTCGATACCCGTGCCAGCCTGCTTGACAGCGAGAAGCTGATCACCGGTGACAAATACACCTTTATCCGTAACGCGTACCTGCAGAACCGCGAGTTCAAGGTCAAGGACGGCAAGGTCGTCGACGACTTCTAAGCCGTTATGTTTTGACATGAAAAAGGCGACCCCGGCGGTCGCCTTTTTTGTGCGCGGTTTTCAGCGCATTTTCAGGATCCTGAGGCCCAGGTGCTGGTCTTCGCCGGTGGTTTTGGTCCACACCACCTCGGTGTCCGCCTCCAGGCCCTTCAGCGCGGCGTGCTCCGAGTCGATGCGCACGGTCAACAGGTCGCCGGTGTTGAACTGGCGCGGCGCCTGCACCTGCATGCCGGAGCTGGAAAGGTCCACGCAAACCCCGGCAATCTCTTGCCCTGCGTGGATCAAAGACACATCGGCATCCACACGCATGCGGATGAAATCGCGTTTTTCGGCGTAGTCGCGCTCGTGTTCGCTCATGGGTTCCATCCTTTCTTTGTGTTGTGGTCGTGCCTGTTCTTATAACTCCCGGTGATTTGCGGTGTAAAGACGCTCGGCGACCATCGGCATGAGCTTGAAACCCCTGACGGATGGGAGTACCGTCTGCGCCTTAGAAGGGCACCTCTGCTTTACCATTGTGCATGGGAAAAATCCCAATGCTTTGTAGGACAGAGAGGCTAGAAAGCGAATCCAGTACGTGAGCCCGGCCATTGTCGCGCCACCTACGCCAACCTAATTCTGGCGCCGTTTGCCCACATGCAAAAAACCAGTGCCACGCTGCTGATAATCGATGACGACGAAGTAGTGCGCGCGAGCCTCGCGGCCTATTTGGAAGACAGTGGCTTCAGCGTCCTGCAGGCCAGCAATGGCCAACAGGGTCTCCAGGTGTTCGAGCGCGACCAGCCCGACCTCGTGATCTGCGACTTGCGTATGCCCCAGATGGGCGGCCTCGAGCTGATTCGCCAGGTGACCGAGCTCGCCCCGCAGACGCCAGTGATTGTCGTGTCCGGTGCCGGCGTGATGAACGATGCCGTCGAAGCGTTGCGCCTGGGCGCTGCCGATTACCTGATCAAGCCCCTGGAAGACCTGGCAGTGCTGGAGCACTCAGTGCGCCGTGCGCTGGACCGGGCGCGCCTGCTGGTGGAAAACCAGCGCTACCGCGAAAAGCTCGAAACCGCCAACCGCGAACTCGAAGCCAGCCTCAACCTGCTCCAGGAAGACCAGAATGCCGGGCGCCAGGTGCAGATGAACATGCTGCCGGTCAGCCCGTGGACCATCGACGAATTCCAGTTCGCCCACCAGATCATCCCGTCGCTGTACCTGTCGGGTGATTTTGTCGACTACTTTCGCGTCGACGAGCGGCGTGTCGCGTTCTACCTGGCCGATGTGTCCGGCCACGGTGCTTCCTCGGCTTTTGTCACCGTGTTGCTGAAGTTCATGACCACACGGTTGCTGTTCGAATCCAAGCGCAACGGCACCTTGCCGGAGTTCACCCCCTCCGAGGTGCTGGGTCACATCAACCGAGGCCTGATCAGTTGCAAGCTGGGCAAGCACGTGACGATGGTCGGCGGAGTGATCGATGAAGAAACCGGTCTTTTGACCTACAGCATCGGCGGTCACCTGCCGATGCCTGTTTTATACACTCCTGACAGTGTGCGTTACCTGGAAGGGCGTGGCCTGCCCGTAGGCTTGTTCAATGAAGCGACCTACGAAGACCACATCCTGGAGCTGCCGCCGACGTTCAGCCTGACGCTGATGTCTGATGGCATCCTGGACCTGCTTCCAGAGCCTACACTCAAAGAGAAAGAAGCCGCCTTGCCCCAAAAGGTCAAGTCGGCGGGCGGCAGCCTGGATGGCCTGCGGCAGGTTTTTGGATTGGCCACGCTGGGGGAGATGCCGGATGATATCGCCCTATTGGTGTTGAGCAGGAATCTTTGATGAGTACCGGAAGAATCCAATTCGCCGAGCAAGACGGGACCTTCGTCCTGAAGTTTGTCGGTGAAGTGCGCCTGACCTTGTGTTCGGCGCTGGATGCGACGATTGAGCGGATCTTCACAGCGCTGAACTTCTCGGCGATCGTGATCGATCTGACCGAAACCCGCAGCATCGATAGCACCACCTTGGGCCTGTTGGCCAAGTTGTCCATTCTGTCTCGGCAGAAGGTCGGCCTGTTGCCGACCGTCGTCACCACCCACGAAGACATCACCCGCCTGTTGCAGTCCATGGGCTTCGACCAGGTGTTCAACATCGTTGACCGCCCGATCCCATGCCCGGAATGCCTCACCGACCTGCCGTCCCAGGACCAGTCCGAGGAAGTGGTGCGGGTCAAGGTGCTGGAAGCGCACAAGATCCTGATGGGCTTGAATGATTCCAACCGCGAAGCCTTCCACGACCTCGTCAACGCCCTTGAGCGCCACTGACCTCCTGGGTTGAATGCATTCCAAATGTGGGAGGCGGCAAGCCCCCTCCCACATTGAAGTAAGACAGGCTTCAGATCGGCTGAGCACAAAAAAGGGCGGTACCCGCGAGGGAACCGCCCTTTTTGCCGCTGCCTGCCTTACAGCTTGGCAGTCAGCAACGCCTCCAGCTTCTCCTGGTCCCGAGCAAACTGACGAATCCCTTCCGCCAGCTTCTCAGTCGCCATCGCATCCTCGTTGGACTCCCAACGGAACTGCGCTTCAGTCAGATGCACGCGCGCTTCACCGGCATGCCCCGGCGACAGCTTACGCTCCAGCTTGCCCTCATCCGCCGCCAGTTTCTCCAGCAGGTCCGGGCTGATGGTCAGGCGATCACAACCGGCCAACTCCTCGATCTGGCTCAGATTACGGAAGCTCGCGCCCATCACCACGGTTTTGTAGCCATTGGCCTTGTAGTAGTTGTAAATGCGCGTCACCGACTGCACGCCCGGGTCTTCGGCACCGGTGTAGTCGTTGCCGTTGGCCTTCTTGTACCAATCATAGATACGGCCCACGAACGGCGAGATCAGGAACACACCGGCTTCGGCACAGGCCACGGCCTGGGCGAAGGAGAACAGCAGCGTCAGGTTGGTCTGGATGCCTTCTTTTTCCAGCTTCTCCGCCGCGCGGATGCCTTCCCAGGTGGAGGCGATCTTGATCAGCACGCGGTCACGGCCAACGCCGGCTTTGTCATACAGGTCGATCAGGCGATGCGCACGCTTGAGAATCGCGTCTTCGTCGAACGACAGTCGGGCGTCCACCTCAGTGGAAATACGGCCTGGCACCACTTTGAGAATCTCTTGACCCACCGCCACCGCAAACCGGTCGCTGGCCAGGCCCACATCGCCGTTGCAGTCCTGCACGCACTCATCCAGCAACTTGGCGTAGCCCGGGATCGAAGCGGCCTTGAGCAGCAGGGAAGGGTTGGTGGTGGCGTCTTGCGGCTTGAGCTTGGCGAGGGTGGAGAAATCGCCGGTATCGGCTACGACAGTGGTGAATTGCTTGAGTTGTTCCAGCTTGGAAGTCATGGGCGTGCTCTGTCCTGTGGGTCTGATGACATTACCCGAGCACCGGCAGGCGCTCAAGGGCGCAAATGCGTTCGATCGTTTGCGAGGGCAACAACCTGAAAACGGCCGTTTGAATGCCTTGTCTTGGTGCTAAATAGGAGGCCAAAACTGCCGACAGGTTCAACCCAATTCCCGCATGATCACCACAATTCAAAGGTGGAAGGGGGCTTGCCCCCCGATAGCGGCAGACCAGTCCCCCCAGACTTGAACGGACTTACCGCCCTTCCAGCAAAGCCCCAGCCTGATCCAGCAACGCCAGCGGATCACTCGCCTTGTGAATATCCACCGACAACAACTGCCTGAACTTGCGCGCCCCCGGAAAACCGGTACCCAACCCCAGAATATGCCGAGTGATATGGTGCATCGAACCACCGCTCGCCAAATGCTGCGCAATATACGGCCGCAACTGAACCAGGGCCTCAGCCCGACTGATCACCGGCGCCTCACTGCCAAACAACTGCTGATCCACCTGCGCCAGCAAATACGGATTGTGATAAGCCTCCCGCCCCAGCATCACCCCATCAAACGTCTGCAAATGCTCATGGCACTGCTCCAGCGTCTTGATCCCACCGTTGAGAATAAACTCCAACTCAGGGAAATCCCGCTTCAACTGCGCCGCCACGTCATAACGCAACGGCGGAATGTCACGGTTCTCCTTAGGCGACAGCCCTTCCAGAATCGCAATCCGCGCATGCACGGTAAAACTGGTGCAGCCCGCGTCCTTCACCGTCCCGACGAAATCACACAGCTCGGCGTAGCTGTCCCGGCCATTGATGCCGATGCGGTGCTTCACCGTCACCGGAATCGACACCGCGTCACGCATCGCCTTCACACAATCGGCAACCAGGGCAGGATGAGCCATCAGGATCGCGCCGATCATGTTGTTTTGCACCCGGTCGCTGGGGCAACCGACGTTCAGGTTCACCTCGTCGTAGCCAGCGGCCTCGGCCATACGCGCGCAAGCCGCCAGATCAGCCGGAACACTACCGCCCAACTGAAGGGCCAGCGGGTGCTCGGCTTCGTTGTGACGCAGGAAACGGTCGTGGTCGCCGTGGAGGATCGCACCAGTGGTGACCATCTCGGTGTAGAGCAGCGCGTGCTTGGAGAGCAGGCGCAGGAAGAACCGGCAGTGGCGGTCGGTCCAGTCCATCATCGGGGCGACGGAGAAGCGGCGGGACGGCTCTGAGCGGGAAGGGCTAGCGTTTACTGGAGATACGGCTTTTTCGGAATTCATTAATACTGATCTTTTATACAGCGGTTTTTACCCGTTTTCCCTTGTTTTCTAGAGTCGGTTGCTACATTGTAGCGATCGAATTCGGCAATGTAGCAACTGGAAATGGGCACGATCACAGCACGTAAGCGCAAGGACAACTCGACAGCCTACACGGCGCAGATACGGATCAATCGGGATGGCAAGACAGTTTATCAGGAAAGCCAAACCTTCGACCGTAAGCAGGTCGCCCAGGCCTGGATCAAGCGACGGGAAACCGAGCTGACCCAGCCAGGTGCTATTGAGCGGGCTAATAGGAAAGGGGTGACGATCAAGAAGATGATCGAGCAGTACCTGGATGAGTACGAGAAGATCCGGCCTTTGGGGAAGACCAAGAGCGCGACGTTGAGCGCGATCAAGGAAACCTGGCTGGGTGAGTTGGATGATGCAGCGCTGAACAGCCAGAAGCTGGTGGAGTACGCGCAGTGGCGGATGAGCGAGGAGGGCGGCGGGGTGCAGGCGCAGACGGTTGGTAATGATCTGTCGCACCTGGGCGCTGTGTTGTCTGTGGCACGGCCAGCGTGGGGCTATGAGGTCGATCCTCATGCGATGCCTGATGCTCGCAAGGTCTTGCGCAAGCTTGGCATGGTCAGCAAGAGCAAGGAGCGTAATCGTCGGCCCACACTCGATGAGCTGGACAAGCTCATGGAGCATTTTTTCGAAATGCAGAATCGCCGGCCAGACTCTATTCACATGCCGAAGATGATTGCCTTTGCGCTTTTCTCGACGCGTCGGCAGGAGGAGATCACTCGGATTCGATGGGAGGATCTCGACTGCGCTCGGCAGGCTGTCTTGGTGCGGGATATGAAGAATCCTGGGCAAAAGATCGGTAATGATGTGTGGTGTCATCTGCCTGACGAGGCATGGGCGATCCTGCACACAATGCCGAAAGTTAAGCGGGAGATTTTTCCATACAATGCAAAGTCAATATCGGCCTCTTTTACTCGCGCATGCCCTTTACTTGGAATTGATGATTTGCATTTTCACGATCTGAGACATGAGGGTGTAAGTCGTCTATTTGAGATGGATTGGGATATACCTAGAGTCTCTAGTGTTTCAGGGCATAGGGATTGGAACTCTTTGCGACGTTACACGCATTTACGAGGTCGGGGTGATCATTACAAAGGCTGGATCTGGTTGCCAATAATTTTAAATCATACATAATTTTTATAGGAAGAAGACTGTGGTTGATCTTGATATTAAAGCGTTAGTGGATTTTGCGAAAAAAAACTTTATCTCCGTGCTGATTGCTTTCGTGGTTTATGGTGGGTTAGCCACGCACTTGTGGAACTGGGGCCAGAAATTAAGTGATCAAGAGAGGGCGTTGTTCAAAGATAGGCAAGCATTTTCTGATGAGCAAGTGGAGTTTGAACGTAGAAAATCCGAGAGTAGTATTGGATTTGTTACGCGTGATAAGGATTTAGAATTGAGAGAAAATCTTCTCAAACGTGAGTTGTCTGATAAAGATAAAGCTTTGGCAGAGATTGCCTTAAAAGAGCGGCGCATCCTTGAGGCGGAAGAACAGTTGAAGGTTGAGCAAAGGCTGGTAAGTAAAGACCAATTAGCAAAAGCAGCTGAGGACAGAATGCAGGCCCTGATGGCAGAGTTTGCGAGTCTGGGGGTTAGCCTGGATATGAATCCGCATTGTGAGACTGGCGAGGTCTCCAGGCGCTACTACGCTGCTCAAGCAAAGTTTTCAGAAATACTATCCTTGGCAAAGTCTCACTTTCTGACTGGGAAGTACCGGGATTTTATTACGACAAATCAGCAGAAAAGGCATTTTATTGGGTGTTGAGTAATGGGGCAGTAGCCCCATTATCTTCAGGCAGCTCGTCCCATTAGTTGATTTTGTTCTTTCAGGGCTTTATTTCGTTGGCGATCTATGTAGTCGGCCAGATCTTGAAGGTGAACTCCCAACGCGGCTTTTTGGCTTTCGGCTCCCAAACGAACAATCGGGATATCAATCTCACCGTCAAGACGTTTGCGTTTAAATTTTTCTACAGTCAAGTGCATGTAGTCGTTACAAACACGATCAAGAGGAATTATTGCTTGACCATCGTACTGAGCCATCAGTAAGAAAAGTGTGTTCATGCGGCTTCCTTGATTGACTCGTTTTCATTGTGGTCTCTATTTGCCATTACCAACGCCATCATCGGCCATGGCGACACTGAGTTACCCACCATCAGCACCTGCGTCTTGTTGCTGAATTTGCGGCCATCGTGCCCTCGGTCGATTACGTAGTTGTCTGGGAAGCCTTGGGCACGGTAAAGCTCGCGAGGGGTGAGCATGCGCATGCCGATGTCGACGATCACGTATGGCGTTCCCTTGATCGTCACTGTGACGAGTGCAAGGCGGTCCCGTGTAGTGATGGTTGCAGCCGGATCACGCAGGTCGTACGTGTTGTCGCTACCGTAGTAGCCCATCAGAAAGGCAGCGACACGCATGGCGCCGGCCTCGACATCTGGCGCGAGCTTGTACTCGACCAGGGCGTGGTGCTCTGCACCGGCAGTGATGGTCGGTACCAGTTCATCCATGCCCCGGCCGATGCAATTCCTGCGAAGCGTCGATAGGTGTGCGGTGACTATTTGTTGCTGGCTGCCTGTAGTGGTAATCGCCGTCAGCGGTTTCGCGGGGTGGTGCCCGGGCGTTTCGTTGTACCCGCCGTTGTGCTGGGCGACGTAGGCCACGGCCAGTGCGAAGTGCCCGCCCTTGACGCCGCTGCAGATGGTTCGCAAAGGATCATCACCCGGCATATTGCGCTGGCTGCTGCCATTGGCATGTTCCGTGATGAAGGGCGCGAGCTGGTGCGTGACAAGTGCAAATCCCTGCGCGGCGGTGATGGTCTTCGCGGGATCTTCCACGGATTGGCAGCGCGCCAAGTCGTTGCCACTGTGGTTAACACTGACAATGAATGGGTTCTGGTGCTCAAGGACGTAGCGCTTTGCGCCTTTGCGCAGGCGCTCCATGGTGTTGTTCACCAGCGGTCGTTTGACGCCTGCAGCACGGCCTTCTTCCTTGGAAAGGAAAATGCTCGGGCATGGGATCGACCAATCGATGCAACTGGCGGCAGTCCGGTAGGCTGACTGTCCCTTGGCTGGGTTCTTGAAGTGTGTCGGTTCCGGCCAGCGCAGTGGCTGGCCGTCACGCCGTGCAATAAGGAACAAGCGCTCGCGGGTGGTTGCTGCGCCAAAGTCGCAGGCCTTGAGTTTGCCGTACATCAGGTCATAACCCATGGACCGCAAAATGCTTTCGAAGCGGCGCCAGGTTCGTCCTTTGCGCTTAGGGTCGGGCACCAGGTACTGATCTTGTACTGGCACTCGCTCGCCGGCAGCGGCGACGGTCAGGTCGCGGCGGACCACTCGGCCAGTCTTGCGGCAGCGTTTCGCGATCAGTGGCCCCCACTGGAGGATCTGTACGACGTTTTCCATGGTGATCATGCGAGGGCTGGCCTGGCCGCCCCATTTAAGGATGACCCACGATTGCGAACGGCTTGTAGTGCTGCGCGCCTGGCCGCCGGCAGCGAGGCTGTGGTGGGTGCATTCGGGGCTGGCGTGCAGGTGGGCAACTGGGCGGCCGCGAGTCGCCACACGCGGGCACACGTCGTAGACATCGGTGATGTAGTGCTCGGCGCTTGGGTGGTTGCGCTTGTGCATGCTGATGGCGTCGGGGTTGTGGTTGATGGCGATATCGACTGGCATGCCGGTGCCCATCTCCTGACCCATGGTTGCGCCACCACCGCCGGCGAAGAGGTCTACGCGGATTTCGCCGGCGAAATCCAAGCCGAACTGGGTTTTTACGGCCGATCTGATAGGGGAGGGATCGAAGGAAGTCACTTTCCACCCCCGTGGACTTGAAATGGGAAAGTGTTCAAGCTAAGTGATTGAAATATGGCAAGGAGCCATTGATGTTTCCTGATTTGGTCAGCTTTAAGATCAGCACGGTTTACAAAGCTGCGGTCTCTCCTCCTGGTGCACTGCTCATCGGTGCGGCCGCAGTCTTGGTTTTTAGGCAATGGCCTACCGATACAGCCGCTGCTTGGGTCCAAGCGATTGGATCGATTGGGGCTATTCTTGGTGCGTTTGCGGTCGCGAATCGTACCCATAAAATAGAACGCGAGGCGGAGCGTCAGAAGCAGCTTGAGCAAGAATGTAGTGCTGCTTATATCGCAGAAACAATTGCTTGGCAGTTTGGCGAGGTGGCTAAGGGGTTTTATGGGGCGGCATTGGAGTACGAGTCCGTTCATTCTCACTTGCGAAATTTGGAAACTATTCGAAGTGACTTTTCGACCTTCATCTCTGTATCTACGCCCTTGCAAGTAATTCGCGAGGTCCTCCAGCTCAAAGGGTATCTGGATAAGTTCTGCACCTCGTTCGAAGCGGCTCTTCGGTTCAAAAGCGGCGTACTTTGGTCGGACATTCAAGATTTTTCGGGATATCGAAAGAAGATCGAGCAACATCGGAGAAACATTGAAAATATTGCGTGTGGCCTCGCGGCAGACGCTGGTCTTGAGCAAACCAGACGTTAGCGCAATTTTACTCTTTCGCTTATACACCACGACAGGCTGCGCGAGCGGGCGTTTCTGAGCGTTTAGCGTTGCATCAGCGAGCGCTGCCCCGCGCAGCTTTTCGTGGGGTATAAGTGCCTCGGCAGTGGCGCTGGAAGGAGCAATAATGCCTGCTGCTGCGCAGCAGATGCTGTTTGTTTCTAGCGTGTCGACGCTACCTGCAGTGCGGAGCAAAGCGGGCAGGGCGCCGGTGTTGTCCTGTTGGTTCTTCATGCCGCTTTCCTCCGGTGTTCGATTGCGAGTTGGTCCATCAGCCGTTGGTGATAGGTGAGCCGGGCTTCGGCGGCAGGCCATGGGCGGATGGTTTCAACCATGGATTCGATGCCGACCAAGCAATCCCAGATAGCCGGATCGGTTGGCATGAGGTCGCGGCGTTCGGTTGCCAGTGCAATCAAATCGGCCTGGTGTACGCAGGCGGGAAGATCAAGAGCCAGGTCAAAGCGTTCGCAAACACGCTCCCAGATAACATCCTCGAAGTGCCGGTAGGCAGAGATCCACTGCTTGAGCAGGCGGGTCATGTCACCCAGGTACGTCTCGGTCGCGTCGTGGAGCAATGCCGCAAGCTTGTGCTCTTCCGGCACCAGCTCGGCGACGATGCAACTGTGCTGGGCCACGCTGTAGAACTCGCGGGTGTGGCCGTTGAATCGGCACAGGTGGGCCAGCGCGTGCGAGATGTCGCGTGGGTCGATCATGTCGGCGTCAGGCTCGAACAAGTCGAAGCGCTTGCCGGTGGAGGTGAGGATCCAGTTCATGCGGCTTCCCTCACCAGGTCGGCCAGCAGCAAGGCGTTTTCAGTTGCCTTGTGCAATTGGCGCAGAGCTTCATAGCCGATCAGGGCTTTCAACTGGCGGTCGAGCTCTTTGCTGTAGCGGGTCAGAGCGCGCAGTTCCTTCGTGGCCTTGACGTGTTGCTGCTGCAATGTGCCGGCGGCTTGGGGTGTCAGGCGCAGCATTGGGATGGCTCGGCTCATGCTGCATCCCCTTTCAACTCGAAGCGATCCATCAGCGCAGCCATATCCAGTGCCTTGTCACGTAGGGCTAGCGCCTGAGTTGCTTGGGTTTCGGATCTGACAGCGCGGAAGGTGTCTGCGGCGAGTTTCAGCTTTTCGGCAATGGCGAGAAGGGTGTAACGGTCTTGCGGTTCCCGGCTCAATAGGAGTTCGGTGCGCTTGCATTGATCTGACATCTTTTTGAGATAGGTCGCGTATGCAGCTGAAGCCTTCTCCCGGCCCGAGACGTACCCCTCGGCATAGCCTTCGTCGTAGCCATCATTTTTGCCGTCGGTGAGGCCGCCTCGGTAGCCGACCCAATAGAGGATGCCGGCGGCGATTACGATGCCGATCAATGCGCAGATTTGGATTGCAGTCATGTGGTGTGCTCCTGGTAATTACGTTGGCTGGTGGTGGCAGCCGTTGGGGTTACTGGTCCAGCTCGGTTAAATCGTTCTGCGGTCGCGGCATGTCCTCATCTGCTCTGTAGGCACGGATGTCGATCAGTGCCGCGACGTGCTTGATGTGCGCGTACCGCAACGCTTTCACACTGTGATCCAGAGTGGTCACCGGCAGCTGAATCCGGCCGCTGTTGATCGCCTCGGTGAAGGTCTTTTCGTTGAGGTTCTTGAAGTAGTGCACGCGCAGCTTTTCCAGGGGGATAAGCACGTCGCCGAAGAGTTGGTGCAGCATGTCGACGGTCGCGCTATCCGGTGCGGGTTGCAGTCGTAGCGGTGTTTGACTGATGTTGCTCATGGGCAGCTGCCTCCTTGCGTTTGAGTCGTGAAGGGTGGTTCCAGGCATTTAGGCAATGACGTTTGGTCAGCTCCCGCAGATGTTCCGGCACTTCGAGGAGCGCGGCGTTGCGCTCCTCGCGTGTGCGCATGGCGACGATCTGGCGGGCGTATTCCCTAGGCCACGTCACGGTTGTCTGCCGGGATGGCTGGCAGTTCGAGGCCCAACTGTTCGGCGAGCCAGCGGATACCGGCTTGGCGGATCTTGGTCGACTGGCTGTACTGCATGCCGGCGGTTTCGTGATACCAGTTGCTGTCCTTGACTCGCAGATACTCGCGATCCCGCACCGGGAAGGCAGGTAGATTGCGGTCGGTGAGCAAGCCCTTTTCCCGCATGAGCGCGATCAACTTGGGACGGGTGAGGCCGAAGTATTTAGCTGCTTTTTCCAGGCTACGTTCCATTTCGGCCTCCTAAGCAGCATGCGCGGCGGGTGTCGCCACGGCGGCCAGGTGGGTGATGGATTCGGCCACCATGGAGTAGATCTCCACGTCGCTGCCGTACACCGTGAAGCACTTGGTGCGCGGCTTTCTGACCCCGATGCTCATGATGGTGGTGATACCGGCGCGGGTTTTGTTGCGGTGGATTGCCAAGTTGATCGGTTGCTCGAAGCCCATGTCGAGACTGATGGCACCGCCGGTTTGTACCAGGTCGAATACCTGCTGCTTGTGTTCGGTCTCGAACACGCCGTAGCGGCGGTCTGCGTGCGATAGAAAGGATGGATCGGTTGGGGTGGTTGGCGCGTTGACGATTTCCTCAATGAAGTCTGCAAGCTTGAGGTGCATCTTCTTGGTGTTGGTCAGGGTCAGCGTGTGGCGTTCACTGCCCAGCTCAACGGTGAAGTGCGTGTCGACTTTTCGGCGCTCGACATGCAGGCGTAGGGCCAGGGCCTCACGTTGGGTTTCGGCGCGCAAGTGGTGGTTGAAGGTCTCAGTCAGGCTGACCTGTGCCTTGAGCAGGGTCAGGGTGCGGTTGTCGAGTTTGTACTTTTTCATGCCGCGTGCCCCCCGCCATTTGGGTCGAATGGGGCACGCGCGGAGCGCTGTTTCACTCTAGGTTTGGACGCGATGAAGGCGCAGCCGCAGTCTTGTGCCAAGCGGCGGATCTCAAAAATGCGGGAAGGATTAGCAGCGGCCGGATGGACGTGTAGGGTGGCTGTGGTGTGCATGATGTTGCCTCGCTCTGTGGTGGTAGAGTGAGGTAAATATCAACCAATGGTTGATTTGTGTCAACAGCCTTTGGTTGATTTTACGGCTATGGGTAAGGCTGATTGCCATCGCCTGTGGACAGAATGATGGCAACCCATTATCGTCATTTTTTTACTATCCATGACGACGTGAAGGACCATATGACTACTAGTAAAATAAAGATTAAGTTGGGTGCTATCGAAATAGAATACGAAGGATCGGAATCATTTTTGAAGGAGGAGCTTCCGCAATTATTAGGGGCAGTTTCCGAGCTTTATCAAAAGTCTCATGCCACACTAGGAGTCGTGGCGAGCACTTCGAGTTCTGAAATTAAAAATGAGGTTGGGCTGTTAACTACCACATCTCAGAAATTAAAGACTACAACAGGTGCCCTTGCTGCACGCTTGCAAGTTAAATCCAGTGCAGATCTGATTATTGCAGCAGCAGCAAAACTAACTTTTGATGATGGCCTTCAAGTGATTCCGGCAGGGAGATTGTTGGAGGAAATCAAAAGTGCTCCATCATATTACAAAGCGAGCTATGGTACGAACTTTGTTAGAAGTCTCGGGGTGTTGGTGAAAAGTGGAAAGCTCAATGAGCCAACTAAAAATAATTATGCTCTGACATCTAAGCTTGTTAGTGAGTTGGAGTCAAGAATTGCTGAGTAATGAGATTAAAAGAGATCTGTTAGCTCAGGTGGATATTCCGCTTAATAAAAAGTTACTGATTTGTATTGCTGCTGAGCCGCCAGTATCTAGAACTGTCGCCGAAATTCGAAGTATTGCACTTGGCCTTGGATTAAGAACCGTAAAAAATAGCAATATTTCTGCGATTCTATCTAAATCTAAAGGGCTGGTCGTCAGGTCAGCCCTAGGTTGGGAGTTGACTAATCCTGGTCGCCAGCTAGTAGCAGAGCTATCCGTACTCGCCTTGCCCTCAGTCACAATGCTAGTTGTTTCAGGTCTCCGTAATCAGTTGCAAGTAATCAAGAAAGATACAACAAGGTCGTTTGTTGACGAGGCGATTAAGTCACTAGAATTGCAGTTATTTAGATCTGCAATTGTTTTATCTTGGGTTGGGGCAATTGCAGTGCTTTATGATGCTGTAATTGAAAAGCACCTTGATCAATTTAATGAAGAGGCTCTTAAGCGGGATTCTAAGTGGCGGGCGGCAAAGAGCGCAGATGATCTTTGTCGCATGAAAGAGTATGATTTTCTTCAAGTGTTGGCTGCAAGGTCAATAATCGGAAAGAACGTAAAAGATGAACTCGAGGTTTGCTTGAAGTTACGTAATGGGTGCGGTCATCCTAACTCACTGGTAGTGGGTGAGCACAAAGCGTCTGCTCATGTCGAAACTCTTCTTCAAAATGTATTCTCAAAGTTCTGATAGCTAGTCTGGCACGAAGGAACCGACTACTTTTCCACAGATGTGGGTCTCTTCTGTAATGTCAATTATTGGATATTGCGGGTTGATTGGTTTAAGAAACTGTCTTCCAGCATCTTCTACCAGCACTTTGAAAGTCGCTTCATTTGTGCGTGGAACTCGAGCAATGACCCGATCCCCCGTTTTTGTCTCGGCTTCTGGATCGACAAAGATGATGCACCCGGTGGGATAGCTTCGGCCTGGCCCAGGATTGGTCATCGAGTCTCCAAGCACCTTCAATGCGTATCCGTTCGCACTTATAGTAACCGGACAGGAAAGCCATGTTTCGCCGTCGTGCGACTCGAAATTTGCTTCACACCATGCCCCAGCCTGAACCCAAGAAATCAATGGGACCTTTCCGAATCTTCTACTGATTTCACGAACGTTGCTTTCGGAGCTTGTTGCGAAAGGATAGATGTTGTCTCTAGCTTGCTCTTTAGGAAGCACTCCGTACTCCAGCCATTCACGCCGGACTTTCAGCCAAGAGCACAAGGCGACCATGCTGTCAGCCTCAGCAATTGCATCGCCATTCAACCATTTGCTAATAGCCTGGGGACTCTTGTCCACTCCTACACTCCGCAAATATTTGTGAATGTCCACCCCACGTCCCCGGGTGCGTACACCGGCATCGTCGAGTGCTTCGTGAAGGCGCGCCGTGAAAGCTGCCCGTAGCTCGTTCTTATCAACCATGAGTTGATACTCTCACAGGGGTTGCGCAATAGTCAGTTGATGTTAATATCAACCGCGAGTTGATAAATGGAGGTTGCCATGTTGGACCCCGCAGATTTTCCGAACGCCATCGCGTTCGCATTTGAAGCAGTAGGCGGCATCGGAGCCGCTGCCAAGGTATGTGACAGGAGTTACCAAGCACTCAATAAATGGCGCTTGGCTGCCAGCCTTCCACGCACCGATTACACCGGTGAAACCCACTACGCAAAACTCTTAGCGACCGCCGCTGAGCAAAAGGGCAACGCGTTTGACGCTGCCTGGCTGCTGAACGCATCGGCCCCGCAGAAAGCAGCAGCGTAGATAGAAAAAAGGCGACCCAAGGGCCGCCCAGTTCCTCCCGGCACACACCACCACAGTGCTGTCGGGTCGCGACGAAGGTAGGAGGGCACACCACATGCAAACCACCTGCCTTTATCGCGCTGCCAAGACACGGATGTCTTGGGTTGCTGCCTTTTCCACCACAGATTAGGCAGCTGTTGCGCCAGAGGTGAGCAACGGATTGTTCGCCTCGGCACGGTGCCGGTTTCGATCCCTAAGATCTGGCCGGCGTTTGGGCCCTTTCAAGCCACGCGGCAAATGTAACACCACTGCATGCCGCGGGGCACTGGCAACTTAGTAGGATTAATGCCATGAGCCGAGTAGCTTTAAGCTGTGTTGATCGAGCGCAAAGGGAAGTACTGACGCTCGAATTAGCCTTGTATCACGCCGCACGGGACTATCCCGGCGGTGCCGCTGCAATCGCCGCCACCACCGGTAGAAATGCCACCACGCTGCAGCACAAGTTGTCTCCCACCCATCCCTCTCACACTGTCAACATCCAAGAGTTCGGCGAGATCCTTGAACTGACAAAGGACCGTCGCATTCTCGATGCGGTGCATGGTCTTGTCGGTGACACGATCTGGCAGGAGCTGGCCGAGGCGTACACGAATGACATGCCCGAAACCCTCACCACGGGGATCGCGCAGTTCTTTCGGCAGGTTGCGGATTTGTCCGAAACCTGGGCCAAGCACATTGGCGACGGCAAGGTCGATGACGGCGAGCTGGCCGAGATTCGCCAGTTGGTGTTTCGCGGCATTCAGGGATTGTTGGGTATGTACAACCGCGCCCGCTACGTCAACCAGACGACTTGTGGGGTGGAGCGTGGCTGATATCGCTGATTTCGCAAATGACCTGGTGCAAGAGCGCATCGATCAGGCCGTTGCTGCACGCTTGGCGCTGATGTCCAACACGGCTCAGCATTCGCTGATGTTCTGTGACGAATGCGATGGCCCCATCCCCGAAGCCCGTCGTTTGGCACAACCCGGTTGCACGCTCTGCATTGAGTGCAAGACCGTCGATGACCAGAGGGCTGCCCGTTATGCTCGATGACGTGCTCAATCAGTTCGCGGACTACGGTCTCGAACCCGCGCAGCCCCTCGTATTCGGAAAGCTCACTCGCTGCAAAACCACCCAGGATAAGGGCAAGGAAAAGAACGGCTGGTACGTCATCCACGAACACCGCACCGAAAAGAACGAGACACTGATCTTCGGCAGCTTCGGTGACTGGCGCTCCGGCGACACCCAGAAGATCAAGGTCAAGGCCGGTCGTATGAGCCCAGAAGAGCGCGACGTCATGCGCGCTCGCCAGGAGGATGCCAAGCGCAAGGCCGCTGAGATCGCGGCCAACGCGTCACGTCGAGCGGCCAACCGCGCTGCCGGACTGTTCAAGCGCATGCCGGAAAAGGGCAAGAGCGCCTACTTGGATCGAAAGCAGATCGTCGGCTTCAAGGTTCGCTATGCGCCACGTACCGGCGCTTTTTTGGTCCCCATGTGCAACGTGCGCGATCAGATCGTTGGCCTGCAGGTGATCCTCCCCGCGAAGCAAGAGGACACCGGGCGTGACAAAGCCTACTGGCCCTACGGTATGTCGAAGGAAGGTGCATTCCACCTGATCGGCCCACACCCTGAACCCGGCGAGCCGGTGCTGGTGTGTGAGGGCTACGCTACGGGGGCAAGCCTGCACATGGCGACTTCGCTGACCGTCGCCATCGCCTTCGACGCGGGCAACCTGCTGCCGGTCTCCAAGGCCATGCGCGAGCGTTTCCCCGGCTGCCCGCTGATCATCTGTCGCGATGATGACTGGAAGACCAAACGCCCCAACGGCGACCTCTGGAACCCTGGCGAAGAGAAGGCTAACAACGCCGCACTGGTTGTTGGCGGCCAGGTGGTTGCCCCTGTGTTCTCCGGCGAGCGCGAGATCAAGTGGACTGACTTCAACGACCTGCACGTCGCAGAAGGTTTGGAGGCCGTTCGCCGCCAGGTGTTGGCGGTAGTCAAGCCTCCTGCAGCTGGCGGTTGGAAAGACCAACTCGCCCGCACCGAAAACGGCTCCCTGATCGCGCACATGCAAAACGTCGAGCTGATCCTGGGCAACGACGAGCGCTGGGCCGGTGTCATCGGTTACAGCGTGTTCAGCTCCAAGATCGTCAAGCTGCGTTCTGCGCCATTCGGTGGTGGTGCCGGCGATTGGGCGGACATTGACGACATGCGAGTGATGAAGTGGCTCGCGCAGCAGTACAACCTACGGGTCAAAGCCTCCCATGTGATCGAGGCGGTCAGCGTGGTTGCTCACGACCATGCCTTCCACCCGGTGCGCGAGTACCTGGAGAAGCAGGAGTGGGACCGCGTGCCTCGCATCGAAACCTGGCTCACTGATGTGTTGGGCGTCCAGGCCAGCGAGTACTCGGCCAAGGTCGGCAAGCGCTGGCTGATCTCTGCGGTCGCACGGGTGATGCGCCCAGGCTGCAAGGCAGACTCGGTGATGATCCTCGAAGGCGGGCAGGGTGCTGGTAAGTCCACAGCCATGGGCGTCCTCGGTGGCGAATGGTTCATGGATACGCCCTTTGCCCTCGGCGACAAGGACAGCTTCCAGGCGATTCGAGGGAAGTGGATCGTCGAGCTGGGCGAGCTGGACAGCTTTAACAAAGCCGAAAGCACCAAGGCCAAACAGTTTTTCTCCGCGTCCACCGACACCTACCGCGAGAGCTACGGCCGCAGAACGAATGACGTGCCACGCCAGTGTGTTTTCGTGGGGACCACCAACCAAGAGGAATACCTCAAGGATGCCACGGGCAATCGCCGCTACTGGCCGGTGTTCTGCAACAAGGTCGACCTGGAACAATTGCGCGAGATCCGCGACCAGCTATGGGCCGAGGCGCTGTTTTGCTTCGAGGCCGGCGATATCTGGTGGGTGAACAAGGACGAATCCAAGATGTTCGCCGAGGCCCAGGACGAACGCTTCGTCGTCGACGAATGGGAAGGGCCGATCCTGGCGTGGATGGAAGAGTCGCAGATCGGCGAAACGGCCACCGGCAACGAGATCCTCACCCAGGCGCTCAAGCTGGACTTCGGCCATTGGGGCAAGCCCGAGCAGATGCGGGTCGGGGCGATCATGCACCGGCTGGGCTGGCGCAAGCGGCGCATGCCGGCATTGCCTAAGAGTGGAGTGCGGCCCTGGGCCTATGTAAAGCCTGCGGGTTGGGGGCGTGCGTCTGCGTTGCAGCAGTCGGTGATCGAGGAGCCTTGCTTCGATGATTAAGCGAATCGACGAGATGCTCAAACTATGGGCGCAGGATCTGCACTCACCTATGCCGGAAAACGGGGGAGGGCCGAGTGGCGGCAACATGATCGCCATGCTGATGGAGTGTAAAGGAGAGTTGATACGTGGCACGCGTGGTAGTCGGGTACTGCTGGATGAGTCGGCCGACATTGAGCTGATCGTTAACAAGCACTTGCCACCCCAGCTGTCGGTTGTCGTACGCGAGCACTATTGCAACCACGAAAGCTTCCTGTCGCAGAAGTACACCCACTGCGGATGCAGCCGGGATACCTACTACCAGCGCCTGCACGAAGCCCACCTGCATATCGCTGTCATGCTGATGGGGAAGGCTGCATGACTCTCGGCGTCATTCCGCGTGCCTCTGTCCTACTGTCCGCCCTTGTCCGACTGCCATTTAGCGGAGTTGGACAGGAGCAGGCCGCGCCGTTGTTGGCCTGTCCTACCGTCCAACCTTCACCTGCCCCACGCACACATGAGCATAGCGGGCAGGTAGTCGCGCCCATGGCGCGCATGCGTGCTTTTAACTTTCTCTCTATACACAAGAAAAAAGTAATAAAGGTAGGACAGTAGGGCAGAGCCCCGTATTCAGGCGCCTGTAGCTGTCCTACTCCGATCCAGAATAGTGGGACAAGTAAGACAGGGCACCAGAAGCGATAGCCGATTGAATGCGTTGTCCCTGCGTTGCACCTGCGTCATACCTGTATTGCACCCGTATTGCGCCATGGCATTAAAACTCCCTTGCTGCCACCGGAATCCACCTGTAAAAAGTACCCATCTTCGATAGGTGCGACCGCAAGCAGCGGGACACACCACCACACTGAACCCGGCCATTGCGCCGGGTTTTTGCGTTTATGGGGTAGGGCGATGACGAACGAGCAGCAAGCGCTTATTGAGATGCCGGTCTGGATGGTGATCCTACTGTCCCTAGTCGGTGGGATTTCTGGCGAGGCATGGCGGGCCGACAAAGCAGGGGTAAGCGGCTGGTCCTTGATTCGCCGCTTGCTTCTTCGGTCTGGAGCCTGCGTGGTCTGTGGGCTTTCCACAATGATGTTGTTGCACGCATCTGGTATGTCGGTCCTGGCGGCCGGCAGCATTGGCTGCCTCACTGCCATGGCTGGCGCCGATGTTGCAATTGGCTTATACGAACGCTGGGCTGCCAGGCGATTGGGTGTATCCGGATAGGTATATTTAATGAAAACCGATTACCGGATGGCGCCAAATCCTTTCATCTTTATTAGATGTTCTAAACCATCAGCAACGGTATGCTGGACGTAACCAGGGTTACGTGATGATACATTTAGTAGTGAAGGTGAGTTCATAGTTGACGGATTCCACTCCGCGCTTCTTGGGCCGCTGTAGCTGTAGATGTGCATGAATGTGAACTCAATAATTGCGTCTTTGAACTTAGTGGTCATTTTTTCCGCGATTGGGTTGATCACGTCTAATACGGCTTGTCCAAAATCTATAGCCTCTTGTTTTGTAGGAATTAGTCCTTTGTGTATTACGGCGTTTCTAAACTTAGTATTGCTTTGGCTCAAGAGCAAAGGTTCTTCGTTGAAAGTTTGTGTATAAAAAAGAATAAACGCGCCAAGCTGTCTCTCAGACTGTTGAGCTACATTTTTCCAAGATTTGGTTACTGCGCTTGAGTCGATCTTTTCATGCAGCAACTTTACTTTAATGAAGAACTCATAGAATCGTTCTAAACTCGACGCGAATGATGCGACTGCCTCCCTGTAGTATCCATCAGTAATGGCATGCATTCCGATGCTGAACAAAACCTCCAGCTTTTGCTGCTGTAAAATAGCATGAGATTTATGTCCGTTAGGGCACTCGAATTCATATAAATGGCTATCTTGGTATTCAACCCACACTGGATATTGAGGAGTGTTAAGTTCATGGAAGCACTCAAAACAGGTCATGGGCAGTTTCATAAAATTCTCTGCTGATATTTTGCAGGCATTGTGCCATTACTCTGGGCTCAGGCGAAAGTCAGGGCTATGTTGACCTGTAGGGACCCTGACAGCATGCGAGGGACACGGGGCATGAAACCCGCGGGAAAGCGTTAGCGGCTGGGCTGCCAGCTTACTGAAATTCAATCCATTGAAATTGAAAGGTTTCCATTGAAAAGCCGTTGAAAAGGAGGGCTTATGACGGATCCACTGTTCCTGTCTAAAAGCGCTTTCGCGGTTCGCATCGGCAGGACGCCGAGCTACATCACCTGGCTCAAAGACAACAACCGCCTGGTGCTTTCGCCGGATGGCAAGAAGGTCGACGTGCTGGCAACCGAAGCACTGATCCTCGAAACCGCCGACCCCAGCAAGGCCGCCGTCGCTGCTCGACACCAGCAGGACCGGATCCAGCGTGACGTTTACAGTCAACTGTCCCCCTTGGTCGAGCCGACTAACACGGCTGCGCCGCAGCAGCCCATCACCGCCAAGGGCCACGACTTCCAGAAGGCCCGCGCCATGCGCGAACACAACCTGGCGCAACTGGCTGAGATCGAGCTGCACAAGGCGCAGGGCTCGCTGGTTTCCAGGGATGCTGTTGAGTTGGGGGCCTACAACGCGGGGCGCCATCTGCGCGACCAGTTGTTCGGCCTACTGCCGCAGCTGTCCCACAAGCTGGCAGCGATGACCGACCCCTGGGACATCGAAAAACACCTGACGGCGACACTCCGTAAATCACTGGAAGAGGCTGAGCGCATGTCCTTGTCCGACCTTGAACGAGCGATGACTACGAGCTGACCTATGACCACGGAATTTCCTGACGGTGACCGTGCGTACCGTGAGGCGTATTTCCGTGGGCTACGTCCTGACCCAG
This sequence comes from Pseudomonas sp. NFR09, assembly GCF_900111535.1. NCBI lineage: Bacteria > Pseudomonadati > Pseudomonadota > Gammaproteobacteria > Pseudomonadales > Pseudomonadaceae > Pseudomonas > Pseudomonas sp. NFR09. The sequence continues at coordinate 161,493 of NZ_FOIH01000011.1, forward strand.
ACCTCTGGATCGACGAATGGGCCGACGAGTACATGCGTATCCCACGGGACACCGGTGCGCCTGAGCCCGGCCAGTACCGTACTGATCGGACGCCCTACGCTCGCGAACCCATGCGCTGCCTGTCACCGGCTCACCCGTGCCGGCGTGTCGTCACCATGGTGGCTTCGCAGTTGATGAAAACGCAGATCGCCTTGAACTGGATGGGCGGCCTGATCCACATGGCGCCGTCCAACATCCTGGCGTTGCTGCCCAGCCTGGGCTTGTCCAAGCGGGTTTCCGGGCGGATCAGCAAGACCATCAAGGCAACGCCGGAGCTGGCAAAGCGCGTGGCAGCCAGCCGCTCACGGGACGCCCGCAACACCATGGACACCAAGGAGTTCGAGGGCGGCGCCTTGTACGTCACCACGGCGGGCTCTGCGGCCAACCTGTCGGAGCTGTCGGCGCGCTACATCTACGGCGACGAGGTCGACCGTTGGGAAAACGATGTAGGCCAGGAAGGTGATCCCATCGTGCTGGCGGAAACGCGCGCCACCAACTTTGGCCGCAACGCGAAGATCTACTTCTCCAGCTCGCCGACGATCAAGGGCGCCTCGCGGATCGCGGACCTGTTCGAATCCAGCGACCAGCGCTACTACTACGTGCCATGCCCCTCTTGCGGGCATATGCAGGTGCTGGAGTGGGAGCGGCTGTTCTACAACAAGGACTACAGCACGGTTCACTACCAGTGCGCCGCGCCTGAGTGCGATGTGCTGATAGAGGAGCACCACAAGACCGACATGCTCGCCCGTGGCGAATGGCGTGCCCATGGCAACGGCGATGGGAAGACGGTGGGCTTCCACCTCAATGCGCTGTATTCACCGATTGGCTGGAAGGACTGGCCCTCGCTGGCCGAGGAATTCGAAGACGCCAAGAAGGCCCAGGCCAAGGGCGACATGGGCCTGATGCAGGTGTTCTACAACACCCGTCTCGCCAAGGTTTGGGACAGTGCGCAAGAGCAGACAAAGGCCGAAGTGCTGGTCGCTCGGGCAAAGCTGGAGACCTACACCCTCGGTAGTATGCCGGTGGGCGTGCTGATGGTGACCGGCGCCGTCGATGTCCAGGCTAATCGCCTGGAACTGATGGTGATGGGTTTCGGTGTTGGGATGGAGCGTTGGGTGGTCGACCACCAGGTGATCTGGGGTGATCCTGCTGATGAGCGCACCTGGGCGGTGTTGGACGAAAAGCTCAAGGCGCGCTATCGCCATCCTTGTGGTGTCGGGCTGGCGATCCTGGCGACTGCCGTCGACTCGGGAGGTCATCACACGGACGAGGTTTACCAGTTCTGCCGTACGCGGCGCTGGCGCAACATCTTCGCAATCAAGGGCGCGAGCAAGCCCGGCAAGCCGGTTATCGCTCAACGGCCCTCGATGCAAGACGTGACCTGGAAAGGCCAGACCGAGCGCAACGGCGTAGAGCTGTGGTTTGTAGGCACCGACACCGCGAAGGATTGGATCTACAACCGCTACGCCTTCGAGGACGGCCCCGGCTCGCTGCACTTTGCCAACGACCTGCCGGACGAGTTCTTCGCCCAGTGCGTGGCCGAGCGCAAGGTCGCCCGATACGTAAAAGGCTACAAGCGCATCGAATGGGTCAAGGGCAAGGCCGAACGCAACGAGGCGCTCGACCTGATGGTGTACTGCCTGGCAATGGCGCATTACCTCGGTATCAACCGCTACCAGGAACACGACTGGGAGCGGGTACGCCAGGCGCTGGCTCAGTCCGGTTTGTTCGACGATGTATTGGGCGTCAAGCCCGTGCAGGGCGAGCGCGTCGAAGCTGACGAAACGCCAGCACCGGTTGCGGCGCGTCAGTCGCTCCCCGCGCAGCCACCTGCTGCACCCGTCGCCCAACCGCGACCCGCCGCACCACCACAACGCCGCAGCTCCACTAGCGGTTACCTGAAGAGACGCTGATATGTCGTTTACCCCGAAGCACCTCGAAGCCATCGAGCGCGCCATCGCACGCGGTGAAAAGACCGTGCGCTACAGCGACCGCACGGTGGAGTACCGCTCCATCGACGAACTGCTCAAGGCACGCGACGAGATCCGCACCTCGCTGACCAACGCCGCTGGGCCACGCTCTCGCGTGATCCGGCTCACCCACGGAGGCAAGGGACTCTAATGGCCCGACATTATCCGACGCTCACCCGTAATGGATTCTTGCTGCCGTCGAACATCAAGGCCAGTTACGAAGGCGCCGGGGAGGGCCGTCGCTCGGCCAGTTGGGAAGCCACCGACAACGGCATCAATAGCATCAATACCCCGGCGTTGCGCAACCTGCGGGCACGTTCGCGGGCGGCGGTGCGCAACGACCCGTACGCCTTCAACGTCATCGACAAGCGCGTCAGCAACCTGATCGGCACCGGCATCACGCCCAGGCCGACCACGGACGACGCGGCGCTGCGCAAGCTCAAGCAGCAGCTGTGGGATGACTGGGTAGACGAAGCGGACGCCGACGAGCTGACCGATTTCTACGGCATGCAGGCCCTGGTGGCGCGCACCGTTGAAACGGCGGGTGAGTGCTTTGTGCGGTTGCGTCCACGCAGTCCCAGCGAAGGTTTGGCGGTGCCGCTGCAATTGCAGGCGCTGGCCCCTGAGTTTGTCCCACATGACAAATTCGAGGCGGCCAAAAACGGTAACGTGATCCGCGCCGGGATCGAGTTCAACCCGGCCGGCAAGCGCGTGGCGTATTGGATGTACCTGTCGCACCCACGGGATTCGTCGTCGTTGAACGCCGGTTATAACCAGTTGGTGCGCGTGCCGGCGGCGCAGGTGCTGCACATCTTCGAACCGATGGAGCCGGGGCAGTTGCGCGGGGTGCCGCGTCTGGCGCCGGTCTTGAAGCGCTTGCGCAGCCTGGATAACTACGACGACGCGGTGCTGTTCCGTCAGGAAGTGGCGAACCTGTTTGCCGGTTTCATCAAGAGGCCATCACCGGAGATGGGGCAGCAACCGCGTGACCCTGTCACGGGGCAACTGCTGACCACCGACCGCGACGGCTTCACGCCGATGGTCGCCCTGGAGCCCGGCACCATGCAGGAGCTGGGGCCAGGTGAAGAGGTGGAGTTTTCCAAACCACCGGACGCCGGCAACAACTACCCGGACTTTATGCGTCAGCAGCTGATGGCTGCGGCGGCGGGTTCGGGCACGCCGTACGAGATCCTCACCGGCGACATGCGGGAGGTCAACGACCGGGCGCTGCGGGTCGTGCTCAACGAGTTCCGGCGGCGCCTGGAGCAGCTGCAATTCGGTGTGTATGTGCATCAGCTGTGTCGCCCGGTGCGGGCGGCCTGGATGGACATGGCGGTGTTGTCCGGCGCCCTGGTACTGGAGGACTACGCGCAACGTCGCCGCGAATACCTGCGCACGCGTTGGGTACCGCAAGGTTGGGCCTACATCCAACCGGTGCAGGACGTGCAGGCACGGCGGATGGAAGTGCAGGCGGGCTTTGCCTCGCGCAGTGAGATGGTGCTGCGCACCGGCTACGACGCGGAAACGGTCGACACTGAAAACGCCGCAGACCTCGCCAGGGCCACAGGCCTCGGACTCAACTACACGACTCTTGAAGCCATCGTGGATATCGATGAGAAGGAATTACCATGAGCAAAAAAGCTAAGCCCCGCGTCTATGACAAGGCGGGCAAGCAGGTAAAAGTCGCCGATAAAAGCTGGTACACCCTTCAGGCCAGCGGCGAAGCCGAGCAGCGCAACATCGAGATCTTCGTCTACGGCGAGATCGGTGCCTGGGGCGTCACCGCCAATCAGTTTGTGCAGGATCTGCGCGCCATGGATGACGGCGTGTCGCCGGTGATCGTCGCCTTCAACAGCATCGGCGGCGACCTGTTCGACGGCCTGGCGATCCACAACGCGCTGTCGCGCTTGGGTGAGCGCTGTACCGGGCGCATTGATGCGCTGGCGGCCAGCGCGGCCAGTGTTGCGGTGTGCGGCGCTCACCGGGTGGTGATCGCGGCCAACGCCATGTTGATGATTCACAACCCCTACACCTTTACTGGTGGCGATGCCGAGGACTTCCGCCGCGTCGCGGATGTGCTGGATCAAACGCTGGAAGCGATCATCGCAGCCTACAAAGCCAAGGCGCCGGACATCGACGAAGCCGAACTGCGGCGCATGGTCAACGCCGAGACCTGGCTCACGGCGAATGAGGCGGTGGCGCTGGGCTTGGCCGATGAAGTGGGTGACGGCCTCAAGGTCAGCGCCTGCCTCGGCCAAGGCAGCGTGCTGCAGCGTTTCCAGCATGCCCCGCCTGAGCTGCTCGCCCAGCTGGATGAAGAGCCGGAAGTCGAGCCGCCCGAGCCGGACCCAACACCCGTACTGGACGCGGCAAAACTGGCGCTGATGGTCACGCAAGGTTGCGCGGCGGCGGGCATCAGCAACCTGGTGGAGCCGCTACTCGCCGCCACCAAGCTCGAAAGTGAAGCGGTGATTCAGGCGGCGCTGACCAATGCCAAAGCATTGCACGGCCTCTGTGTGGCGGCACGCCTGCCAGAGCTGACCGGCGAGTTCATCACGGCCGGCCTTGACGAAGCCGCCGTGCGTGCGCGGCTGTTCGACAAGCTGGTCGGTAGCGGCGGCGGCTTTGAAATCAACAACAGCCTGCCGCTGGACGATGACCCAGCCCCAACGGTCAAGGCCAAACAGGTCGACACCCACGCAATCTGGTCCAGCCGTCAGGCGGCTCAGAACGGAACCTCGAAAGGAGCAAGAGCATGAAAACTGAATCGATGCACGCGGGCGAGTTTCTTCTGTCCGAAGGCGCCGGCAATATTTCCCGCGAGGCGATCAACGTCGCGGCCGGTGCGGCCCTTGAGCCGGGCCAGATCCTCGGTCTGATCACCGCCACCAGCGAGTTTGCACCGTACCAGCCCACCGCCGAGGACGGCACCGAAAACGCCGTCGCGATCTTGTACGGGCCGCTCGGCGAGTCGGATGTTGTCCGTCGCGGTCGCGCCGTGGTGCGTTTGGCCGAGGTCAGCTTCGCACACCTGACCGGCCTCGACCCCGCTGCCGAAAAGGCCCTGGCCGCGCATTTCCTGATCGTCCGCTAAGACAATCATCCTCGTTTATCCATCCCGCCGCGTGCGGGATTTTTCGTTTCTGGAGAGTACCCCCATGGCCGATATCGCCATTTTTGAAGACGATGCGTTCAGCGTCTCCTCGCTGACCGCTGCAATCAATGAACAGGAATACCTGCCGGGCCGTATCAGCAGCCTCGGCCTGTTCCGCGAAGAGGGCATCAGCACATTGACTGTGCAGATCGAAAAGGACGGCGACACCCTGGCTCTGGTGCCAGCCGGTGAACGTGGTACTTCGGGCCTGGTGGTTGGCGGGACCAAGCGCATGTTGATTCCGTTCAACACTGTGCACCTGCCAGAGCGCTTTACCATCAAGGCGGATGAGATCCAGGGCATCCGCGCCTTTGGCACCCGCAGCGAATTGCAGGCGGTGCAGGACGTGGTCAACAAGCGACTGGCGAAGGCCCGTCGCCAGTTGGATGCCACCCACGAATTCCAGCGCATGGGTGCATTGAACGGGCAGGTGCTGGACGCCGATGGCAAGACCGTCCTGTTGGATATTTACAAATCCTTCGGCGTGAATCGCCAGAAGCTGCAGATGGGTTTGAACAGTCCGGATACCGAGGTGCGGGTCAAATGCGGCGAAGCGCTGGATATGCAGGAGGAGGCCCTCGGCAGCGTCACCAGCAGCGGTTCTCGCGGTTTGTGCGGTAAGAACTTCTGGAACAAGCTGATTGTTCATAAGTCGGTGAAGGAGACCTACCTCAACACTATGCAGGCCGCGTCTCTGCGTGGCGATGCTCGTGAAAGCTTCGAGTTCGGCGGGATTGTCTGGGAGCGTTATCGCGGCAAAGTTGCCGGCGTTGCATTTGTCCACGACGACAAGGCGCTGCTGATCCCCGAGGGCGTACCGGATCTGTACATCTCGTCTTTCGCACCGGCTGACTACATGGAAACGGTCAATACCCAGGGTATCCCGTACTACAGCAAGATCGAGCCGCTGCCGTTTAACAAGGGCGTGGCCGGTGAAGCGCAGTCGAACCCGCTGCACCTGTGCACGCGGCCTCGGGCGCAGATCCTGCTGGAGATGTGACCGTGGCCTTCCGCGACCTGATCGACGACATCGACGATGTGGTCTTCGAGACCTTGGGCGACAGTGCCCAGATCGAAGGCCGCGCCGAACCGGTGTTGGGCATGTTCTCGGCACCCTGGAAGCAACCCGCGTTCGGCAAGGTCCACTCCGCCATACGCGAGCCTCGCTTTGAGATCCGCGTGAAGGATTCGGAAGGCCTCAGCAAAGGTCTGCGGGTCACGGTCGATGTACCGGCTTTGGATGGTGGTGGCGAGTACGACCTGCTGCAGTTGGAGCCCAACGGTAATGGCCTGGTGGCCCTGATCTTGAGGAAGCGTCCATGAGCGTCGGCAGCCACGTACAGCAAACCCGCGACAGCGGCATGATCAACATCCAGCCATCGGCGGTGCATTCCCAGGCCCTGCGTGAGTTCGGCCAGTTGGTCCCCAAGGCAGCCGCAGCAGCTCAACGCCGTGCGATCAACAAGACGTTGGGCTGGCTGCGCACTCACATCGCCCGGTCCGTGGGCAAGCAGGAGCGCATCGCCATCGGCGCCGTCCGGCAACGCCTTCGGGCTTATCCGGTCAGCGGCGGGGCGATGCGTGGCAAGTTGTGGTTCGGGGTCAACGCCATCGAGGCCAGCCGGGTCGGCAAGGCTCGGCAAACCCGTGCCGGTGTGTCGGTGGCGGGGCGTCGATTCCAAGGTGCGTTCTTCAAGCAGGTGTACGGCGGCAGTCCCGACATCTGGATCCGTACATCGAGCAAGCACTTCAACGCCACGGATTATCCCGGTAGCACTCAGGGCCGGCGCAGCTCTGGCTTCATCGCGGAAAGCGACAACCGTTTCCCGCTGGCGAAAGCCAAGGTCTCGCTGGACCAGGTGCGGCCGCACTTCGACAGCTGGGTCAAACGCGCCGATGAACGTTTGCTGGAGATCCTCAAGCAAGAATTCAACTTTGAACTGCAGAAGTACCTCAAGGGGAGCGCCCGTGTCTGATCAACCTTTCAGCCTCGATCAGTTGTATACGGCCGTCGAGCAACACCTGCAGGAGCATCTGCCGGGAATTCAGGGTGTGTCGTTCTGGCCGGATCTGTCGACAGCGACCAGCATTCCCACGCCCGTGGTGCTGCTGGAAATAGCCGAGATGGAACCGGCACCGGATATCGGCACCGGTGAAACTTCGCTCACCTGCAAGTTCGAGGCGCGCATCATCGTCGACTCGATCAGCACGGACCCGCAACGGCAGGCTGTGCAGCTGGCGTCTCAATTGGCGGTGCTGCTGCGCGGGCAGAGCTGGGGCTTGGCGGTCGACTTCGCCGAATTCGTGCGCTCCACCCAGGACTGGACCAAACCCGAACTGGACGGCTATTTCGTCTGGCTGGTGGAGTGGGACCAGACGGTTTACCTGGGGGCCGAGCAATGGCCGTGGCCGGATGAACCGCCGGGTTCGCTGGTCATCGATCTGGGGCCGGGCGTTGGCCCAATCAATCCGGGAGAACTGCAATGAGTTACGCGGTTGCCCAGCATGACCGGATGATTGCCTCGACAGTGATGCCTTGTGTCGTGGTGGCGGTGGATCTGACCACCGCCATGGTGCGCGTGCAGTCCGGTGACTGGACCAGTGCCTGGGTGCGTTGGCATAGCCAGGCGGCTGGCAAGGCACGCCACTGGCGGGTGCCAAGTATGGGAGAGCAGGGCGCGTTGATCAGTCCCAGCGGCGAGCCGGCGATGGGCACGTTCATCCCCGGTCTGTACGGCAACGCCGGTGCCCAACCGGACAACCGCGACCACGTCGAAGTCTGGCGTTTCGATGATGGCGGCTCCCTGGTTTACGACTGGGAGGCCAGCAGCTACACCATCGATCTGCCGGCGGGCAACGTCACGGTCAAGGTCGGAGGGTCGGTCTGGGAAGTGACGCCGACAAGCATGCGGTTGGTGTCGGGCACGATTGAGCTGGTAGGCGCGGTCGCCATTGACGGCACGCTGAGTACGACCGGCGACATCAACAGTGCCGGCCAGGTCATCGATGTCGGCGGTAACACGCCGAACCACAAACACTGATTCCAACCCGCCTAGTGCGGGTTTTTCGTTTTAGGAGCCTCCGTTCATGAGCAAGACCAAATCCGACAGCCAGGACGAAGCCGGGCCTGGCCGCGTCTTCCGCGACACGCTCTTCACCTCGCGCACGCTGGTACTTCCCGATGGCAGCACCCTGGCAGTGACCAAGGCACGCGTGACGGCCACCACCGATGATCAGCTCGCCTTCCTCAAGGCTCACCCGGACCTGGTACAGGAGTAATCCCGATGATCGGAATGGACCGCCACACCGGCAAACCGTTGTCCGGGCACGACCATCTCCGACAGTCCATTGGGGACATTCTCGGCACGCCCGTGGGCAGTCGGCGGATGCGCCCGGAGTACGGCAGCCAGATCCGGCGCTTTGTCGACCTGCCAGTTAATGCCGGTTGGAAGAGCGCGGTGCAGGCAGAGGTTGCCCGCTCGCTGGGGCGCTGGGAGCCGCGGCTAAAACTGGAACAGGTGCAAGTCGTTGCCATTGTCGGCGGGCGTATCGACTTCAAATTAACCGGTGACTATCAAGGCGAACGCCTGCTGCTGGAGGTGTCGGCATGAGCACGGTGGATTTATCGGCATTGCCGGCGCCGCAGGTGTTGGAGTCCTTAGACTACGAAGCGCTGTACGAAGAGGGGCTCGCCGCTTTCCGAATGTACATGGGTGACAACTGGTCGGCGGCGCTGGAAAGCGACCCAGTGGTCAAGCTGGTGGAACTGGGAGCGTACGGCAAGATGCAGAACCGGGCGCGGGTCAACGACGCGGCCAAGGCGCTGATGCTGGCCTACGCCGAGAAGGAGGATCTCGATCAACTCGCGGCCAACGTCAAACTCCAGCGCCTGGTGATTCAGCCGGCCAACCTTCTGGCGGTGCCGCCGGTAGAGGAGGTCAAGGAGTCGGACGACGCCCTGCGTGAACGCATCCAGTTGGTTTACGAAGGGCTGACCACCGCAGGCCCGCGCAACAGCTACATCTTCCATGCGCGCAACGCCTCGGCGCTGGTGGCTGACGCCACGGCGGAAAGCCCATCGCCGGCAGTTGTGGAGGTGACCGTATTGAGCCTGATCGGTAGCGGCCAGGCCGATCAGCCGCTGCTGGACGCGGTGTACGCCAAACTTAGCGACGATGACATCCGCCCGGTGGGCGACCGTCTGATTGTGCAGAGTGCCGAGATCCTCAACTACCGGATTGATGCCGTGTTGCACATGCAAGGCGCCGGCCCGGAAAACGACGCGATCCTGGCCGAAGCCACCAAGCGCCTCGCGTCCTGGATCAATCCACGCAAGCGCCTGGCGCTGGAGGTTGCTCAGTCCGGTGTCGATGCCCAACTGCACATCAGCGGCGTCGGCCGGGTCGAGCTGCGTGACTGGGTCGACCTGAAACCCACCAAAGCCCAAGCGGCGTATTGCACGGGCTTTAGCGTCGTCCTTGGGGGATCGAAATGACCAGCTTGCTTCCCCTGAACAGCACGCAGCTGGAGCGCGCCATTGAGGCCGCCCTGGTTGAGAAAACCAAGATTCCATTGCGCGACCTCTACAACCCCGACACCTGCCCGGCGCATTTGCTGCCGTGGCTGGCCTGGACCTGGTCGGTCGACCGCTGGGACAACAAGTGGTCGGAAGCCGTCAAGCGCTCAGCCATCCGCTCCGCGTTCTACGTGCACGCGCACAAGGGCACCATCGGCGCCCTGCGACGTGTGGTCGAGCCGCTCGGTTACCTGATCGAAGTGCTTGAGTGGTGGCAGACCACGCCCAAGGGCATTCCCGGCACCTTCGCCTTGAAGGTCGGCGTGCTGGACACCGGCATCACCGAAGAGATGTACCTGGAGCTGGAGCGCCTGATCGACGACGCCAAGCCTGTCAGCCGTCCCTTGACCGGCCTGGCGATCAGCCTGGAAACCCAAGGCACCATGAACATCGGTGTCGCCCTCTATGAAGGCGACGTAATCGACGTCTACCCACCCGTGCAACGTGACATCGAAGTCACCGGCTACATCGGCGTGGTCGGGCGCGAACACAGCATAGACACTCTGGATGTTTACCCATGATTGACCGCAACTCGCAATTTATGGCGATCCTCACCAGCGTGGGGGCCGCGAAGCTGGCGAACGCCAATGCCTTGGGCATTCCCTGGAACCTCACCGCGTTGGGGGTTGGCGACGCCAATGGCACTGATCCGATCCCCAGCGCGACTCAGACCAAGCTGATCAACGAACAGCGCCGGGCGCCACTGAATCAGCTGCGTGTCGATCCGGTGAATTCGGCGGTGATTATTGCCGAGCAAGTGATCCCGGCCGATGTCGGTGGCTGGTGGATTCGCGAGATCGGTTTATACGATTCGGACGGCGACCTGGTCGCGGTATCGAACTGTGCGCCGAGCTTTAAGCCGGCGCTGGACCAGGGGTCAGGCCGCACGCAGATTGTGCGGATGAACTTCATTGTTTCCAGCACCAACAATATCGTGCTGAAGATAGACCCTGCCGTAGTCCTCGCTACTCGCGAGTACGTTGACCTCAAGGTGATTGACGAGCTTGGCAAGCTGGATAACAAACAGTCCGTGGTCGCGGCTAGCATTGCCGATATCACTCTCAGCGGCACGCAGGTGCTTGACGGTGTTCCTGTTGAGCCGGGCTGGCGTGTGTTAGTCAGGAAGCAGGCACAAGCGAACCTTAACGGTATCTACATTGTGGCTAGCGGTGCCTGGTCGCGTGCGCCTGACGCGGATAGCAGTGCGAAGGTAACTTCGGCACTGACCGTCGCTGTGGAGCGTGGAAACGTTTATGCGGATACGGTGTGGACGCTGACCAACGACACAGCCATCGTGCTGGGCGTCACCGCTCTGAATTTCGAGTTGCTTTCCGCAACAGCAAAAGAAGGGGTTGGTACCTATCGAAGTGTTACGGTTGATAAATTTGGCCGCGTGCTGGCGGGCACTTCTCCAACCACGCTGGCTGAATACGAAATTGTGCCTGCCAGTCAAAAGGACGCGGAAGCAGATGCGGATTTTGATAATTCCAAGCCAGCGACGATCCTTCGGATTTTTCAGTTCTTTAAGAAACACATTGTTGAAGCCACAGAGTCCACCTCCGGCATCCAAGCTAACGCAACGGACGAAGATGTGGCGCAAGGCACAACTGACGCAAGGACAGTTACACCGTTGAAGCTTGCCCGTTGCTTGAAGAAGTTGTTAGTCCAAGCAACTGAGGCAGCGCTGGGTTTAGCCAGAGTCGCAACGCAGCTACAGGTGAACGCGGGTTTGGATGACGAAAGCTTTGTTACTCCAAAAAAAATGCGAGCGGGGTGCCAGCTTCTTATTGCACCGAACGGTTACGTTTTCTTCCCTTCTTGGTTAGGTGGGTGGGTTTTGATGTGGGGGAGTAGGCTGTTTTCCTCGGGAGCGGCCTCTGCTTTTACCGTACCTTTTCCCACTGAGGCTTATATCGCAGGAGCTTGGCCTAACTCGATTGTTGGCGGCAATGTCAGCTCTGCCGCCGCTAACGTCCAGTCGCTAGGGCGAGAGTCGATGATCATTAGCTATACGGCAACGAACGGTCCGTACAACTTTTTCTGGATTGCGCTGGGGCGTTGACATGGCTAAAAAATACGCAGTTTTCTCTGATGCTGGTGTCCTCAAAAGCCTGTTGATTCATGGCGTTCATGACATCCCCAAACGTGCAATAGAGATCAATGAAGAACAATGGCAGCAAGTTAATGCTTTCGTTGACTCCATCTGGACATGGACGCCCAAGGACGGTCTTCAGAAATCGGATAGAGAGGTGAATCACTCTCAGCGTATTTCAGCTGCACGTTTTCGTTACGAAACGGCAGGTATTCGATTTGGAGATATAGCCATCGACACCGGACGTGACGGTCAAATTCTGATTACTGGTGCCGCTCTATCTGCAGTCGTTGACCCTACCTATCGCTGCACCTGGAAGGCGTTGAATGGTCCTGTTGAGCTAAATGCTCAGCAACTCATAGATATCGCAGCAGCGGTTCGAACCCACGTCCAAGCGTGTTTTGACCGAGAGAGTCAGCTATTGGAGGCTTTAGCCGAAGGTAGCTATGCGGAAGACATGCTGACCCAGGGCTGGCCTACCTGAAAGCGATTTCACAGATTGCACTGACATTCACCCTCGGCCAAAAGGCTCTTCAAAGCATTTTCCGCCCCCCCAACACAAACCTCGCCCTGGCGGGGTTTTGTTGTTTCTGGAGTTCAACTATGAGTAATGCAGGTGGATTTTTTCACGGCGTCACGGTGACCAACGTCGACACCGGCACGCGGCCTATCGCTGTGCCGTCGTCTTCCATCATCGGGCTTTGCGACACCTTCACCCCTGGCCCCGCTGCCAGTGCCTTGCCCAATCAACTGCTGCTGATCACCCGCGAAAGCGAAGCCATCGCCGCCTGGGGCGCAGATGCTGCGATCACCAAGGCGATCAAGGCTATCTACGTTCGCTCCAAGGCGGTGATCGTTGCCTGTGGTGTGGAGAAGCTGGCAGACGCTGCAGCGCAAATCTCGGCCATCATCGGCGGCGTGTTGGCAAACGGCACCCGTACCGGCATGCAGGCGCTGCTGGATGGCAAGAGCCGCTTCAACGCTCAGCCGCGTTTGCTGGCCGCGCCCAAGCACACCGCGACCTTGCCCGCCGCTACGGCGCTGGTGGCTTTGAGCGAAAAACTACGTGCCCTCGCCATCATCGACGGGCCCAACACCACCGACGAAGCCGCGATGGAATACCGCGAAAACTTCGGCAGTAAGCGCGTATTCCTGGTCGACCCTGGTGTGCAGTATTGGGACACCGCACTCAGTGCCACTGTCGATGCACCGAGTTCCGCCTGGGTCGCCGGGCTCTTCGCCTGGACCGATTCGGAATACGGCTTCTGGGCCTCGCCGTCGAACAAAGAGTTTGTCGGCGTCACCGGCACCTGCCGTCCCATAGAGTTCTTGGATGGCGACGAAACCTGCCGCGCCAACCTGCTCAACAACGCGCAGATCACCACGATCATCCGCGATGACGGCTACCGCCTGTGGGGCAATCGCACCTGTTCCAGCGATCCGAAGTGGGCGTTTGTCACCCGTGTGCGGACCATGGACATCGTCATGGACGCGATCCTCTACGGCCACAAATGGGCGGTGGACCGCTCAATCACCAAGACCTATGTCAGCGACGTGACCGAGGGCCTCGCGAACTTCATGCGTGATCTGAAGAACCAGGGCGCGGTGATCAACTTCGAGGTGTTCGCCGATCCGGTGCTGAACACGGCCAGCCAGCTGGAGCAGGGCAAGGTGTACTGGAACATCCGCTTTACCGACGTGCCACCGGCAGAAAACCCTAACTTCCGGGTCGAGGTCACCAACCAGTGGCTGACCGAAGTCCTCGACACCAACACTTAAGGAGAACGCCCGATGGTTCCGCAAACGCTCTACAACATGAACGCCCATATCGATGGCGTCAGCTTTGCCGGGGATATCACCAGCTTCACGCTACCCAAGATGACCCTGAAAACCGAGGAGCATCGCGCAGGGGGCATGGATGCCCCGGTGGAGATGGATCAGGGCATGGAAAAACTTGAGGCCAGTTTCGCCGGTAAAGGCGTGCGCCCTGAGGCCATGAAGTTTTACGGCCTGGCCGATCAGACTGCATTCAACGCAGTGTTCCGTGGTTCCTTCAAGGGCCAGAAAGGCGCGACCACGGGTGTTGTCGCCACTGTCAGAGGCATGCTCAAAGAGGTAGATCCTGGCGATTGGAAGGCCGGTGAAGCTGCCGAGTTCAAGTACGCCGTGGCCTGCAGCTACTACAAGCTGGAGGTCGCGGGCCGGGTAATGTTCGAAATCGATCCAATCAACTGCGTCCGGGTTATCAACGGTGTCGATCAACTCGCCAGCGTCCGCCGCGACCTGGGTATGTAAGGAAGCCTTTCATCATGAGCACACTGAAAAAACTGCCTACCTGGCTGACCGTCACCGCCGAGAGCGCCGCCATTACGCTGTCTCGGTCGAGCGAGATTAACGGCGTGATGGTCGACCGCCTGACCCTGCGCTCTCCTACCGTGCGCGAAGTGCGCGCCGCCAATGCCACCAGTGGCGGCGATGACGAACTGCGCGAGATGCACCTGTTCGCCTCGCTCTCCGAAGCCGGCACCAAGGATCTGGAGGGGCTCAAACTGACGGATTACCAGCGGTTGCAGGCCGCCTATTTTCGCCTGGTGCAGGACGACGGGATTTAGCGCCGAACTGCAGAAGAAGGTCGCGAAACGCTTGGCTGTGGAATTCTCTTTTTCAGCTAGCGAAGTCGAGACCATGCCCTTTTCCACGATGATCTGGTGGCTCACGGACTGAGCCCCGCATCCCGGCCCGGAGTAATCCCATGGCAAATAACCTGTCGCTCGGCCTGGTTATCGGCGGCGTCGTCAGCTCCACGGTAGGCGCGGCCTTCAAGGATGTTGAAGGCCGCATCAAAAAGCTTGGCGAAACTGGCACCAAAGCCCGCGTACTGCAAAGCACCATCGGCGACACCATCCGCCTGCGGGACGAATGGAAAAAGGCCCACGATACCGGTGCCGCCTCGGCTGGTGACCTGCTGAAAAAGCTGGAGGGTAACCTCAAAACCTTGAGAGATCAGGGCATTGAAGTCGGCAAACTGCGCAAGGAATACCAAGCCCTCGGCCAGGTAGCGCGGGGCGCCGAACTCAAGGCGCTGGGTCATGCGCAGATCCAGCAGGGTAAAGAGGGGATGAAGAGTTCCCTCGGCAAAGCGGCGGCGCTTACCGCATCGTTAGCGATTCCGACCAAGGTCTCCGGCGATTACCAGGCGCAGGTCCGCCAGATGTCGTTATGGGCCCACACTGCCGGTACCGGCGATGAGGCCGAGCTGGCGGCGAGCATCAGCAAAGTCGCGGCAGAGAAGGGCATGAGCCAGCAACTGCTGGCGAAGTCGGTCGGTGCGTTGATCGAAAAAGGTGTTGATTGGGACGTGGCCACCGCCTATGCCGGGCAGATCGCCGACCTGATCGACGGCCAGGGTATGGAGCCTGAAACCATCGCGACCCTGATCAACTCCTTCAAAGAGGCCGGGGTCAAGCAAGGCGACATGGCAGCGATGCTGGGCCAGGTTGCAGCGGCTGGAGATATCGGCGCATTTGGGCCGAAGGAAATGGCGCGGTACCTGCCGGCGATGCTCGGCAACATCAAGCGCCTCGGCATGGAAGGGCCTGAGGCCGTGCGTTTCCTGGGAGCAAGCCTGCAGTCGCAGTTCTCGCAAACCCAGGACGCGGCGGCAGCGGCGACCAACATGAACAACTTGCTCAACGCCGTGATCAGCAGCACCAGCCAGGAACGGTTTGCCAAGGAAGGCTACGACCTGGCCGGCTCAATCCTCGCCGCGACCAAAAGCGGCAAGGCGGCGAACCCGGTCGATGCGTTCATCATGCTCAGCGAGCAGTTGATCAGAAAGCAGGACCCCGCTAAAGCCAAGAAAATCGAGGCGCTCAAGGCCAAGATCAAGGCGTCGGCGGATGGCAGTGCCGAGGAAGAGCAGGCCATGATCGCCCTGACTGAGGCTGCCGGGCTGGCGAACATCGTCAGCGATCAGAGCGCCAGTGCGGGTTTGCTCGCGCAGATCAAATACGGCGACAAGATCAAGGCTGATATGGCGACGATCAAGGATACGGATGGCAAGGCCAAGATTGAGGCGGATGCGGCGAAGGCGCGTGAGACGTCCAACCGGAAGTGGGCAAGCGCGACGGCTGGCATTGAATCGTCGATGACGCGTATTGGCGATGCGGTGCGGCCGCTGACTGACCTGGCTGCGGATGGATTGGCGAAGGTGGCGTACGGGCTGGGGGAGTTGGCTGGGAAGTTTCCAACTGTCATCAGCGGGGCGACGGTATTGGCGGCCGGTGTTGTCGGCCTGGGTGCTGCGATCAACGCGATCAAGATTGGCAAAGGTTTGCTCAATGTTGGGCGTGGCTCTTTGATGGGCAACCCGAACGTGATCCAGCGGGTGTTCGTCACCAACCCTTCCAGCGGTGCGGGTGGGGTGGATGTCGGCGATGGAAAGCGTCGCCGTGGCAAGGGCAAACGTGGTCGCGGTGGTCGAGGATCTATCCCTAGTCTGGCTTCAGCACCCCCGGCCGCAGCTGCTGCCAGTCGATTTGCACCTAAGGCCATGATGGGCAAGGGCCTCGGGTTCGCCAAGGTTGGCGCTCCCATGGCGCTGATTGAGGCAGGGTTGATCGCGGCCGATACCTATCAAAACGCGGAGACTCGCGACGAAAAAGCCGAAGGCTATGGCAACGCCGCCGGTACTTTGGCCGGCACGCTGGCCGGTGCTGCAGCGGGTGCCGCGATTGGTTCTGTGGTACCGGTGATCGGCACCGTCGTCGGCGGGCTAATTGGCGGGTTTCTCGGTAGCTGGGGCGGCGGCGAGCTGGGCAGTGCAGTGGGCAAGGCTGCATTCGGTGAGCCGGACAAGCCGATAGAACGCCTGGCCCAGCCCTCGCCGTTGCTGCTGCCGAAGCCCGCCGGGCCAGGTATTTCACGGTTTACTCAGTTGGCCCCGACCCCGGCTACAGGCCCATTGATGGGGGACGTTGCCCGTTCGTTGGCGACTGCTCCATCAGCCGCAGCAGTGCCTGCACTGCTCAGCGCCAGCGCCGCCGCGAAGCCGGATCCCGCTCGCGTTGAGCAGGCCTGGACGTTCGCCCCAACCATGCCGGTGACGGTGCAGGGTGACGTCAAGGACCCACGGCAATTGGCTCAGGAAATGATGCCGTACATGCGTCAGCTGTTTGAGGAGTTCAGCCGCGAGCAGGCGAGGCGCAACCTGTTCGATGCCCCCCACGTTTAAGGAGTTGTCATGGCTTACATGGAGCAGCTGCAATCCGGCTTCACATCCCTGGTCCAGGCAGGAGAGGCCGGGCGGCATAGCATCGACGATATGATCGGCCCGGTGAACGGTGCCATTGGTGAAATCACAGGGGCAGCTGATGAGCTGTCGAGCATTTCAGGCGTACCACCCGCTGTAGGGGAAAAGCTGCAACGGGTGATGAGTGGTATCAATGCGGCGCAATCCAAGGTTGGCACTGTTTTGTCGACCTACAGCAAAGCAACGCGCGCGATGTCGGCGATTGATGAACGTGTGGGCACTTTGAAGGAACAAGCCGCTCGGGCCAGCACGGCAATCAACCAGATCGCGGGCAAGGTCAGCCCGCGCCTGGCGAACATCTTGCCCACCAGCGCCTTGGCACCGAGTGCAACGCCCATGGCGGAAGCGGTCAAACCGTTTCCCCACTTGCTGATCCTGCAGCCGCTGCAAGCCAATGCCCAGCCTTTCTACTTCAACCTGGACACGGCGGCCTTCGACGAACTACGCCGGCAAACACAATTCCGCTGGGCCTCACAAGAGCGCCTCAGTCGTCGGCCATCACAGCAGGCTGTGGGTATCGGCGAGGATAAGCTCAGCCTCAAGGGCGCAATTTTCCCCTCCTTCAAGGGAGGCCTCAAGCAGCTCGACACTCTGCGCTCCATCGGCGGGCAACTGTTGCCGTTGAACCTCACTACGGGGTACGGCGTTGTCCTCGGCACTTGGTGCCTGGGCAGCGTAGAGGAAGAGCAGGGCGCGCTGCTGGCCGGCGGGATCCCGCGCAAGCAAACCTTTAGTTTGGAGTTCACGCGCTATGGCGATGATATGCAGAACGTCTGACAGCGACCTGCTCGATACCTTGTGTTACCAGCATTACGGCCACCTCAATGGCACAGTCGAGGCGGTGCTGGCGGCCAATCGGTTGTTAGCGGATGAACCACAACCGTTGCGCACCGGGCTGCTAATAACCTTCCCTGACATTGAACAAACGGCGGTCGAACAGGTGCAGCTGTGGGATTGAATTTCGAGGACCAACCATGAAGCCAATCTTTCGAATTGTCGCTGATGGCAACGACATCACAGCCTTGATCAACGACCGTCTGCTGTTACTGCGTACGCTCGACAAACCTGGTATGGAGTCGGACGAGTTCGAATTACGTATTGATGACCGTGACGGCGCCGTCGCGCTCCCCAAGAAGGGCGCCGGGATCGAGATCTATCTTGGCTACGACAGCAAAGCGCTGGCACGTCTTGGGCGTTACACCGTGGATGACATCGAGGTCTCCGGTCCGCCGGATACCCTGGTCATTCGCGGTAAGGCCAGCGACATGCGCGGCAGTGGCAAGACCACCCGCAGCGGCAGTTGGGAAAATGTGCCGCTGTCCAAGATCGTCAGTGATATTGCCGCACGTAATGGATGGAAGCCTGAATGCCCAGTAGCAACTGTAGTTCCTCGGGCCGATCAGATGAACGAGTCTGACTATAACTTCATCACCCGGCTCGCCAAGGATCACGACTGTACCGCCAAGGTGGCCGACAGCAAGCTGCTGGTATTGACACGTCAGAGTGGGCAGACCGCCAGTGGCA
Source organism: Pseudomonas sp. NFR09 (assembly GCF_900111535.1). Lineage (NCBI taxonomy): Bacteria > Pseudomonadati > Pseudomonadota > Gammaproteobacteria > Pseudomonadales > Pseudomonadaceae > Pseudomonas > Pseudomonas sp. NFR09. The sequence continues at coordinate 180,159 of NZ_FOIH01000011.1, forward strand.
AGAATTTGCCAGCGATCACCATCCGACGCAGTGACGTCAGCCGCTGGCAATTCCGCTTTACCGACCGCACCACTCAAAAGGCAGTCAAAGCCAGGTATCAGGACAAGAAAACCGGAGAGCTGGTGAACCTGACTCTGGACAACAATGACGCACCTGTAGGGTTGCCCCCGGTGCATACCGACCGACATATTCATCCCAACAAATCCGCCGCTGAGCAGGCAGCCAAAGCCCGGCTCGCCGCATTCAATCGTTCGACCGCTGAGGTACGTTTGGAGATGCTAGGGCGTACGGATCTCTATGCTGAACGACAGGTCAATGCGCAGGGTTTCAAGGAAGGGTTGGACGGGGAGTTCCTAGTGGACTCGGTAGAGCAGGTGTTCACCCAGTCTGGCTGGAGCACCACAGTGGAATGCAACGCAGGTAAGAAGGGCAAGGCTAAGGCTGCAAGCAAGAAAAAGAAAAAGTCAAAAGAAGTCAAAGTGATGGAGCTTTGATGAGTGCGAGGCTCAATCAGAGAGAAATCCTGTAATATCTCGCCCGCGACGAGTTTGGGAGTCAGCCGTCACCCCCAAAATATCAAGTCATATGCCTCGTGAAAAGACAGTCATCGGATAGCGAATAATGGATTTTAGAAAAGATATAAATGGTTTAAGAGCGCTAGCTGTACTGGCTGTTGTCATTTACCATTTCAATGCGTTATGGCTGCCGGGCGGGTTTGCTGGGGTAGATGTTTTCTTTGTTATCTCCGGCTATTTGATGACGGCGATTATTTGCCGTGGGTTGAGTGGCGATGATTTCAGTTTGGTTCGTTTCTATATTGCGCGGGCTAAGCGGATCATTCCCGTCCTAGCTGTTATGTGTTTTGCGTTAATGGTGTTTGGTTGGTTTAACTTGTTAGCGACCGAATACAAGCAAATGGCGCAGCATGTTTATAGTAGTCTTGGGTTTTACTCGAATACTGTTTATCTGAAGGAGGTAGGGTATTTTGCCGCAAGCACTAACGAGAATTGGCTGCTTCACACCTGGTCGCTTTCTGTTGAGTGGCAGTTCTATATTATCTATCCAATTGTGCTACTGGTCCTGAGGAAAGTATTTGGACTTAGGGCTATCCGTTGGTTTGTGCTGGCGGCGGTTTTGATTGGTTTTATTTACTCGCTCATACTTTCTCCACAGTACCCAGAACAAGCGTTTTATCTGCTGAAAGCCCGCGCCTGGGAGCTTTGCGCCGGTGGCCTTGCCTTCCTTTTTCCTCTCGCATTGAACAAAGCGAAAAGCCGTATCCTCGAATGGGCAGGGTTAGTGCTAATCCTGTCTGGCTATATCGTGATATCGAAAACTGTGGTGTGGCCCGGTTATTACGCGCTCATGCCGGTCACGGGAACGCTGATGGTAATCCTCGCCAATAGACAGAATTCTCGGTTGACCGGCAATTGGGTGTTTCAGCGTGTAGGCTTGTACTCGTACTCGATTTACATTTGGCACTGGCCTGTCATGGTCTACATGACTTATTCGGGGCAGCTCGATGGCTTTTTCAGCGCCTTGATAGGTATTGTTATTTCACTGGTGTTCGGTTATGCATCCTATGCATTGATTGAGCGTAAGAGGGGTAAGCCTAAGAGTGGCGCTCGTTCTTTGGCTTGGTGTGGCGGTTTCGTAAGTCTCGTGTTACTCAGTGTTTTAGTTTTTAAATCCGATGGCCTCAACTTGGATATAAGAGGTGAGAGCATCACTGAGAAAACAAGATTCGTGGATAGTTATGCAGCGCTGCATAAAAATCTTGGTGAAGCATACTGGCTTAAATGTAATTCTTATGAGGTTTTTGCCGCTACCGGTGCAAAAAATATTGACGCTTCTTGCACTGAAAAGAAGGGGGTGGGGGGTGTTTTTCTTTGGGGAGACTCGCACGCTGAAGCGCTTTCATTCGGAATTCGGAGCAATTTGCCTGCCGGTGTTCCTTTCTATCAAGTCACCTCATCTGCTTGTGGAGCAACCCTAGGCCAGAACAAGTCTCCTGTGGCGTTCCAAGCTACCTGTAATGCATCCAATGCCTTTGCATTGCAGGAAATTGCTCGGATCCAACCTGAGATCGTCGTGATGGCTCAACAGAATTCTCACGAGCTTACGGATTGGAATGAAATTGCTCGGCATCTAAAGACGCTGGGAGTCAAAGAGGTCGTGCTGGTCGGGCCTGTACCGCAATGGCAACCGTCCTTGCCACTGGTGATCACTAAGCGTCATTGGAATTCTGCTGACAGTCAGATCGTCGATCAGGGGCTGGATGAACGGATCCTCAAAACTGACGCATTGCTCAAGGAAAAACTCGATTCGAGTGTGATCGACTATATTTCTGTTATCGGCGGTGTATGTAAAGGCTTGGCCTGTTTGGCCAAGGTCGATGATGGAAAGTCGCTAATGGCGGTGGATTACGGTCACCTGACCCCTTCGGCTTCCTTGTACGTAGGACGAACGATTCTTGCCCCGAGGCTGAAGCAATTACTGCACCCCTCTAACGGCTGACAAACATCTGTAACCAAACCCGGCACTTGCCGGGTTTTTTTCGTCTGGAGAAAATCATGGGACTAACCGAAGCACAGCTCCAACGCATCATGCCCAACGCCCGCCGCCAAGCGGGCGTTTTTGTATCCGCCCTAAACGCGGCCATGACCAACCGCAAGATCGATACACCGACGCGCCAGGCGGCCTTCCTTGCCCAGGTTGGGCACGAGTCCGGCCAGCTGCAGTACGTGCGTGAACTGGGGAGCGATCAATACCTCAGCAAGTACGACACCGGTCCGCTGGCAGCCAGGCTTGGCAACACTCCGACCGCCGACGGTGACGGCCAACGCTATCGCGGTCGTGGGCTTATCCAGGTCACCGGGCACGACAACTACCTGCGCTGCAGCCTGGCGTTGTTTGGTGATGAGCGATTGCTGCGCACGCCGGAGCTGCTTGAATTGCCGCAATGGGCCGCTGAGTCGGCCGCGTGGTTCTGGTCGGTGAATGGATTGAATGTGCTCGCGGATCAGGAGCAGTTCACCACCATCACCCGGCGGATCAATGGGGGCCTCAATGGCCTGGAGGATCGGCTGCAGCTGTGGGCCAGGGCGAGGGCGGTGTTATGCGTCTCTTCTACCTGATCCCCATGCCATACCGGCTCGCCGCAGTCGGCGCGTTGATGGTGACGGTGGTGGCCGGATCTGCTGCCTTCGCCTGGACCGCTCAAGGTTGGCGCTACGGCCAGCAGTTGGAGCGCCAGGCCAGGCTACACGCCGACACCCTCGGCGAGTTATCCCGAGCGGCTGCCGCCCAGCAGCGCAAAGAACAGGACAAGCACCTCGCCCTTGAGCAGCGCCTGCGGAACAAAGATGAAACCCACTACAAGGAATTGACCGATGAGCAAACCAAGCAGGCTCGTCTGCGTGATCGCCTGGCTACTGCTGATCTGCGGCTGTCAGTCGTTCTCGCCGCCACCGACGCCACCAGCCGCTGTTCAGTGCCAACCACCACCGCCACCGGCCGCGTGGTTCATGGCCCCACAAGAGCCGAACTTGACCCAGCGCATGCTCAACGAATTATCGGAATCACCGATGCAGGTGATCAAGGATTGATCGCCCTTGCGGCGTGCCAATCCTACGTTCGGGAGATCCTACATTGAGAGGGGCTATTTCAAGTTACGATCAAACTTAAGATCGTTTTTATACCGGCTAGTCAATTTTTGTGGTGTGAGGGTGTCGTGAAAGAGTGAAACTGCAGCGCAAAAAATCAGTGTGAATACTAGGTATAGAGCTGTTGTTACGTATTCGGTATTGGATTTTGCTCCGAACTCGGTGAATGCAGAAGCCGTTAAATAACCAAACATTGCGCCTAGCCCAGCTCTTACTATTGCTAATAAATTCGTTCCTACTTCGGAGGTTATCTTGTGGATGTAATTAAATCTTCTCGCTCCCCATTCCGTCTTTCGGGTGAATGCAAAGCTATATATACAAATAACGGTGTAGGGTATCAGGAGAAATGAGGCATGATCCGATAGCTGTTTTACTGCAAGTAGGCCGTTGATAGTAGCTTCAAACCCTTCTTTGGATCTGGAGTTAATCCATACTGGAATGGAGCCTATGATGATCCCTAACAACAGCTCTGTAATAAGCTTAGTTGCGAACTGCGGTAGCTCAATTTTGAAATTATGTAGTAGATCTTTTTTCATTAGCCAGCCTGTTAGACCGATTTAAAAAGGAGCGGCTGTTTTGGATGCGTCAACATTCAAACAGCCACCTTCCCCGCAGATCGTCCCTGCAAGTCCAGCCAAGGCTCCTGCTTCGTGCACAAAGCGAAGCGAGCCTAGCACTGTTTATCCATACAGCAAAGGTCTTGCTTCTATGTCTACACCCATCGTCCCTTGGATGGGCGGCAAACGCCGCCTGGCCGACCGCCTTATCCCGCTGTTCCCGCCGCACGAATGCTACGTCGAAGTTTTTGCCGGCGGTGCCGCGCTCTACTTCATGCGTCCCCAGGCCGCCCCGGTCGAAGTCCTAAACGACATCAACGGCGACCTGGTGACGCTCTACCGCGTTGTGCAGAACCACTTGGAAGAATTCGTGCGCCAGTTCAAATGGGCACTCAGTTCGAGACAGGTATTCGAATGGCAGAAAATGACCCGCCCTGAAACCCTTACCGATATCCAACGCGCCGCCCGATTTTTCTACCTGCAGCATCACGCCTTCGCTGGCAAGGTGACGGGGCAGACCTTTGGCACCGCGACCACTGGCCCGGCTATCAACCTGCTGCGGATCGAGGAGAACCTCTCTGCCGCATGGCAGCGCCTGTCCGGCACCTATGTTGAGAATCTCCCCTGGATTGATTGCGCCGAACGTTATGACCGACCGCACACTTTCCATTACATGGACCCGCCTTACTGGCAAACCGCAGGCTATGGCGTCGACTTTCCTTTTGAAAACTACGAGCGAATGGCCGACTTCATGCGGCGCTGCAAGGGCAAGGTTATGGTCAGCATCAATGACCATCCCGATATCCGACGAGTGTTTGAAGGCTTTCACTTCGAGACGGTAGATATCCGATACAGCACAGCTAACCAGCGCCAAAGCAAAGCCGAGATCAGCGGCGAGTTGGTAATCATGAATTGGGAGCCGGCAGCGTTGGGTGGGCTGTTCTGATAGGCGCCGCCGTTTTGAACGGTGGCGCGTTGCCCTCACTGAACTAAAGTTGCCCCTGTAGCTCGTATTGCAGTCTTTTAACCTCACATTGGGTAGCGGATGGATAAGCAACTCGCGGGTCTTTCATTTCTGCTTACCCTGGTGTGGATCTCTGCAGTCGCCTTCGTGATGTGGTACCTGAGCTGACCTGTCTGGCTCAATCAGTTCCGGCCCCTGATTTCTAACATTCCCTACGTCCTTGCCTACGGGAAACCATTCAAACTCTTCCGTGGGTTGGCACAGTTCCTTTGCAATCTCCTCCGCTCGCGATGGGGTTATGCCGGGATCAAGCCACTCGTTGGCATGTTCTGGGGTCAACACCAAGGGGCGCCGGTCGTGGATATCGACCATGCCCTGATCGCTTGCGGCGGTGATAATGACAAAACCATCGCCCTCATGAGGCTCCAACCCTGGATTGACCTGGGCAAGCGCCCCGAAGAACATCGGACGCCGGCTCTTCAGGCGGATGAAGTAGGGCTGCTTCTTCTTCGGATCGTCCGGATCTTTTACCCATTCATACCAGCCTTCACTGGGCACAATGGCCCGGCCATTCGGCCAGAGCTGTTTGAAGAACTTCCCGGTGGTGACCGTCTCGACCCTAGCGTTAATCGGATCCGGAGGTTTTCCCTTCGCCCAGAACGGCGCCCATCCCCATTTGACTGCATCGATATGCAGCCCATCCTCAGCTGTGTGTAGAACCTGCACCCGCGTTGACGGTGCGACGTTGTAGCGATCAATTGGCTGAGCGTCATACCCGCTGAACAGCTCTATCTGCGGGCTCAGCTCTTCAATGAAGATCGCCATCCCTTCGTATTGCACGAATCGCCCACACATACGCACCTCTCCGCTTGTCGAAATCCCCTACAGAAAAATTGACCGCAAGCGTCCTACAAAGTTAACTGTACATTCATACAGTAAATGTAAAAGGCCGCATCATGAGCTTCACCATTCTAGGTCCCATCGCTGAGGTCGGCGCGAAGTTGCCGTTGTGCTCGTTCCAGGTTCCGGCCGGTTTTCCGTCGCCGGCAGCGGACCACATCGAGCAGCACATCTCATTGGATGAGGTCTTGAATATCCGGGCACCCCACGTGTACCTGGTAGCAATCACCGGTGAGAGCATGCAGGGAGTCGGGATCTTCGATGGTGACCTGGCCGTGGTGGACCGTGCCATCGAGCCGATCCACGGGCATGTGGTGGTGGCACTGCTGAACAATGAGCCCGTCTGCAAGCGCTTGTGTAAGCGCGGTCGGGAAGTGGTCCTGCTTTCCGAAAACCCCAAGTTCCCGGCACGCTACGTTCTCGAAGGCGACGAACTATCGATCTGGGGCGTGATCACCAGCACAGTGCGCAGCCATGTCTAAGCAGCAGCCAACCTTCGCACTGATCGACTGCAACAGCTTCTATGCTAGTTGCGAGCGAGTATTCCGACCTGACCTGGCGAAGGTGCCCATCGTGGTGCTAAGCAATAACGACGGGTGTGTCATCGCCCGGAGCTACGACGCCAAACCCTTCATCAAGATGGGCGAGCCGTATTTCCAGATCAAACACAAGCTCAAGCAGCACGGCATTGTCCCGTTTTCCTCCAACTATGCGCTGTACGGCGACATGAGCGAGCGCGTCATGAGACTGATCGAGGCGATGGTGCCGGCAGTCGAGGTGTACAGCATCGACGAGGCGTTCGCCGACCTGACCGGTATCGGTGGGCTGGATGCCTTAGGCCGGCAGATTCGCGCCCAGGTGCTTCGCTGCACGGGTATCCCGGTCGGTGTTGGTATCGCTCACACAAAGACCTTGGCGAAGTTGGCAAACCACACCGCGAAGCGCCTGCAGTCCCAAACCGGTGGGGTGGTCAACATCACCGATCCGGTTAAGCGTGATTGGGTGCTACGCAATACGGACGTGGTGGAGGTGTGGGGTGTCGGTCGAAAGATGAAACTCCATCTTGATGCCATGGGTATCAAGTCGGCGATGGACCTGGCTAAGGCCGATCCGTGGACGCTTCGTAAGAAGTTCAGCATTGTGATCGAGAAGACGGCCAGGGAGTTGGGCGGCACGCCTTGCCTGGAGCTTGATGAGCCGGATCCGCCGAAGCAGGAGATCTGCTGCAGCCGCATGTTCGGCATGAGGCTGGCAGAGCTGCCGCCCATCAAGGAGGCGGTGGCCACATACATGATGCGCGCCTCTGAGAAGCTCCGCGCCCAGGGCTCGCTGTGCAAGAAGGTGCGGGTGTGCATCCGCACTGGCATGTTCAATCCAGAGGAGGCGAAGTATGCCAATGGGGTGGTTGTGGATATGCCTTATCCCACTGACGATGTGCGGTTGCTTACTCAAGCTGCGGTGGGGGCGCTTGATCGGATATTTCGATTAGGCTTTAAGTACAGCAAGGCTGAGGTCATGTTGCTCAACCTCTGTCAGGCAGGTGAATACACCGATGATCTGTTTGCCATGTCACAGCCTGCGGGTGCTACTCGGGTGATGACGGTGTTGGATCAGATTAATAATCGGTGGGGCAGCGGAACGCTGCGCTCCGCGAGCGTGCCAGCAGATCCTGACTGGGGTATGAGGCGCGATATGATGAGCCAAAGCTTTACGACAAAACTTGATGAGCTATGGTCCGTGGCTTGCCGATGAGCCTGCCATCGGCTGAAAGCAAGGCAATCAGGCCTTTTGCAGCTATTGAGTGCTCGTCCAGCTAAGGTGTGCACATTTTCTGCTTCATTGCATTTATGGGGGACTATGCTTGGCAGCAAACGGTCCTATTATAGAGCCCCTCCGAGATGTGCCTATGCAGTTCAGGTGAGAAGATATATTGTATTGAGCTAATAGGGTGTGGGTGCAGTAAGTATTACCTTTTGAGTAACTAAAATAAGGAGTTTTTAGTGGATTTGATACATGATCGTCGCACAGACTGTTATTCGGTTCTCGGAAAGATGACAGCAGGAGAGTATCTAAGTTTAGTCCGAGGGGCGCACGCGCAACGGGGTGGTATCACCGGGCAGCGAGAGGTGCTTAAGACGACAACAGCAAAGCGAATACGAGACCGAATGATTTCTGATATTCGCGCTGGTGCAGTGTTACCTCCGGTAGTGATCGGCGTAATAGTAGATGAAGCAGTTGTTAATGATATATCTTCCGGGGGGCTCTCAGATATCAATCTGTTTCTTCAGGGACTTTCCCGTCATGATCTTACAATTATTGATGGTATGCAGCGAACTGCAGCATTAATAGATGCGTGTGAGATCGATGTAAGCATCGCATCTCGAGAGATGAGAGTAGAGTTTTGGGTTGCTAGATCGGTGAGGTCTCTAGTTTACAGGATGCTGGTCTTGAATACAGGGCAGGTACCATGGACGTTAGCGCGTCAGCTATCAGTCGTATATGCACCGTTATTGGACGAGATAAAAAATAATGTTCCGGAAATTGATAGGATTTTTTCACCCGATAAACCTGGGCGGCGTGTAGCTAGTGCGCAATTTAGCTCGGATGCATTAGTAGAACTGTACCTGGCATTTTCTTTGCGGAAAACGAATGTTGATACAAAGGAGACTTTGTCAGAAGAGTTTTCTCGATTGGACTTTGTAGATAATCTTGCGGATACAGGTTTTCAAGAGCATTTTTATAGCGCGCTTTCATTGCTAGTTGCGCTCGATAAAGCCTTTGATCGATATGATAATGGAAATAGTGGGCGATTTTCGCGCGGTAAAGAGGTGTTCGGAAGTCAGCCTGCACGCATTGGGTTTATGGTTGCGATCGCTCAATATGTCTTGGGTCGCCCTGGCCTAGATAGGGAAGTAATAGAAAGAAGTACTCGGATGGGTACGGTTGTCAAGCATGCATCCACTATGGTTGATAAATTGAACAGACTTAGTCCAGTCGAAGTGGGCGGTTTTCTTCGCTTGGATGTACTGAGTGAGATTTTGGATAAGAAAGTCGGACAGGTGGGTAGATATGAGCGAAGCGTATTTGTAGAAGCGTTTAAGGTCCTTATAGAGGATGCTTTTGAAATACCTAATATGGAACCCTGCTGGCGTGCAAGTTAATGACTTCCAGGAATAAAATTGCAGCAAATAATTTAATATTTGCAGACCTAGACCAGTACTGCATCGTAAACGAGGTGGCTCGTAAAAATGCAGGGGAAGGTCGATGGCTTATAAGCGAAAAGGGCAAAGATCAGCGAAGATTAGTGAAGGCGGATTTAACAACGGCAATGTCGTTAAGTACGTCATTGAAACTGGCTCGTTTTGATCTAGATGGTAGCTCAATGTTTTGTACGGTTGGGTTAGAGTTGCCGGACGAAATAGCAGGCTTGGCAGATGAGGGTTTAGCCGGTGGTATGATGACAGCTATATTGTCAGAACTTAGGCCTATGCCTAAGGCTACGCCGGTTGAAGTTGGTAACATAATTGGCACGGGGAAAAATACAAATGGTTACAGTGGGCATGACGTCATTGACATATCCCCATTGTATCCCACAATTAGGGTTTTTTCGGGTGTAGATATTAGTGACTCCGAGACGTCCCGAGTGTTCTTTTTAATTTGTTTAGCCGATCGAATTCGTGCTGGCGCTTGGATAGATAAACAGTTTAGAGCCAATCTAGAATTGATTGCGGATTTGAGCCCTGTAGCAATTCCTTACAGGATTTTGTGTCGTTCTTTGTTTGATACGGACCCAAGTGCCGTCTTTTTGGCTCTGTACAGATGTTTGGAAGCCCTTTATGCCTATTCTCAAACATCTGAGCTTATGGGGAAGCTCGGTATGAGCATGGAGTGGAATCATGTTGCTCGGATTTTAGAGGAAACTCTTTCTTGGCATCCTCGAGAAGAACCTAGCTTGGGAGTGCTTTTACAGCAAGCAGTTTCTGACGACTTACGGCTGCTGCTTTCCGCGCTGGGAGTTGCGTTGCCTGCAAATGCAGACTTGGTTAATTTTACTACGAAGCAAATGTATCAGTTACGTAATTCGTTGGTTCATTATAGATCTTTTCATCAGTCCTTTGATCCTGATAAAGTTGATTGGAATAGATTGTGTGAGGCGACTGCTCTAATGGTGCTGCACGTATATTCTTCAATAATAAGTAATTAGTATGTATTGTTGAATCGGAGGACTAACAAGTCGGTGTGAATCGTCCGCGTGCTAAGGCGTGGACGCAGTTGGTTAGTATTTTTGATCTAAAGAAAATGCATGGGCTAATTTCTTGGTTGATAAGATTTTTCATGGAAGTAATTTGTTTATGTCTAATGGAGATAGTTCAAGCTGAAAGGAATGGTTTGCTGGAGTTGCCTGAAATATCTCAGCGTGGGGATAGCTATGCGTGATGGTTTGCGATAATGCGATTTTGTGGTCAAGTGGCATGCGGCAGCCAAACACGACTCCTGTGAGCTCTTTGGAACCAAATTTTTTATCCTCATAAGGCGCATTTTTATCGCGCCCGTCACCGGCAAAAATTCGCCACTCACTTTCATGTTTCCAAGCATCTGATTTAGTGTAAATTAGACTGTTAACTCGTTTTTCTTGATCGAAAGTGACTAAGCCTGCTAAGAAGTCTGAAAGTTCGTCATTTTCGAAGAGTTTAGGGATGTCGTGCATATAAGACATTTTTTTTGCGGTGCAATAGGGGCTGTCTGCTCCGGGCTCATCTTCGAAACGAAGGACTACCCCCTTATTGCTGTCAGCATAGTAGGCCCACATTAGTTGGTTGGTAGGAGAGTCAGTTAAGCATAGTATTTTGGTCGTGGCGAGATGCTCCCTTGTTTCGCAGTACGTACGGTGAATTTTTTTGTCGATTGCGGAGAATGATTGTTTTATGCCTTCTTCCATTTGACGCATGAAGTTTTTTTTAGGGATGCCTTTAAGGGCTGGTCGCATGATATTTATTGCAGAAGTCATTTTGTTTTCAGGGTGGCCTGTTAGCTCTCCGATAAATACCTTCCATAACTTTTCAAGTGTATTTCTAAGTACTTTATTTCGGTCAAAGTTTATCTGAAGGTCAAATTGAATGTCGTACGGGTCGTTCAAGGTCGCTGGTGTGCTCCAGCGAAGTGTTTGATTTTCGAGCACAATGCTTGCTGTGCTATATGGCATATATTTATAGAAGACTTTAGTCATTGTTTTAGGCTCCGTCTGTATGTGTAGGTGCAAGCGATGTGATCGAGGAAGGTTCAGATAGACAAATGATAGTATTAAACGTGAGGAGGTAGGAGTTGCTCTCTATAATTTGTAGCAATTATGTTTGGACGGTACAGAGTTGTGTGCTCGCTGTTTAGGACTGACCAAACTGTTGAGGGGAATTGGGAGATTGCTTGTTGCTTAATTTTTGCTACGAGGCTGGCGAATTTCAACACAGGAAGCAAGTAAAGCGGTGCCCTAACGCATCAAGCTGTCCAATCCATCATCGGGGCGACGGAGAAGCGGCGGGAGAGTGGGGCGATTTGTAGGGGCATTGGGGCGTCTGAGTTAGCGAGGCGAATGGGGCGCAGTTTATCAGGGATGGGTGTTGGGTGTCGGGGAGCCGAGATTTGCGTCCACTACCATTTCGAACGGGGACGCTGCCGTGTATGGAATACACCGAGGATTTGCAGGCGATCACCGCGTACCCGATACGGAATCAGATATGACCAATTGGGGACTGCCCATTCACGGGTGTTTTTGACCCTGCCTTCACGACCCATAGAGGGAAATTGAGCCAGTTTGTCGACGCTGGCGAAAATGGCATCGGAGAAGTCGTCAGCAGCCGTTGGATTTTCGAGGGCGATATAGTTTGCTTCGTCTTCTAGATTTTTGAGCGATTTTTCAAGCCACTCAACCCGCCTTCCGACTCCAGCGCCTAGCGCGCATGGCCGCCACTTGATCGTCGGTGGCGAATTTGCCTTGGTCGGCTTCTTTCACGGCCAACTCGATCTGAGCGGTCAGCGTTTTTTCATGCTCGATGTAGTCGCGAAGAACGTCCATCGCCAGGTAGGTCGCAGTCTGGCCGTTGCTTTTGGCCAAGTCGGCAAGAGAGTTGGACAGGTCTTCCGGCAGGGTTAGGGAGATTCCAGTCATGGCGACCTCGAAGGTGGATGGTTGTGGGCATCCTACACTGTGGATCGTTGGCTTGAATCAGCAGGTCGTCGCGAGGTGTATCCAGAAGCTACTAACCTTAATTCAGAGCATCATGGTTTTATCGATTTCCCTCCGAACACCCAACCGGCAACCTGAACCCCTCCTGTCACCCAGCAAAGTTTCATCATTTCCGGCGCTTTTGAGCGCTACGATCCTCTTCAAGAGAGGACCTCCGCGCCTCCATTCCACAGGGAACTGAAACCATGATTTCGAACCTCGTTAAAGTCGTGATGGTTGCTGGCACATTGCTGTTGAGTGCCTGTTCGTCGGGTTCTTCCGGCGTGAGCAGCGACCCTTGTTTTTCAAGCGGGTGCCAGGCGTTTGGGGACCATACGCCCAGCAAAGCCGCCAAGATGAATTTTGGCGGCGGTGAGTTGGGGAGTAGTTATGGGGAGTATGGGGCGGGGTTGTTGCATGATGATTGATGGGGTGGTGGGTAGTCGTGAGTGTGTTGACTGACCCACTGCCATCGGGGGCAAGCCCCCTCCTACAGTTGGATCTTCATTGGATCGGGAAGTGTGGCGTCAGTGGCCGCCCTTCATGCGGCGGGCGATGAGGTAGATGCCCAGGCCGATCAACGCTGTAGCGGCGCCGATGTAGCCGGTGCTGGTCCAGCCATACCCGGCTGTAATCGCCATCCCGCCCAACCACGGTCCCAGCGCATTCGCCAGGTTGAACGCCGCGTGGTTCGACGCCGCCGCCAGGCTCGGGGCTTCGTGGGCGATGTCCATCAAGCGGATTTGCAGGGGAGCTGCCATGGCGATCATGGTGCCGACCAGGCCAATGCCCAGCAGCACGCTCCATAGCGAACTGGCGGCGAAGGTGAAGAAGATCAGCACGGCCATCGACCACACCATGATCCAACCCACGGCGCGAAATTGCAGGCGGTCGAACAGCTTGCCGCCGGCGATGTTGCCGATGATGCCGCCGACGCCAAACGCGGCGAGGCCGAAGGGAATCCACTGCGGCGAGACTTTGGTCACTTCCAGCATGGTCGGCGCCAGGTAGCTGAACACGCAGAACATCCCTGCAAACCCGATCGCGCCAATCGACAACGCCATCCACACCTGCGGTTTGGTGAAGGCGCGCAGTTCCTTGCGCGGGTCGCTGCGTTGTTCGTCGTGACGATGGGGCACGAATTGCCAGACCAGTAAGAGGGTGCACAGGGCAATCACGCTGACCAGTGCAAACGCCGAGCGCCAGCCCAGGTGTTGGCCGAGGAAGGTGGCGATGGGGTTGCCGAGCAGCATGGCCAGGGTCAGGCCCATCATCACGCGGGCCACGGCGCCGGCGCGTTTGTCGTTGGGCACCATGCTCGAGGCGACCACGGCGGCGATGCCGAAGTAGGCGCCGTGGGGCAGGCCGCTGATAAAACGGAAGGCCACCAGCGAGCCGAAGGTCGGGGTGAAGGCGGTGGCCAGGTTGCCCAGCGCATACAGGCCCATCAGTAACAGCAGCATATGTTTGCGCAGCAACTTGGCGCCGAGGATGGCCAGCAGTGGGGCGCCGACCATCACGCCCAGGGCGTAGGCGCTGATGGCGTGGCCGACTTGCGGTTCACTCAAATTCAGATTGTGGGCGATGTCGGGCATCAAGCCCATGATGGCGAATTCGCCGGTGCCGATCGCGAAGGCGCCCACGGCCATGGCCGCTTCCATTTTGGCGGCGCTGCGCGCGGGCAGCACATGCCCGGGTGTTTGCTGGATAGTCATGGGTAACTCTGGTTGGATGGAGCGCACGAAGGAGAGCCGCTGATGCTACGCAAGCGGCGGCAAAGGTGTCTAGAACAGCCGTTTGCGTCAGAGTTCCAGGCCTGTGACCCCTGGTCGCGCCTGCCACGCTTGACATCGACGGGTTAAAAGCCGCGATTTAGAGCTGTCAATTGGCCAAACGGCGCATAAACGCCGTTTGCCGTGATATTCTGCGCGCCGTCCTGGTCTAGTCTCTCCTGGGTACGTACATCCGTATACGTCCCGGCGGTTGGCTGTCGCCCAGGTAGCTGAAGCCAATAATGATAAAAAGTCAGCGCAGAAGGGACATAAACAGTGAGGTCGATACGTCGGCCTTGTGTGCCCACCCTGCGGCCCTCTCGTGAATGTGCAAACCCCGCGGTGCGTTGCCTGGCGCATCGTGATGGAGGGTTGCCCATGATCAGGGGCGGTAGGGCGGATGGCGTTTTATCATAGGTGCTACTGATGTTTAAAAAAGTAAACACTGCCCTGCTGGGGCTGGCTTTGTCGCTGGGGATCAGCTCCGCTCAGGCGGAAGAGGCAAAGAAAGTCGATGTGCTGCTGATTGGCGGCGGCATCATGAGTGCGACCCTGGGTGTCTGGCTCAACGAGCTGGAGCCGGGCTGGTCGATGGAGATGGTCGAGCGCCTCGATGGCGTGGCCGAAGAAAGCTCCAACGGCTGGAACAATGCCGGTACTGGTCACTCGGCCCTGGCCGAGCTGAACTACACCCCGGAAGACAAGAACGGCAACGTTGAGATCCCGAAAGCGGTCGAGATCAACGAAGCGTTCCAGATTTCCCGTCAGTTCTGGTCCTGGCAGGTCCGCCAAGGCGTGCTGAAGGACCCGCGTTCGTTCATCAACACCACACCGCACATGAGCTTTGTGTGGGGCGATGACAACATCAAGTTCCTGAAAAAACGCTACGAAGCCCTGAAGGCCAGCCCGCTGTTCGCTGGCATGCAGTACTCCGAAGACCCGGCGCAGATCGCCAAGTGGGTTCCGCTGATGATGGAAGGGCGTGACCCGAACCAGAAAATCGCGGCCACCTGGAGCCCGCTGGGTACCGACATGAACTTCGGCGAGATCACCCGCCAGTTCGTCGCTCACCTGCAGACCACGCCTAAGTTCGACCTGAAACTGTCGAGCGAAGTGCAGGACATCACCAAGAACGCCGACGGTTCGTGGCGTGTGAGCTACAAAAACCTGAAAGACGGCACCAAGACCGAAACCGACGCCAAGTTCGTGTTCATCGGCGCCGGCGGCGGTGCACTGCACCTGCTGCAGAAGTCGGGCATTCCTGAAGCCAAGGAATACGCTGGCTTCCCGGTAGGTGGTTCGTTCCTGGTGACCGATAACCCAACCGTTGCCGAGCAACACCTGGCCAAGGCCTACGGCAAGGCTTCGGTTGGCGCGCCACCGATGTCGGTTCCGCACCTGGACATCCGCGTGCTGGATGGCAAGCGTGTGATCCTGTTTGGCCCATTCGCGACCTTCTCGACCAAGTTCCTGAAAGAAGGCTCGTACCTGGACCTGCTGACCAGCACCACCACCCACAACATCTGGCCAATGACCAAAGTCGGTATTCGTGAATACCCACTGGTCGAGTACCTCGCCGGCCAACTGATGCTGTCGGACGACGACCGCTTCAAGGCGCTGCAAGAGTACTTCCCGAACGCCAAGCAATCCGACTGGCGCCTGTGGCAAGCCGGTCAGCGCGTGCAGATCATCAAGCGTGACGAGGAGCAGGGCGGCGTTCTGAAACTCGGCACTGAAGTGGTCAGCTCCGCCGACAACACCATCGCGGGCCTGTTGGGTGCATCGCCAGGCGCGTCCACCGCGGCCCCGATCATGCTGACCGTGTTGCAGAAAGTGTTCAAGGACAAGGTCGCGACCCCTGAGTGGCAGGCCAAGCTGCACCAGATCGTACCGAGCTACGGCACCAAGCTGAACGACAGCCCGGAAGCGGTTGCCAAGGAATGGGCCTACACCGCCGAAGTCCTGCAACTGCCTACGCCGCCTGTGATTCCGCAAATGGCTGCACCCAAGGCCACCGAGGCTGCCAAGCCCGCGGCTGAGCCGAGCAAGCCGGCGTCTGATCTGGCGCTGTAAGCCAGGCTGATGCACAAAGCCCGCTGAACCGGTAACGGTCAGCGGGCTTTTTTGTGGGGCGGTGTTTAAGCGCGGGTGTGCTCGCGGTCGACCGGCGGCAGTTCGACCGTACGCTCGGCCGCGGCCAGGGCCGCCTTCAGCCCGGGCTGGTCCAGCGGCACGCAGTACGCGGGCTTGGCCCGCTCGAACCGCCAGCTTTCATCCAGGCTGCCGGCATCGACGGCGTCAAAGCCCAGCTCGTCGAGCAGGGTGATCACCTGCGCTTTGGCGACAGCATCGTCGCCGGCCACCGGCAATGCGCGACGGTCAGGTGCGCCGTGGGGGCGAGCATGATCGGTAATGTCCGCGGCGAAAATCGCGTTGAACACTTTGATCACCTTTGAGTGGGTGAAGTGTTCGGCGAGCAGTCGGCTGGTGGTGGTTTCAAATCGATCCAGCGCGGGGAAATGACCGTCGCGCTCCGGGTAGTAGTTGTTGGCGTCGAGCAAGGTCTTGCCTGCCAGCCATTGCGTCGGGACTTTTCGGTAGTGTTCAAACGGAATCGCCACCAGCACCACGTCACCAAACTGTGCGGCGTCTTCTGCGCTGCCCACTTTGACGCCGCGTATGCCGCTTACCACGCTGCTCATGGTCTGCGGGCCGCGAGAGTTGCTCAACATCACTTCATGCCCGGCCGCCAGTGCCCGCTGTGCCACGGCGCGCCCGATAAAACCGGCTCCAATCACGCCAATCTTCATGGTCTTGCTCCTGATAAAGGGGGAAGCCGCTATGATGATTGGCAACCAAATGGCGATAAATAAGCACTATGGCGTGGGTGTTGTTACTGGGAGTAGGGAATGATGGACCGTCTATCGAGCATGAATGCCTTTGTGATCGCCGCCGAATTGGGCTCCTACGCCCGCGCCGCCGAGCGTTTGCACATGTCGGCGCAAATGGTGGCCAAACACGTTGCCGCGCTGGAGCAGCGCCTCGGTGCGCGGTTACTCAATCGCACCACGCGCAGGCAGAGCCTCACGGAGTTGGGGAGCGCGTACTACGAACGTTGCAAACATATCCTTACGGAGGCCGAAGCTGCGGACTCGCTGGCGCAAATCATGAATGACACGCCGCGTGGCAAGCTTAAGATCACCGCACCTGTGACCTTCGGTTCCTACAGCCTGATGCCGCTGATTACTGCATTCCTGCGCGATAACCCGGACGTGGAAATCGACCTGCACCTGACGGATCGCTTCGTCGACCTGGTGGAAGAGGGCTATGAAGCAGCCTTCCGCATCGGTCCATTGGCGACCACCGGCCTGACAGCCCGGCCACTGGCGCCTTATCGCCTGGTGGTCTGTGCTTCGCCTGCGTACCTGGCTGCGCGGGGTACGCCGCAGGTGCCGGCAGACCTGGAACGTCACGAATGCCTGGGCTATGCCTTCTGGTCACGCCCGGCGGACCGCGAGTGGATATTTCATCAAGGCTCGACGCTGTACAGCGTACAGGTGACCAGTCGTCTGCAGATCAACGAAAGCCGGGCATTGATGTCGGCGGCGCTGGACGGTTTTGGCGTGGTTCTCGGCCCCCAGGATTTTTTGCATACGGCAATGGCCCGCGGTGAGTTGGTACAGGTGCTGCCGGACTTCGAGGCCCCGAGCCGGCCAATGCATCTGGTCTACACCGCAAATCGGCAGCGCACCGCCAAGTTGCGGCGATTTGTCGAGGCAGTGCTGGCGCGTTTCGGTCCGGTTTGAGCATTCATGTACCCGACGGGCCTTTCGTCTACCTCATGAACGCAACGCCCTCAGGTTCAGCAACCTGACAGACGCCACCTGTTAAAAATACTCCAGAGCCAAGCAGGAGCGAGGCTGCAACAAGGGGGCATTTTCTAGCGGTGCAGGTACTGGGCGTCAGCGTCCGAGGGTTTTTCTATGTGGCTACGTTATGGGGCATTGGCGGCCATGGTCGTCGCGGCATCCGGGTGTGTTCAAGAGCGCGTCGTGCATGAGCGCAGGCCGGTGCAACATGAGTATGTGGAAGTCATCGCGCCGCAACCGCCGCCGGTGCAGGTGATCGAAGTCGAGCCACCCGTACGCTACGGCTATATATGGTCGCGTGGTTATTGGCGCTGGGACGGCGGGCGATATGTGGCTGTACATGGTCACTGGGAGCCGGTACGCGAAGGCTATCGCTACGTGCATCCGCATTGGGTGCAGCGTAATGACGGGTATCACTGGCAGGGTGGTGGCTGGGTTCGCTGAGCCCAG
Organism: Pseudomonas sp. NFR09; assembly: GCF_900111535.1. Taxonomy (NCBI): domain Bacteria; kingdom Pseudomonadati; phylum Pseudomonadota; class Gammaproteobacteria; order Pseudomonadales; family Pseudomonadaceae; genus Pseudomonas; species Pseudomonas sp. NFR09. The sequence continues at coordinate 198,556 of NZ_FOIH01000011.1, forward strand.
GTTTCATTGGCCAGTAGCGTTAGATCGGCTTGTGGGTACCCAGCAGCCGAACCTCTCGCAACAATGCGGCACCGAGTTGGTCGGTGCCCAGTTCCCGATAGCCCACGGCCTTGACCTCGCCGTTTTCCTCCGCCTGGATGAGGATCACCGGGGTTTCCTTGCCGGTGGTTTCGTCGATATGCATCGCGTATTGGGGAATATCCAGCTTGATCGGCGTCCCCGCCGCCTGGCCTTTCACATTGATCAGGAAGGCGGCGCAACCGCTGTCGACATCCGCACTGGTGGCGGAGCGGCCGCTGACGAAGCAGGTTTTTGGCAGATCGGGCCAGGTGATGGCATCGGCCAGGGCGAGAGTGGGAGCCATAGCCAGGGCTGCGAGTAGAAACGTGCGCACGTCGGTCTTTCTCTCGATCAAGGTAAAAAACGGTTTGTATCAAAGCCCGCCCGCTGCCGCAATGCTGCGGTTCAGGCCAGTCGCTTCATGCCTGTGGTCTTGATCGCATTGAGGTCGAAGGTTGCCGTGTACTCGCAACCAGCGGCATGGGCGCAGCGCTCGATCAGGCAGTCTGCAAAGTCAGCCTTGTTCGCCACAAACTTGCGCAGCGCCTGCCAGATGATCTCGGCATGCTCTACGGTCAATTCGCGGGTGCGCAGCAGGGTCTCCAGTACCATCACCACATCACTTTTGGCCGACTGGTAGCAGCTTTGCAGTACCCACACCAACTCCACAATGGAAACCAGGCTGATAAAGCCCGGCGAGGCAGTGGTCAATGATTCGATCAGATCGGATGCCTTGGCGGATTGAACGGGATCATCCTGGGTGATGTAGCGCACCAGCACATTGGTATCCAGCCCGATCATCCGGCTTTTGCCCCCTGCGCTGCGATGGCCTGGTTCATCTCTTCGATGGAGACGGCCCTGGCGGAGCTGCGGATCAACCCTTTGAGGTCATGCACCGTTTTGCTCGCGGCAATGATGGAAAACTGCCCATCTTCCATTTCTACGAATTCAACCCGATCCCCTGTTTCCAGGCCGAGGGCAGTCCTGACCTGGACAGGAATGGTGATTTGACCTTTTGAGGTGAGTGTAGCGATAGCCATGTTGAAGATCTCCATCGTGATATTCCTTACCTTAGGGTAAGGAATGACAGAGGACAATATCCGTTGGTCCATAGGGTGCTCATCTGGTGTGGGTTAGTCGGAACAGGTAAAACACTAGTCCCAACTGTGCCCGCCTGCCGGGCTTAAAGAGATACAAGCCATGACCGACCGCCAGCTCATCATCCCTCCCTCCATGCACTCAATCGTCGAGCGCGCCGGCTACGTGCCCGCGGTCAAGGTGGGCAAGACGTTGTACTGCGCCGGTCAGGTCGGGCGTACGGCTGCATTGGCGGTGATCGAGGACCCCGAGGCGCAATTCGTCGCGGCCTGGGAGAATCTGCGGCAGGTGCTGGAAGAGGCCGGTTGCACCTTCGACGATGTGGTGGACATGACCACTTATCACGTCGATATGAGCCAGCACATGGCGGTTTTCCGTGAAGTGAAAAACCGCCTGTTTCCACGTGGGCATTGCGCCTGGACCACAATCGGGGTGTCCGAACTGGCGCACCCCGGCCTGCTGGTGGAAATCAAATGTGTGGCGGTACAGCGCTAGCTTATTGCACCACGCGGTAGCAGGGTACATACGCCGCGCCGCCCGGCAACTTCATGCGGTGCTGGGCGACGAAGGCCTGTAGCAACTCATCCAGCGGTTTCATGATGGCCGGGTCGCCGTGGATCTCATACGGGCCGTTCTGCTCGATCAGGCGGATGCCCTTGTCCTTCACGTTACCCGCCACGATCCCCGAGAACGCGCGGCGCAGGTTGGCGGCGAGTTCGTGGGGCGGCAGGGCGTGGCTCAATTGCAGGCTGGCCATGTTTTCGTGGGTGGGGTCGAACGGGCGCTGGAAGCCTTCGTCGATCTTCAGCAGCCAGTTGAAGTGGAAGGCGTCGTTGCGCTCGCGACGGAACTGCTTCACCGCCTTGAGGCCAGCGGTCATCTGGCGCGCCACTTCGGCGGGGTCGTCGATGATGATCTGGTAGTGTGCCTGCGCCGCTTCGCCCAGGGTGGCGCCGACGAATGCGTGCAACTGCTGCAGGTACGGCGCGGCGTGTTTCGGCCCGGTGAGGATGACCGGGAACGGCAGGTCGCGGTTGTCCGGGTGCATCAGGATGCCCAGCAGGTACAGGAACTCTTCGGCCGTGCCGGCGCCGCCAGGGAAGATGATGATGCCATGGCCTACACGCACGAAGGCTTCCAGGCGTTTTTCGATGTCCGGCAGGATCACCAGCTCATTGACGATCGGGTTCGGCGCTTCGGCAGCGATGATGCCCGGTTCGGTCAGGCCCAAGTAGCGCCCGCCGGTAATCCGCTGCTTGGCGTGGGAAATGGTCGCGCCTTTCATCGGACCTTTCATCACGCCAGGGCCGCAACCGGTGCACACGTCAAGGCTGCGCAGCCCCAGTTCATGGCCGACTTTCTTGGTGTATTTGTATTCTTCGGTATTGATCGAGTGCCCGCCCCAGCACACCACGATCTTCGGTTCGACACCCGGGCGCAGCGTACGGGCGTTGCGCAGCAGGTGGAACACATAGTCGGTGATGCCCTGGGAGTTGCTCAGGTCGATGCGCTGGCTGTCCAACTCGTTCTCGGTGTAGACGATATCGCGCAGGGCGCTGAACAGCATCTCGCGGGTGCTGGCGATCATTTCGCCATCGACGAAGGCGTCTGCCGGAGCGTTCAGCAGTTCAAGGCGCACGCCGCGGTCCTGTTGGTGGATGCGCACTTCAAAATCTTTGTAGGCGTCGAGGATGGTCTTGGCATTGTCGATGTGCGCGCCGGTGTTGAGGATCGCCAGGGCGCATTGGCGGAACAGGGTGTAGATGCTGCCGGTACCGGCTTCGCTCAGTTGCTGGACTTCACGTTGAGACAGGGTTTCGAGGCTGCCCTTGGGGCTGACGGAGGCATTGATGACTTGACGTTGGGGCATTCTGATTCCTTGAAAGCGCAGCCACCGCACCCGCAAGGGGCCGCGATGGCTTGAGAATGATGGGCGCCGAATTCGGTCGCACGAGACGGTTATTTACCTCAGGCGCAAGGCCCAGCGCAAATACCGTCCAGCACCATCATGCCGCAGAACTCACTGAATCAGCTTCCAGTTTTTGTAGAAAACCCGACGCAGGGTAAAGGCCATCCCGGCAAACCCAGCGATCACGGCGTTGAGCACCCGGGGCACCGGGGTCGGCCGCACGATATCGATAAACAGGCAGTAACGCTTGGCATCGTTTTTGTTGAAAGACGCGTGCATCAGCGTGTCATCGAAAATAAACAGCGGGTCGTCATGCCAGTAGTGTTTGTGCCGGCCCACCTGGATGTAGACGCCCTCGTGATGCGGTGCCGGCGCCATGTTGTAGAGCACGCGGAACATCATGCGCAGCGGGCCGAAGTGGAAGGAGGTCGAGCGGTTTTCGTTGAACACTGACACGCCGATGGTCTTCACGAACGGCAGTTTTTCGCGCAGTCTCGGAATGTCCAGGGCGGTCTCGATGGGCTGGCCATACCACTGGAAGAACAGCATGCCGCGTTTCTTTTCGGCCATGCGCTCATCCAGGTAGCCGATGATTTCGTCCTTGTGGGCCATGGCATCGTTGATCACCTGTTGCAGGTCTTCACGCCAGGCGGGTGGCAGGTCGGCCATCTTGTAGACGTGGCGGTTAGGCGAACTCAACAGGTCGAACAGGGTGTTGAACGGGGCCAGCAGCCAGGTGTTGCGGCCACTGCCGATAAAGTATTTCTTGATCGTCGTGCGGTCGTACAACCCATTGCGCAAAAAGTCGTAGACGCCACACACCAGCACCAGGCCCAGGAACACCAGGGTGGTGACCGGGAAGCAATAAATAACCAGCAGCACGCCGAAGATCCAGGCGGTCGAGACTATTTTCTTGCGGTTGACACTCGCACTCATGAAGCTCAACTCCAGCGGGGAAGGTGCACGAGTTCCAGTCCTCTGGACATCGCGAGATGCGGAGGTATGAAACATTATGAAACAATGTCCTTATGATAGGGCTTTCTCCGGCCGCCAGGCGTTTTAAATATTGCGAAATTGTGAAGGCTTTACACAGTTTTTAACCCCGGCAGCGCTGTGTGGAGTGGATTTTGTAAACAGAAGATTTGCGACTATCGTGACGCTTCGGTTTTTTGGACGTCATAGACCGGTACGATTGAAGTTGAATGGCCACCACTGGCCTTCGGCACCTTGGAAGAGGCAGAAATTTTATGATCATCAAACCGCGGGTTCGTGGCTTCATCTGTGTGACCGCTCACCCTGTTGGCTGTGAAGCGAACGTCAAGGAACAGATCGACTACGTGACCCAACACGGCGTCATCGAAGGCGGCCCGAAAAAGGTGCTGGTCCTCGGTGCTTCCACCGGCTACGGCCTGGCCGCGCGCATCAGTGCCGCGTTTGGTTGTGGCGCCGACACCCTGGGCGTGTTTTTTGAGAAAGAAGGCGAAGAAGGCAAGCTGAGCTCCGCCGGCTGGTACAACAGCGCCGCGTTCGAGAAGTTTGCCGTCGAAAAAGGCCTGTACGCCAAGAGCATCAACGGCGACGCGTTTTCCGACGAGATCAAGCGCCTGACCATCGAAACCATCAAGAAAGACCTCGGCAAAATCGACCTGGTCGTCTACAGCCTGGCCGCGCCTCGCCGTACCGACCCGCAAGGCGTGGTGCACAACTCCACCCTCAAGCCGATCGGCAAGGCCGTGACCCTGCGTGGCATCAACACCGACAAAGGCGTTGTGGTCGACACCACCCTGGAGCCAGCGACCCGGGAAGAAATCGACGGCACCGTCAAAGTCATGGGTGGCGAAGACTGGCAGCTGTGGATCGACGCCCTGCGTGACGCCGACGTCCTGGCCGAAGGCGCCAAGACCACTGCGTTCACCTACCTTGGCGAGAAGCTGACCCAGGACATCTACTGGAACGGCTCCATCGGCGAAGCCAAGAAAGACCTCGACAAGAAAGTCCTGACCCTGCGCGACAACCTCGCCGCGCTCAAGGGCGACGCCCGCGTGTCGGTGCTCAAGGCCGTGGTCACCCAGGCCAGCTCCGCTATCCCGATCATGCCGCTGTACCTGTCGCTGCTGTTCAAAGTGATGAAAGAACAGGGCACCCACGAAGGTTGCATCGAGCAGGTTTATGGCCTGTTCAAGGACAGCCTGTACGGCAAGGAGCCGAAGCTCGACGCCGACGGCCGCCTGCGTGCCGACCTGGCCGAACTGGAACCGAAAGTCCAGGACGCCGTGGCGGCCCTTTGGAACCAGGTCACCGACGAAAACGTCAACGAGATCAGCGATTTCGCCGGCTATAAGGCTGAGTTTCTGCGTTTGTTCGGCTTTGAAATCGACGGCGTGGACTACGAGGCTGACGTGAATCCTACCGTGAAGATTAACGGTCTGATCTCGGCGTAACGATCTGGGCCGACAGCAGTCTCCATAACCCTATTATGAGGCTGCTGTTTTGTTGGCGCCCCGGCGTGTTCAGCCTTGGTTGAACCGCCTTTGGGCTTTGACGAAGTCAGAACGCCTGATGCTCACTATTTCTTTTTCCCAAAGCGGATTCACCGGAGCGTGATAGCCGCTGTCCTTGGCTGTTTTGACCAGCTCCGCCATGTCTCGGCTGTCGTTGATCATGCAGATTTCATCGAACCGTCCCAGTCTGACTGGCAGAAAGAAAGTTGCCGGGTAGTTGGCCTCGACGTCCGTCGCCGGGCTGCCGGAGTCCGCATTGTGGTGTACCACCCGCTCTCCGTTACCGACCAATTGATGATTGATCAACGCTATCATCTGCTTTATCCGTGGCGTGGCGTTACCCAAGTCGGGGTCTTCCTTTTGATAGAAACGGGCGGCGCTTTCATAGTCTGCACGCAGCGCTTCGGGCAACTGAAAACAGCCATCGACTGGGTGTCGATGCCTGTAGCTGTCGATCCGTTGTGTGAAAACACTGTGCGCTACATCGGGCACCGGGATTGTATCCTGGGGGCCAAAATCGCTGATGTGAGGCGCCACCATGTGCAGGTCATAATCGGCGGTCAACGCCTTGCCACCGACGTGTTTCGCCAGAACTTCAACCGGTACTCCCTTATGGGTGATGAGGTAGCTGTCTTCTGACGCAGATGTGCGTCTACCTTCAAATGCATACTGCTGTTGACTGGGCCCTTGGGCACTGAAACGCAGTGCTTCTTCGTGGGGCCTTGTTGCCAACTGGACAATGTGCCCGAGTTTTATCAGTTCGCCGATACGCTCGCCCGAGATTTTCAAGGGGACCGCAACGGCGTGCCCGTCGCGAATGCATGCCTGGATTTGCTCATTGGCGGTGGTCACTTTTGCTGGGGCGTCCTCCTTGAATTTTTCAAGCTTGCTGAACGCCTGGTTTGTACAGATCAGGCCAGCTTGCGGTCCCCAGTTGGCACTTTTTCCTTTGATATGAAAGTCCTTGGTGGGATGACCGGCCGCTATCAACCCGGTAGCCACGGTTTCTACAGGGCGTACGCCAATGATGGAATTGGTGGCCGCTGCGATGTTCTGCAGGGGAACAAGGTGGCTCGGTACTATTCCCGTCTGCTCCTTGACGCGTTCAAATGCGTCGATGACCGAGCTGTTCGCCGCTTGGACGGTGCCGCTCGACTGAGTGGCTTGAGCGCCCAGCAGTGTGTGCAGGCTTAGCGCGGAAGGTGAAATGACAGGGGAGATGATGTCGCTCATTGAGTTGCTCCAAGTCATGTTATATCGGCATGTTGGATGATTCCTTTCGGAACAGCGCATTCCCTCGATTACACAGAGCGACACTAGAGACATTTTGTGCGCGGGGGGGGGAAGAAGTACTACAGGCTGTATGAAGCCGATCTGCAACGGAAGGTTCAGGCCTGAATGCATGGGAGTTGCAGCGATATCTGTTGTGCGTGAGCCGGAAAATTATCGGAGCGGTCCTACGCCTGCTTACTTGCCGACGCAGGTCACCGGTGTGAGACAGATGCAGCACATTAATTGGGAGGTGCGTATGACAATTCGTGCAGTGGTCTTTGATTCGGCGGTGTCCTGTTTGATTGGAGCCCGCAGCACCTGTACCGCAAGCGGATTGCCGATGATCACGAGCGACAATGGTTTCTCGACCACATCTGCACCCAGGCCTGGAACACCGAGCAGGACGCCGGTCGCTCCCTGGCCGAAGGCACCCGCAGCCTGATCTACCACGCCCGCCTCAGCCAGGTACGGGCCCAGTTGCCGGATATCCAGCCCTCTGAAGTGGTGTTTATCGATGACGTTGCCGGCAATATCGAAGCGGCCATCGCTCTGGGCTGGCAGCGGACTCACCATGTGTCTGCCGCGCGCACGGCGGCGCAGTTGCGTGAGTTGGGCGTGGGCTTCTAGCGCGCCCACTTTTCCATGGCGAAATCCACGAAGGCGCGCAGCTTGGGCAGGCGATAACGGTCCTGGCCGTAGAGCAGATGCATGGGGCGACTGGGCAGTCGATAGGTGGTCAACAAGGCCACCAGTTTGCCGCTCTCCAGGTCCGGTTGTACCAGGGCATCGGCCAGCATGATGATGCCCATGCCGTTGACGGCTGCCTGGCGCAACCCTTGCGAGCTGTTGATGGTCAATGAGCCGGACACCGGCACTTCCACCTCGCCGCTATCGTCGGTCATGCGCCAGAGTTTTTCGGTGTCGCGCCAATTGTCATTTGCCGGGTAGGCGAACGCCAGGCAGTCATGCTGCCTGAGGTCCTCGGGTGTCGAAGGCGTGCCGCGTCGCGCCAGGTAAGCAGGTGACGCGCAGAGGGTGAGGGTGTAGTCCTGCATGGGCCGTGCGATCAGGCTCGATGTTTCCAGTTCGCCAAGACGTATCGCCACGTCGAAGCCGCTGTCGACCAAGTCCATCCGCTCATTGCTCAACACCACGTACAGGTTGATCAGCGGGTAGCGCCGGGAAAATTCGCTCAAGGCCGGTGTAAGGCGTTCGGTGCCGAATACGGGGGGCGCGGTGATGCGCAGGGTGCCCTTGGGGACATCGCTATGGGCTTGTTCGGCCAGTTGCTCGGAGTCGGCCACCAAGCCCAGCACTTCCAGGCAGCGCTGGTAATACTGCCCGCCGAATTCCGTGAGGCTCTGTTTGCGCGTGGTGCGCTTGAGCAGGCTGACGCCAAGGCGTTGTTCCAGCGCGCGCAAGTGGTTGCCGACCATGGTGGTCGACATCCCGCAGGCTTGGGCTGCGGCGGTCATGCTGCCAGTCTCGACCACCTTCACGTACACCGACATTGCCTGGAACAGATCCATTATCAAGCCCTGGTTTAAAGTTATTGCAGGAATGTGCAGTTTATCCAGCTCAGGTGGCTAACGATACTGAAGCCATCACAACGATGCACTGGAGCCGCACCATGACCGCAACCTGCTTGATGACCACTTACCAACCCCTGGCGCTGAGCTTTACCCGCGGCCTGGGCACGCGCCTGTGGGACCAGCAGGGCCGTGAATACCTGGATGCGGTGGCCGGTGTGGCGGTGACCAATGTCGGCCATTCGCACCCCAGGTTGGTGACGGCCATCAGCGAGCAGGCTGGCTTGTTGTTGCATACCTCCAACCTCTACAGCATCGACTGGCAGCAACGGCTGGCCCAGCGCCTGACTCAACTGTCTGGCCTCGACCGGGCCTTCTTCAACAACTCCGGTGCCGAGGCCAACGAAACAGCGCTGAAACTGGCGCGGCTGCATGGCTGGAAAAAAGGCATTGAAGAACCGTTGGTGGTGGTGATGGAAAATGCTTTTCACGGCCGTACGCTCGGCACCATGGCTGCCAGTGACGGGCCGTCGGTACGCCTGGGTTTCCAGCGCTTGCCGGGGGACTTTCTCAAGGTGGGCTTTGGCGATCTGGCTGCGCTTGAGGCAATCACCCAGACGTTTGGCGCGCGGATCGCAGCGGTCCTGCTGGAACCGATCCAGGGTGAAAGCGGCGTACTGCCGGCACCACCGGGCTACCTGAAAGCCCTGCGTGATCACTGCACCCGCCATGGCTGGTTGATGATGCTCGATGAAATCCAGACCGGCATTGGGCGCACCGGCGCCTGGTTTGCCTTCCAGCATGAAGGCATCGTCCCGGACGTGATGACCCTGGCCAAGGGCCTCGGCAACGGCGTACCCATCGGCGCCTGCCTGGCGCGGGCCGGTGTGGCCCAGTTGTTTACGCCGGGCAGCCATGGCAGCACCTTCGGCGGCAACCCGTTGGCGTGTCGCGTGGGGTGCACCGTGCTGGACATTATCGAAGAACAAGGTTTGCTGCAGAACGCGGCGCTACAGGGCGAGCGCTTGCTGGCGCGGTTGCGGGTGGAACTGGGTGAGCACCCGCACGTCCTGGCGATTCGTGGGCAGGGGTTGATGATCGGGATCGAACTGGCGAGCCCTTATCGTGACCTGGCCCAGCGCGCGGCCCAGGAACACGGCCTGCTGATCAACGTGACGCGGGGCAAGGTCATTCGGCTGCTGCCGCCGCTGACCCTGGCTGCCAAGGAGGTCGAGATGATCGTGCGGGCCATTACCCGGCTACTGGATCAGGCCCGTTGAGCCATTCCTGGTTCAGGGTTTCGGTATCGCCCAGATACTCCAGCAGCCAGGCCATGGCCGGGGACAGCTTGTCCTGTGCCCAGGCCACACACGACGGGCTGGCAGGAAACGGCCGGCTCAATTGCAGCGCCACTAATTCCCCGCGCTCGATCCACGGTAGCACCTGATGCGCCGGCGCCATGCCGACGCACAGGCCGTCACGCAAGCAATCGAGGGCCGATGACCAGTTCGGCACCACCAGCCGACGCTGGTTATCCAGGGTCCAGGTGTCGCGTTTGGGCAGGTTGCGCGATGTATCGGTCATGCACAACGAAGCGAAGGGCCTCAGTTGATCGTCACTCAGCAAGCCTTCGACGCGGGCCAACGGGTGGCGCGCACTGACCACACACAGCCAATTCAACAACCCCATGTCGCGAAAGGTGAAGCGGCTGGCCACCGGCACCGCGCTGGTGGCGCCGATCACAATGTCGGTGCGCTCATCCGCCAGGGCATCCCACACGCCGTTGTACACCTCGTATTCCAGCAACAGCTCGACCTCGGGAAACTGCCGGTAGAAATCAATGACCAACTGCCGGCAGCGCTGGGGTTTGACGATGGAATCCACCGCCACCTTCAACTGGCCACTCCAGCCGTTGGCCACTTGCTGGCAAAGGCGTCGGGTGCCGAGCATTTTTTTCATCACGCCACGGGCTTCGTCGATAAACAGCCGGCCGGCCGGCGTCAGCTCGACGTCCCGGTGGCGCCGCACAAACAACGGCACTGCCAGCCATTCCTCGATCTGACGCACCGTATAGCTGATGGCCGACGGCACCCGGTGCAGTTCCTGGGCAGCGGCGCTGAAGCTGCCATGACGCGCGACTGCATCGACAACGTCCAGCGAATATTCGGACCACATGGCGGTTGCCTTCAAATTTATTGATAAGAGTATCCAATTATTATCGCTTCACAGCAAAACTGTCAGCTTCATAATGGGCGGCAGTCAGCAAATAGTTTGATGGCAGGATCAACAAGGCTTCAATGAAAAATTCTTTTGGTTTCACTGGGTATCTGGCGGGGCTGAGCATGCTCGGTTACCTCGCCATGGACATGTATTTACCGGCGTTCGGCGCCATGGGCGAGCACTTGCAGATTGGCGCCGGTGCAGTAGGCGCCAGCTTGAGCATCTTCCTCGCTGGCTTTGCGGTGGGGCAGTTGTTATGGGGGCCGTTGTCCGACCGCCTGGGGCGCAAGCCGATCCTGCTCGCCGGGCTGAGCCTGTTTGTGCTCGGTTGTGCGGGCATGTTCTGGGTCGAAACGGCGCCTCAGTTGCTGGCATTGCGTTTTATCCAAGCCATTGGCGTATGCGCCGCCGCCGTCAGTTGGCAAGCCCTGGTGATCGACCGCTACCCGGCCGACAAGGCCCATCGCGTGTTCGCCAGCATCATGCCGCTGATGTCGTTGTCACCGGCTTTAGCGCCGCTGTTGGGCGCGATGGTGCTGAGTCACTTCGGCTGGCAGGCGATCTTCGGCGTATTGCTGGGTGTGTCGTTGTTGCTGTTGTTGCCGACGTTGTTCCTGCGTACTGCGCAGAAACGTCAGGCCGCGAAGGGCGAACCTTCGCGCCTGGGTTATGGACAGTTACTGACGTCTCGGGTGTTTACCGGCAATGTCATGATTTTTGCCGCGTGCTCGGCCAGTTTCTTCGCCTGGCTGACGGCGTCGCCCTTCATCCTGGGCGGCATGGGCTACAGTCCGAATGACATCGGCCTGAGCTACGTGCTGCCGACCTTGGCGTTTCTGGTCGGCGGCTACAGCTGCCGCAGCGCCTTGCAACACTTCCAGGGCAAGACGCTGTTGCCGTGGCTGCTGCTGGCGTATTGCATCAGCATGGTGGCGTTGTACCTGGTCGCGACCTTGACCGTGCCGAGCCTTACCACCTTGCTGATTCCGTTCTGCCTGATGGCGCTGTGCAACGGTGCCAGTTACCCCATCGTCGTGGCGAACGCGCTGATGCCGTTTGCGCAAAACTCCGGCAAGGCGGCGGCGCTGCAAAATACGCTGCAATTGGGCCTGTGCTTTCTCAGCAGCCTGCTGGTGTCGTCAATGATTGACCAGCCACTGCTGATTACCGTGATTGTGATGCTGGCGACCGCGCCGTTGGCCGTGCTGGGGTACTGGCTGGCGCGGCCCAAGGCCGAGGATTCGGAACTGGCAGCCGCCTAGAACGTCACTTCCAGGTTCACCGTCGGCGTCGATGTGCGGCTACCCCGGCCGCCATCCACGCCGAATTTGTTATGCCAATACTCGTAACCCACCCCCAGGTACAGGTTCGGCTTGACGCTTTTGCCCGGTCGCACCGCCACCATCAGCGCGGTGCGCATCAGGGCTTCCGGCGCGGTGTCGCGACCGTGATAGTCCTCGCCTTTTTCCCCGACATAATTCATGAAACCCTGGAATTTCGCCGCATGATTGGCAATCTCGAACGGGCGCATCCACGTCAGGTTGAGCATGTAGGTATCGTCGAACGTGTGGTTCGACTCCTGCGCGCCGGGGATGCCGGTGTGGTTCTTTTCCTTGTAGTACAGCAGGCTCAGGTCCAGCACGCCGACGGTGTTGAACTTCAAGGTCGGGCCGATCACCAGGGCGCGCTTCCTGGCTGAGGCGAAGTTGTTGTTGCGGTTGGCATCGAACCCCAACGTCAGCGCGTAATCCTTGACCAGGCCAGTGCCCAGCGGCACATCGAACACCCGCGATGCATACAACTGGTGACGGTACACCGCATACACCTCGCTCCCGCCATGATCCGTACCCTTGCGCGGGTCGCGGCTGTCGGACAGGAACACATCGAGGTTGAGGAAATTGCTGCCGTACCGGTAGCCGCTGGCGTGGGTAAAACTGTAGATGCGCTTGCTGAATTCGTCGGGGTTGTTCGGGTTGGTGAACTGCTGGCCGTAGCGAAACCCTGCGCTGTTGTTCATCCATTCCACCGCGACGGCCTCCCCGCCGCCGAGGAGGGTGAGTGCGACGGTTGCGCCCTGTAGTGCCTTTTTCATTGTTATGGGTCCTTTGGCGTTCTGGCTCATCACGGCCGGATTGTTTTTGTAACGCCGACGGAGGGTAACTTGTTCGATTGATTGTATACAACTCTATGGACATCCAGTCCAAACATTGCATACAGTGGCCGCACAACAAAAACAGAGAACCCCTCACCATGACTATCCCGAAGGCGTCACCGCAGCGGCCAGAAGATGAGAATCTCGGCGTCGCCGCCAACATGGCTTACGGCCTGCAACATGTGCTCACCATGTACGGCGGCATCGTCGCGGTACCGTTGATCGTCGGCCAGGCGGCGGGTTTGTCGCCGGCGGATATCGGCCTGCTGATCGCCGCGTCGTTGTTCGCCGGTGGCCTGGCCACGCTGTTGCAGACCCTGGGCCTGCCGTTTTTTGGTTGTCAGTTGCCGCTGGTGCAGGGCGTGTCGTTCGCCGGTGTGGCAACCATGGTGGCGATTGTCGGCAGTGATGGCGCCGGTGGTGTGCCGGCGATTCTTGGCGCGGTAATGGCCGCGTCGTTTATCGGATTATTGATAACCCCGGTGTTCTCGCGGATCACCAAGTTTTTCCCGCCGTTGGTAACGGGCATTGTGATCACCACCATCGGCCTGACCCTGATGCCCGTTGCCGCGCGCTGGGCCATGGGCGGCAACAGCCGCGCCGCCGATTTCGGCAGCATGTCCAATATCGGCCTGGCGGCGTTGACCCTTGTGCTGGTGTTGCTGCTGAGCAAGATAGGCAGCGCGACCATCTCGCGCTTGTCGATCCTGCTGGCGATGGTGATCGGCACCGTGATTGCGGTGTTCCTTGGCATGGCCGACTTCTCCGGCGTGACCCAGGGGCCGATGTTCGGTTTCCCCACACCCTTCCATTTCGGCATGCCCACCTTCCATGTGGCCGCGATCATTTCCATGTGCATCGTGGTGATGGTGACCCTGGTCGAGACCTCGGCGGATATTCTGGCGGTGGGTGAAATCATCGACACCAAAGTCGATTCCAAGCGTCTGGGCAACGGCCTGCGTGCCGATATGCTGTCGAGTATGTTCGCGCCGATCTTCGGTTCGTTCACCCAGAGCGCCTTCGCCCAGAACGTCGGGCTGGTGGCGGTGACCGGGGTCAAGAGCCGCTTCGTGGTGGCCACGGGCGGGCTGTTCCTGGTGATCCTCGGCTTGTTGCCCTTCATGGGCCGGGTCATCGCGGCGGTGCCCACTTCAGTGCTGGGCGGGGCCGGGATTGTGCTGTTCGGCACCGTGGCAGCCAGTGGTATCCGCACCTTGTCCAAGGTGGATTACCGCAACAACATGAACCTGATCATCGTGGCCACTTCCATCGGTTTTGGCATGATCCCGATTGCTGCACCGAGCTTCTACGACCACTTCCCGAGCTGGTTCGCGACCATTTTCCACTCGGGGATCAGCTCGTCGGCAATCATGGCGATCCTGCTGAACCTGGCGTTCAACCATTTCACCGCCGGCAATTCGGACCAGCAGTCGGTTTTCGTGGCGGGGACCGAACGCAGCCTGTGCTTTCGCGATGTGTCGGAACTGCGTGATGGGGATTACTTCAAGGGCGGCAAGTTGTTTGATGCCGAGGGCAGGGAGATCCCGTTGGTGGCGGAAGTGCCTAGGAAGGTCACCAAACCCGAGGCTAGCGAGGCCTGAATGTGGGAGGGGGCTTGCCCCCGATGACGGTGTATCAACTGAGTGATTGGCGCCTGACACACCGCTATCGGGGGCAAGCCCCCTCCCACAATTGGAATGCATCCAGCTTGAGCATTCAGCCGGCCTTGAGCACTTTGTATTGTGCTGAACACACCTCATCCAGAAACTTCACCACAGTCCCCATGCACGCCTGGCGTTCTTCCACATGGGGCATGTGGCTGGAGTCTTCAAACAGCGCCCAGCGCACATCCGCAATTTCGTCCAGGAACGGCTTGACCACCAGCGGCGTGGCCTCGTCGTGGCGACCTGAGATCACCAGCGTCGGTACGTTGATCGCCGACAGGCGGCCAGTGGACTTCCAGTCTTTCAAGCTGCCGATCACATGGAATTCGGTCGGGCCGCTCATGGCGTGGTACACCGTCGGGTCTGCATCGACCGCGGCGAAGGTGCGCGCCACTTCCTCGGGCCAAGGGATGACCCGGCATACGTGATGGTCATAGAACACCCGCGACGCGGCGAGGTATTCCGGATCCTGGTAGTTGCCGACGGCTTCGTGCTTGAGCAGGGTTTCATGCACGCCTTCAGGCAACAATTTGCGCAGGCGGTTGGCTTCGCTGACCCAGGTGCGCATGCAGGTCGGCGAGTTGGCCGGGATGAACGCGCGCAGGCCCTTGGGTTGCAGGATCGCGTGTTCACTGCCGAGCATGCCGCCCCAGGACTGGCCGAGGATCGCGTAGTTATCGCTGATCTGCAGGTGGTCCAGCAGGTTGTCGAGTTCTTCGAGGAACAGGCCCACGGTCCAGAAGGACGGGTCTTTGTCGGGCAGATGGGTGGAGCGGCCGTTGCCCAACTGGTCGTAGTGGATCACCGCGTGACCGCTGGCGGCGACGTCCTTGAACGCGTCAACATAATCATGGGTGCATCCGGGGCCGCCGTGGATAACCACCAGGGGCGTGCGACCGCTCGACAAGTCACCGGTGACGCGGTACCAGGTTTGGTAGGCGCCAAACGCCGCATACCCTTCGCGGATTTTTTCGATGAATTCCATTTCGTACCCTGCTCTGAAAAAAGGATCAGGGACACGATAATGCGTGGCAGAAATTTAGGTAACTAGCAAAACAGCTAGGTTTTGCCGGGGGGTCAGTCTTCCAGCAACCGGTAATGGGTGGCGCGCACTACCGCCTGCACGCGGTTCTTGGCCCCCAGTTTGTGCATGGCCGAGGCCAGGTGCAGGGTGACTACCGCCAGCGAACGGCTCAATTGCGTGGCAATTTCGGCCGCAGTCAGGCCTTCGGCGGCCCATTTGAGGCACTCACGTTCGCGTTTGGTCAGGTGGATATGCGGGTAAGTGCGCAGCTCTTTGCTGAACAGTGGGTAGGCCGCTTCCTGCAAGGCATGGGAAATCAGGCTGAAGTCCGACAAGGTCTGCTGCGCATCCTTCAACACGCTGCGGGCGTTGCCGGTGCGCAGGCCGGTCAGCGAGGCGAAGCCGCCACGGGGCAGGTGGATCGGCACGCTGACGCCGCAGGTCAATTGCTGGTCATGCAGGTAGGATGAAACCGGCGCGTGGCAGGGATCGATGATCTTTTGCAGGGGGGTGTCGGCCTTGACGTCGTAGGACCACACGAACGGCGACACCCGGCTCAGAGCCAGGTGTTGCACCGGATCGATCTGGTAGAACCCTTCGCTGCACCACAAGGCATGCCAGTCGGCCGGGGTGTTGCGCAGTTGCAGCACCGAGGGGGTGATCAATGCGCCATCCTGATCGATCGGCACCGGGGTGTAGTCGTACACCAAGGCGTCGAAGCCCAACTGTTGGGCAAGGATAAAGGTGTTGTCCATCTGCTCGTCCAGGCTCCTGCCCGGCATCAGACGGTGATTTAAGGCAGTCAGCTTGGCCAGCATCCGTTCTGCTCCCGATTTCATTTGAATCTCGACTTGCGGCAAGTAGAATGCCACGCCCCGGCGAAGGACTGCCAGGCCAAACCTATAAGAAATACTAGGTTATGGACGCGCGGCATCCTCGGTAGTGTTGGCCGATCAACGGCCGCTACCTGCCAGGCCGATACAACACAAGGAATGTATGCATGTGGCGTGAAATTGCCCCCGACCAGCAGTACAACGTGCAAGTCGATGGCCATAACCTCGTGGTCTACAGCTTCGGCGAAGGCGATGAGGTGCTGCTGTGCCTCAACGGCGGGCCGGGCCTGCCGTGTGACTACTTGCGCGACGCCCATGGCTGGCTCAAGGAGCATAACCTGCGAGTGGTTGCATTCGACCAGCTTGGCACGGGTGCATCAGCCAGACCCACCGATGTTTCGCTGTGGGAAATCCGCCGTTATGTCGAAGAAGTCGAAACCGTGCGCCAGGCCCTGGGCCTGGGCCGCGTGCATTTGCTCGGGCATTCCTGGGGCGGCTGGCTCGGCATCGAATACGCGATCCATTACCCCGACGCGCTGAAAAGCCTGATCCTCGAAAACACCGTGGGCGACATTCCGCACCTGTCCCAGGAACTGGAGCGCCTGCGCGGCGCCCTCGGCAGCGAAACCGTGGCGATGATGCAACGTCACGAAGCCATGGGTACCCTCGACCACCCGCAGTACCAGGCCGCGATTACCTTGCTCAACTATCGCCACGTGTGCCGGCTGGACGAGTGGCCTGCACCGGTCAGACGCTCTCTCGACGACTGGAACATGGGCCCTTACGAAACCATGCAGGGTCCCAACGAGTTTCTCTACATCGGCAACCTCAAGGACTGGAACCGCCTCCCCGAGATGGCCGCGTTCAAGATGCCGATCCTGATCACCACCGGCCAGCACGACGAACTCACCCCGGCCTGCGCCATGCGCATGAAAATGGCGGCCCGGCACGCCGAATTGCATGTGTTCCCCAACAGCAGCCATATGCCGTTTTATGAAGAGCCCCAGGCATATTTCCCGGTGCTGCTGGACTTCCTCTCGCGTCACCGAGGCTGACGGATGAACCTGGCGCGCTACCGTTTTGTGCTGTCCCGGCCGCTGCAGTTGCTGCCGGTGCTGTTTGGCATCAGCCTGATCACCTTTGTGCTGGTGCGCTCGATCCCTGGCGACCCGGCGCGCGCCTTGCTGGGCTCGCGCAGCACGCCGGATGCCTTGCTGAAGATCCGCGCCCAGTACGGCCTCGACCAGCCGTTGTGGCAGCAATACTTCTACTTCCTGAAAAACCTGCTCAAGGGCGACCTCGGCCAATCGCTGCTGTACAAGGTCGACGCCCTCAAGCTGATTGTCACGCGCATCGAGCCCACCCTGGTGCTGGTAATAGGCAGCGTGGTGCTGGCGCTGCTGATCGCGGTGCCGCTGGCGACCTGGGCCGCACGCAACAAGGGCGGCTGGGCGGACAACCTGATCCGCGTGTTCACCACGGTTGGCCTGGGCATGCCGGCGTTCTGGCTGGGCTTGATGCTGATCCTGTTGCTGAGTGTGCAGTGGGGCTTGTTTCCGGTGTCCGGCTACGGCCGCACCTGGCTGGACAAGGCGCATCACATGGTGCTGCCGTGCCTGACGATTGCCCTGGCGTTATCGGCGGTGCTGGTGCGCAACCTGCGGGCGAGCATGTTGATGGAGTTGCAGGCCGATCACGTGACCGCGGCCCGCGCCCGTGGGCTGTCGGAAACCGCCGTTTTTCGTCGGCATGTGTTGCCAAATTCTCTGGTGCCGGCGGTCAACCTGCTGGCGGTGAACATCGGCTGGCTGATCAGCGGCACGGTGGTGATCGAAAGCCTGTTCGCCATTCCCGGTATCGGCCAATTGCTGGTGCGCGGCATTTTCACCCGCGATTACATGGTGGTGCAGGGCGTGGCCATGGTGCTGGCCTGTGCGACGGTGGTGGTCAACTTCATCGCTGACGTGGTGACGGTGGCCCTCGACCCACGGGTGAAGATGCAATGAGCAGCCGCCCGTTGATTGCCCCGTGGCGCTTGCGTCTGCGTTTCGGTTTGCGCAATGGTCGGCTGACGGCGGCGTGGGGCCTGTTGATCCTGCTGGTGTGGCTGGCGCTTGCGCTGTTTGCGCCTTGGATTGCACCGTATGACCCGATTGCGCAGAACCCTGATTTCAGTTTGCTCGCTCCAAGCCTTATGCATCCGTTTGGCACGGATAACTACGGAAGAGACATCCTTTCGAGGGTGATCTGGGGCGCGCGCATCGACCTGCAACTGGCCATTGTCGGGGTGATCTTCCCTTTCATGATCGGCACCTTCATCGGTGCGGTCTCGGGCTATATCGGCGGGCGCTTCGACAGCGTTTGCATGCGCGTGATCGACGTGATCCTGGCGTTTCCCTTCCTGGTGCTGATGCTCGCGATCATGGCCATCCTCGGGCCGGGCTTGAAGAGTTTCTACATCGCCATGGCGCTGGTGGGCTGGGTGTCGTATGCGCGGCTGATCCGCTCGCAGATCCTGGTGCTCAAGGAAAGCGAGTTTGCCCTGGCCGCCAAGAGCCTGGGCTTTGGCCACGGGCGCATTCTGTTCCGGCATCTGCTGCCCAATGCGATGTTCGGCTCGATTGTGTTTTCCATGTCTGACGCGGTGCTGGTGCTGCTCAATGGCGCCGCCGTGAGCTATCTGGGCCTGGGCGTGCAACCGCCGACCGCCGAGTGGGGCACCATGGTGGCCGAGGGGCAGGCCTTTATCACCACGGCCTGGTGGATCTGCACCTTTCCGGGGCTGGCCATCGTGACCCTGGCCATGGGCTTCAGCCTGCTGGCCGATGGCGTGGCGCAAGTATTGGGGGACCGCTCATGAGCCTGCTGCAAGTGCGCGACCTCAGTGTCATCGCCAACAATGCGGGGCGCGATGTAACCCTGGTCGAGCGGGTGTCGTTCGATCTGGCCGAAGGCGAAATCCTCGGCCTGGTAGGGGAAAGCGGCTCGGGCAAGACCATGGCCTGCCGTGGCCTGATGCGCCTGTTGCCATCGCCCAGCCTGCGCGTGCAAGGCGGCTCGGTGCGGCTGGCCGGCCAGGACCTGTTGGCATTGGATGACGCTGGCATGCGCGCTGTGCGCGGCGGCCAACTGGGCATGATTTTCCAGAACCCCAGCAGCCACCTTGATCCGCTGATGCGTATCGGCGAGCAGATTGCCGAGGGCATCCGCCTGCATCAAGGTGCGTCGAAAAAAGACGCGCGATTGCAGGCCATCGACGTGTTGCGCCAGGTTGGCATCCCCGATCCCCAGGCGCGGGTCGACAACTACCCCCACGAGTTTTCCGGCGGCATGCGCCAGCGTGCAATGATCGCCGTGGCGCTGGGCTGCAACCCGAAAGTGCTGATCGCCGACGAACCCACCACCGCCCTGGATGTGACGGTGCAGGCGCAAATCCTGCGGCTGTTGATGGAATTGCGCGACCAGCGCGGCCTGTCGATCATCATGATTACCCATGATCTCGGCGTGGTGGCGCAAACCTGTGATTCCATCGCCGTGATGTACGCCGGGCGGCTGTGCGAGCACGGCAGCAAATACGACTTGCTGGCTCGACCGCAGCATCCCTACACCGCCGGCCTGATCGATTGCCAGCCCGCCCACAGCAGCGGTCACGCCTTGCTGCGCACGATCCCCGGGCAACCGCCGTTGCTGGATGCATTACCCGCCGGTTGCCGGTTCAACCCGCGTTGCCCGCAGGTTGGCGCGTTGTGCACCGAGGTGTTGCCGGAAGGTGCTCGGGTCGCCTGTCATTACCCGTTGGGAGCGCAGCCATGAGCCTGTTGCAGATCAAGGACCTTGAGGTGAAGTTTGCCGCCTCCGGCACCGGCGTGTTCGGGTTGAACAAGCAGTGGGTGAGGGCGGTGAACGGCGTGTCGCTGAACCTGGCGGCGGGTGAAACCCTGGGGCTGGTGGGTGAGTCGGGCAGCGGCAAAAGCACCCTGGGCCGCGCCATCCTGCACCTCAACCCGATCAGCGCCGGCCAGGTGTTGTTTGACGGCATCGACATGGCCCATGGCAGCGCCATCGACATCACTCGTCTGCGGCATGAAACCGCAATGATCTTCCAGGACCCGTACGCTGCATTGAACCCGCGCCACACCATCGGCGAAACCATTGCCGAGGTGCTGCGCGTGCAGCGCAAAGTCGCGCCAGAGCAGGTTGCAGCTCGTGTGAATGAACTGCTCGACCTGGTCGGCCTGCGCACCGAACTCGCCAGTCGCAAACCCGCCGCCCTCAGCGGTGGCCAGTGCCAGCGCGTCGGCATTGCCCGGGCGCTGGCGGTTGAGCCACGCCTGATCATCGCCGACGAGTGCGTGGCGGCGCTGGATGTGTCGATCCAGGGCCAGATCATCAACCTGCTGCTGGAACTGCAACAGCGCATGAACCTGGCGATCCTGTTTATCGCCCATGACCTGGCCATCGTGCGCCGATTGTGTGACCGCGTGGCGGTGATGTACCTGGGCAAGATCGTCGAGGAAGGACCGGTGGAGGCGGTCTTCACGGCGCCACGTCATCCGTACACGGCGGCGTTGATCCAGGCGATTCCCGAGATCGATCCGCATCGGCCATTGCCGACAGAACCCTTGCCGGGTGAACCACCGAGCCCACTGAATCTGCCCACAGGCTGCGCCTTTCACCCGCGTTGCCGGCATGCCCGCACCCTGTGTTCCGTGGTGTTGCCGCCGACCCATTTCCTGCACGAGCATCGGTACAGTTGCGTGCTTGAAGAACCTTTGCTTTGACCCATCCCTGCCATTCATGAACAAGGAGTTATGACATGCAATCGCGCCACTTGAAGTTGCTCGCCGCCGCCACACTGACCGCCTGGTCGCTGACCGCCGGTTTCGCCCAGGCCGCCGGTGTCCTGACCATCGGCTGCCGTGAAGACAGCACCACGTTCGACCCGATCAAAAGCGCGCAAAACCGCGACACCTGGGTCTTCGCCAACGTCTACGACACCCTGGTACGCGTGGACAACCTGGGCACCAAGATGGAGCCGGGCCTGGCCGAAAGCTGGGATATCTCCAAGGACGGCCTGACTTACACCTTCAAACTGCGTGACGCGAAGTTCTCCGATGGCTCGGCCATTACCGCCGACGATGCGGCATTCAGCCTGCTGCGTATCCGCGACAACAAGGCTTCGCTGTGGGCTGATCCGTTCAACTTGATCAACACGGCCAAGGCATCGGACCCGAAAACCCTGGTGGTCACGCTGAAAACTCCGGCCGTCGCCTTCCTCTCGCAACTGGCGTCGCCGACGGTGTCGATCCTGTCGGAAAAAGCCATGACCAAGATGGGCGAAGACGCCTACTCGGAAAACCCGGTGACGTCCGGCGCGTTTACCGTAGACGAGTGGCGCAAGGGCGATCGGGTGATCCTGAAGAAGAACCCGAACTTCTGGCAGGCCAGGAACGTGAGCCTGGATGGCGTGGAGTGGGTCTCCGTTACCGACGACAACACGCGCATGCGCATGGTGCAGAACAATGAGCTGGACACGGCGATCTTCGTACCGTT
Organism: Pseudomonas sp. NFR09; assembly: GCF_900111535.1. NCBI lineage: Bacteria > Pseudomonadati > Pseudomonadota > Gammaproteobacteria > Pseudomonadales > Pseudomonadaceae > Pseudomonas > Pseudomonas sp. NFR09. Next base: position 220,371 of record NZ_FOIH01000011.1, read on the forward strand.
CTCGCGGGTTGAAGAGCTGAAGAAAGACAAGAACGTGGTGATCCACGCCGACCCTTCCACCCGTGAAGATCACCTGCTGATCAACCACGCCCACGGGTTGCTGGCCAAGCCGGAAGTGCGCCAGGCGCTGGACATGGCCATCGACAAACAATCGCTGGTGAAGACCGCCACCTATGGTCAGGGCACTGTGGCCTATTCCTACATTCCAAAGGGCTCGCTGTACCACTACGCCAACAACCTGCAGCGCCCGTATGACCCCACCGCCGCCAGGAAGCTGCTGGAGCAGGCCGGTGCGAAGGACTTGAAGCTCAACTACGTGGTCAACGCCGGCAACGAAGCCGACGAGCAGATTGCGGTGATCATCAAGGACCAGCTAGCCAAGGTCGGCGTAACCGCCAACCTGCAAAAAGTCGATCCGACCCAGAGCTGGCAGATGCTGGTGGACGGTGAGTACGATATTTCGGTGATGTACTGGACCAACGACATCCTCGACCCGGACCAGAAGACCACCTTCGTGCTGGGCCACGACACCAACCAGAACTACATGACCCGCTACAGGAATGACAAGGTCAAGGACCTGGTGGCCCAGGCACGGATCGAGGCCGACCCGGTCAAGCGTGAGCAGATGTATGTGGAATTGCAGAAACTGGCGAAACAGGATGTGAACTGGATCGACTTGTACTACAGCCCTTACATCAACATCTCACGTAAGAATGTGAGCAACTTCCTGCAGAACCCGTTAGGCCGCTTCACCCTTGAAGAAGTGGTGAAAAACTAAAGCACACTGCTGAAAAATGTGGGAGGGGGCTTGCCCCCGATTGCAGTGGATCAGTCAACAGATACAGTGACTGTCCTACCGCTATCGGGGGCAAGCCCCCTCCCACATTTGGTTTTACAATGTGCCGGTTATTGCGCGTCGAACGCCTGGCCGTTGATGCCGGCACTGTCCGGCCCCATCAGGTACAGGTACACCGGCATGATTTCTTCCGGAGCAGGCCGTTCCATCGGGTTTTCCCCTGGATACGCCTGGGCGCGCATGCTGGTGCGCGTGCCACCTGGGTTGATGCTGTTGGAGCGTACTGCTGCCACATCCTCAAGCTCATCGGCCAAGGTTTGCATCAAGCCTTCGGTCGCAAACTTCGACACGCCATAAGCGCCCCAGTAAGCCCGACCCTTGCGGCCGACGCTACTGGAGGTGAACACCACCGAGGCATCCTTCGACAGCTTGAGCAGCGGCAACAAAGTACTGGTCAGCATGAACATCGCGTTGACGTTCACGTGCATCACCCGCATGAAGTTCTCGCCGGACAACTGTTCGAGCGGCGTACGCGGGCCGATGATCGAGGCGTTGTGCAGCAGGCCGTCGAGGTGGCCGAATTCTTTCTCGATCATCGCCGCCAGCTCATCGTATTGATGGGGCAGGGCGGTCTCCAGGTTGAAGGGGATCACCACCGGCTGTGGTTGGCCTGCGGCTTCGATCTCGTCATATACCTGGGCAAGGTTGGCTTCGGTCTTGCCCAACAACAGCACGGTAGCGCCGTGGGCGGCGTAGGTTTTCGCCGCCGCCGCGCCAATCCCGCGACCGGCGCCGGTCACCAGGATGATTCGGCCTTTGAGCAGGTCTGGACGCGCGGAGTAATCAAACATAAATAGCCTCGATAAAATTCAGCAGCTTATGAACCCCAACTCTGAAAACACTGAAGATCCCCTGTGGGAGGGGGCTTGCCCCCGATGAGGGCCTATCAGTCATAGAGGTGCGGGCTGGCACACCGCTATCGGGCGCAAGCCCCCTCCCACATTGGATCTTCATAGAGGGTGGGGGCGTTGAGTAATCAGCAACTGCACAGTGCGCTATCCAGCACCTTGCGCAGTTCCAGCGGGTGATCCACCACCACATCGGCACCCCAATGGCGTGGGTTGTCGTCCGGGTGGATGTAGCCATAAGTGACCGCCGCCGTGCGGGTGCCGGCGTCGCGGCCGGACTCGATGTCGCGCAGGTCATCGCCCACGAACAGCACGCTGGCCGGGTCCAGGCCTAGCATCTTGCAGGCCAGGATCATCGGCTCCGGGTCCGGCTTGCTGTTTTTCACGTGGTCCGGGCAGATCAGCAGTGCCGAGCGTTCGGCCAGGCCGAGTTGCTGCATGATCGGCTCGGCAAAACGCAGGGGTTTGTTGGTGACCACGCCCCAGATCAGCTTGGCCTTCTCGATGTCTTCGAGCAGCTGCGCCATGCCGTCGAACAACTTGCTGTGGACCGCGCAGCCCTTGAGGTAGCGCTCGAGGAATTCCTGGCGCAGTTCTTCAAAGCCTGGGGATTCCGGGTCCATCGAGAAGGTCACCGCAACCATTGCCCGCGCACCGCCGGAGATTTCATCGCGGATGTGCTGGGGGTTGATCGGCGGCAGGTCGCGATCGGCGCGCATCGCCTGGCAGATCGCGATGAAGTCCGGCGCGGTATCCAGCAGGGTACCGTCCATATCGAAGAGAACCGCTCGCAACTTCACAGGCTCACTCCTCGCGCAGGGTCTGGATCATGTAGTTGACGTCAACATCGTTGGCCAGCTTGTAGTGCTTGGTCAGCGGGTTGTAGGTCAGGCCGATGATGTCCTTGACGGTCAGCCCGGCCTGGCGGCTCCACGCACCCAGCTCGGACGGACGGATGAATTTCTTGAAGTCATGGGTGCCGCGCGGCAGCAGCTTCATGATGTATTCGGCGCCGATGATCGCGAACAGGTAAGCCTTGGGGTTGCGGTTGATGGTGGAGAAGAACACCTGGCCGCCGGGCTTGACCATGCGGAAGCAGGCGCTGATCACCGAGGACGGGTCGGGCACGTGTTCCAGCATTTCCAGGCAGGTGACCACGTCGAACTGCTCGGGCATCTCTTCGGCCAGGGCTTCGGCGGTGATCTGGCGGTATTCCACGCTCACCCCGGACTCCAGTTGATGCAATTGGGCCACGGCCAAGGGCGCTTCGCCCATGTCGATGCCCATCACAGTCGCGCCGCGTTGGGCCATGGCTTCGCTGAGGATGCCGCCGCCGCAACCGACGTCCAGTACCTTTTTGCCGGCCAGGTTGACGCGTTCGTCAATCCAGTTGACCCGCAGCGGGTTGATGTCGTGCAAAGGCTTGAACTCGCTTTCGCGGTCCCACCAGCGGTGAGCCAGGGCTTCGAATTTGGCGATTTCGGCGTGGTCGACGTTGCTCATGGTGAATCCTCTGAATCTGATAAATCGGTTTGTCGGTCTTGAACGCCAGGGTTCAAGGCCGTCGTTATTCGCTGTGCCCGCTGATGCGTTGGCCCCAGGCGATGGCCGTGGCGGTCAACTGTTGTTCATCCATGCGGGTCAATTGCCGGTCGTCGAGCAATTGCTTGCCAGCGACCCAAAGGTGTTTCACGCAATCGCGTCCGGTGGCATATATAAGCTGTGAGACCGGATCATAGATCGGTTGTTGCGCCAGCCCCGACAGATCGAAAGCAACGATATCCGCCGCCTTGCCGACTTCCAGCGAGCCGATCTCGCTTTCCAGGCCCATGGCTCGCGCGCCATTGAGGGTGGCCATGCGCAGGGCGCGATGGGCATCGAGTGCGGTGGCCGAACCGGCGACGGCCTTTGCCAGCATCGCCGCCGTGCGCGTTTCGCCCAACAGGTCAAGGTCATTGTTGCTGGCGGCGCCATCGGTGCCGATGGCCACATTCACGCCAGCCTGCCACAGACGCTCCACCGGGCAAAAGCCGCTGGCCAGTTTCAGATTGGATTCCGGGCAATGGATGACGCTGGTGTTGCTTTCTACCAGCAAAGCCAGGTCGTCCTCGCTGATTTGGGTCATATGAACGGCCTGGAAGCGCGGGCCCAGCAGCCCCAGGCGACCCAGGCGCGCCAGCGGGCGCTCGCCGGTCTGCTCGACCGCTTGCTGCACTTCGAAGGCGGTTTCGTGAACATGCATATGGATCGCGGCGTCCAGCTCTTCTGCGATCACCCGGATTTTTTCCAGGTTGTCATCGCACACGGTGTAGGGCGCGTGGGGGCCGAAGGTGATCTTGATGCGCGGGTGGTGCTTGAGGTCGCCGAACAGCTCGACACCCTGGCGAATCGCCTCGTCGGCACTGCCGGCGCCGGGGATCGGGAAGTCGAGGATCGGAATCGCGATCTGTGCGCGCATGCCGCTGTTGTGCACGCAGTCGCTGGCGACCTTGGGGTAGAAGTACATGTCGGAGAAGCAGGTGATGCCGCCCTTGAGCTGTTCGGCGATGGCCAGGTCGGTACCGTCACGCACGAACGCTTCATCGACCCACTTGGCTTCGGCGGGCCAGATGTGTTTTTCCAGCCAGGTCATCAGCGGCAGGTCATCGGCCAGGCCGCGAAACAGGCTCATCGCCGCGTGCCCGTGGGCGTTGACCAGGCCGGGGCTGAGCAACATGCCCGGCAGTTCGCGGGTCTCCTTGGCGGTCAGCTTCAACGCCGCCTGGCGAGGGCCGATAAACGCAATGCGCCCATCGCGGATGCCCAGGCCGTGTTCCTTGAGCACCACGCCGGCGGGTTCGACAGGTACCAGCCAGGTCGGCAGCAACAGTAAGTCGAGCGGGGCGGCAGTGGCAGTCATCGCAGGCTTCTTCCCAGGCAGCTATAAAAGAAGGGCGAAGTATACCCGAGCGTCCTGGCTGGCGGATCGCTATAATCGGCGGCTTTGTTTATGAGTGCGGAGTAAGGGATGCGCGATCGACTGTTGGCAGCGGAGAAAGTGAAGGCCATCGATTGGCGTGATGGCGCACTGTACCTGCTTGATCAGCGTGCCTTGCCGTCCCGCGAAAGCTGGGTGGCCTGCGTGACGGTCGATGCAGTGGCTGCAGCCATTCGCTCGATGGTAGTGCGCGGTGCGCCGGCCATCGGCATCAGCGCCGCATATGGCCTGGTGCTGGCCGCCCGCGAGCGGATCGCCGAGGGCGGTGACTGGCAGGCAGCGTGGGAAGAAGACTACGCATTGTTAGCCGATGCCCGCCCCACCGCGTCGAACCTGTTCTGGGCCTTGAAGCGCATGCGTGACCGGCTCGACCGCGTCAAAAAGCACGCCGACCCTGTGGCGGTGCTGGAAGCGGAAGCCATCGCCATCCATGAGAGCGACCGCGAAGCCAACCTGACCATGGCCCAGCTGGGCGTCGAGCTGATCCGCAAGCACCAGGGCAACGCCCAGGCCATCCTCACCCACGGCAACGCTGGCGCCCTGGCGACCGGCGGTGTCGGTACGGCGCTCGGGGTGATTCGTGCGGCCTACCTCGAAGGCATGGTCGAGCAGGTCTACGCCAATGAAACCCGGCCCTGGCTGCAAGGCTCGCGGCTGACCGCCTGGGAGCTGGCGGGCGAGGGCATCCCGGTGACGGTGAATGCCGACTCGGCCGGTGCGCATATCCTCAAGACCAAAGGCGTGACCTGGGTGATTGTCGGCGCCGACTGCATTGCCGCCAACGGCGATGTGATCAGCAAGATCGGCACTTACCAGTTGGCCGTGTGTGCGATGCACCACGGCGTGCGTTTCATGGTGGTAGCGCCGAGTTCCACCCTGGACCTGATGATGGCCACTGGCGATGACGTTGCCCTGGAAGAGCGCGATGCCGGTGAGTTGCTGGAAGTCGCCGGCCAGCGCTTCGCGGCCGATGTGGCGGCCTTCAATCCGGTGTTCGACGTGACCCCGGCCGACCTGATCGATGTGATCGTGACCGAAAAAGGCGTGGTCGAACGGCCGGACACCGCCAAGCTGGCCAGGTTGATGTGTCGTAAGCGCTTGCATTAAGCCAATTTGCCCCCGAAATCGGGCTTGGTTCCAGCTCTGAGCCCCTCTCGTCGCCCTCAAGCCTGTCATCCGTCAACTTACTATGCTCCATGCGCATCAGGGGGATAGGTGCGTGGCGGCGATTGTGATAACATTCGGCGGTTTCCAGGGCTGCCCCGAGGGGTGGCCTATAACGTGCAGATCCGTGTCATAACTCGTTGATTTGTCGTAAGTCGTTGTCAGGCACTCTGCCGGCAGCGGCGAGCTTCGTTCGTCCCATATGGATGTGACGAGGTTTCACCCGAAAAAGGAATCAGGCTTCTCATGGGCGAACTGGCCAAAGAAATCCTCCCGGTCAATATCGAAGACGAGCTGAAACAGTCCTACCTCGACTACGCGATGAGCGTAATTGTCGGTCGGGCACTGCCTGATGCGCGCGATGGCTTGAAGCCCGTGCACCGGCGTGTGCTGTTCGCGATGAGCGAGCTGGGTAACGACTGGAACAAGCCGTACAAGAAATCTGCCCGTGTTGTCGGTGACGTGATCGGTAAGTATCACCCTCACGGCGACACTGCGGTGTACGACACCATCGTTCGGATGGCCCAGCCGTTTTCCCTGCGCTACCTGCTGGTAGACGGCCAGGGCAACTTCGGTTCGGTCGACGGCGACAACGCCGCGGCCATGCGATACACCGAAGTGCGCATGACCAAGCTGGCGCACGAGCTGCTGGCCGACCTGCATAAAGAAACCGTGGACTGGGTGCCGAACTACGACGGCACCGAAATGATCCCGGCCGTCATGCCGACCAAGATCCCCAACCTGCTGGTCAACGGTTCCAGCGGTATCGCCGTGGGCATGGCGACCAACATCCCGCCGCACAACCTCGGTGAAGTCATCGACGGTTGCCTGGCCCTCATCGACAACCCCGAGCTGACCGTCGATGAGCTGATGCAATACATCCCCGGCCCGGACTTCCCGACCGCCGCGATCATCAACGGTCGCGCCGGCATCATCGAAGCCTATCGCACCGGTCGCGGCCGCATTTACATGCGTGCCCGCTCGATCATCGAAGACATCGACAAGGTCGGTGGCCGCCAGCAGATCGTCATCACCGAGCTGCCGTACCAGCTGAACAAGGCACGTCTGATAGAGAAGATCGCCGAGCTGGTCAAAGAGAAGAAGCTCGAAGGCATCACCGAGCTGCGCGACGAGTCCGACAAAGACGGTATGCGCGTGGTGATCGAGCTGCGTCGTGGCGAAGTGCCTGAGGTGATCCTCAACAACCTTTACGCCCAGACCCAGCTGCAAAGCGTGTTCGGTATCAACGTGGTTGCACTGATCGATGGCCGCCCGCGCATTCTGAACCTCAAGGACCTGCTGGAAGCCTTCGTGCGTCACCGTCGCGAAGTGGTCACCCGCCGTACCGTGTTCGAACTGCGCAAGGCCCGCGAGCGCGGCCATATCCTGGAAGGCCAGGCAGTTGCGCTGTCGAACATCGACCCGGTGATCGCTCTGATCAAGGCCTCGCCAACCCCGTCGGAAGCCAAGGAAGCGTTGATCAGCACCCCTTGGGAATCCAGCGCCGTGGTGGCGATGGTTGAACGTGCCGGCGCCGACTCGTGCCGTCCGGAGACCCTGGACCCGCAATACGGTCTGCGTGAAGGCAAGTACTTCCTGTCGCCGGAACAGGCCCAGGCCATCCTGGAACTGCGCCTGCACCGCCTGACTGGCCTGGAGCACGAGAAGCTGCTGGCCGAGTACCAGGAGATCCTCAACCAGATCGGCGAGTTGATCCGCATCCTCAGCAGCGCCGTGCGCCTGATGGAAGTGATCCGCGAAGAACTGGAAGTGATCCGCGCCGAATATGGCGATGTGCGTCGCACCGAGATTCTCGATGCACGCCTCGACCTGACCCTGGGTGACATGATCCCGGAAGAGGAGCGCGTGGTGACCATCTCCCACGGTGGCTACGCCAAGACCCAGCCGCTGGCTGCGTACCAGGCTCAGCGTCGTGGTGGTAAAGGTAAATCGGCTACCGGCGTGAAGGATGAGGACTACATCGCTCACCTGCTGGTTGCCAACAGCCACACCACGCTGCTGCTGTTCTCCAGCAAGGGCAAGGTGTACTGGCTCAAGACCTACGAAATCCCGGAAGCGTCCCGTGCCGCCCGTGGTCGCCCACTGGTCAACCTGCTGCCGCTGGACAGTGATGAATACATCACCACCATGCTGCCGGTCGAGGAATACACCGAAGGTCACTTCATCTTCATGGCCACCGCCAAAGGCACCGTGAAGAAGACCCCGCTGGAATCCTTCAGCCGCCAGCGCAGCGTGGGCCTGATCGCCCTGGAGCTGGACGAAGGCGACGTGCTGATCTCCGCTGCCATCACCGACGGCGAGCGTGAAGTCATGCTGTTCTCCGACGGCGGTAAAGTAACGCGCTTCAAGGAATCCGACGTTCGTGCCATGGGCCGTACTGCCCGCGGTGTGCGCGGCATGCGCCTGCCGGAAGGGCAGAAGCTGATTTCGATGCTGATCCCGGAAGAAGGCAGCCAGATCCTCACCGCTTCCGAGCGTGGTTATGGCAAGCGCACCGCCATCAGCGAGTTCCCGGAGTACAAGCGTGGCGGCCAGGGCGTGATCGCCATGGTCAGCAACGACCGCAACGGCCGTCTGGTCGGTGCGGTGCAGGTGCTCGACGGCGAGGAAATCATGCTGATCTCCGACCAGGGCACCCTGGTACGTACCCGTGTGGCTGAAGTGTCGAGCCTGGGCCGTAACACCCAGGGCGTGACCCTGATCAAGCTGGCCAAGGACGAAAAACTGGTCGGCCTGGAGCGTGTCCAGGAGCCATCGGAAGTCGAAGGCGAAGAGCTGGAAGGCGAGGAGTTTGAAGGCGAGGTGATCGCAGCAGGCGATGACAACGTCGACGAGCCAACCCTCGACGCTGCCGCAGACGAAGAAGAACCGCAGGAATAAGCGGACACACAGGGGGCGGATGAAGATTCGCCCCCTTGTTGTTTGTCCCCTTAGAAACATGTGGGAGCTGGCTTGCCTGCAATGGCATCACCACGGTATCACTGACTTACCGAGGCGCCTGTATCGCAGGCAAGCCAGCTTCCACAACGGTCCGCTCCGGAAGCAGAGCGTTGCCGAACATGATTGCAGCCCCACCAGATCAGAGTGAGATTGGATGTGAGCAAGAGAGCCTATAACTTCTGTGCCGGTCCCGCGGCGCTTCCTGAAGCAGTCCTGCAGCGTGCGCAGGGTGAACTCCTCGACTGGCATGGAAAAGGCCTCTCCGTGATGGAAATGAGCCATCGCAGCGATGAGTTCGTGTCCATCGCCACCAAGGCCGAGCAGGATCTGCGCGACTTGCTGGACATCCCTTCCAACTACAAAGTGCTGTTCCTGCAGGGCGGCGCCAGCCAGCAATTCGCCCAGATCCCGCTGAACCTGCTGCCGGAAGACGGCACTGCCGACTATATCGACACTGGTATCTGGGGCCAGAAGGCAATTGAAGAGGCTTCCCGTTACGGTCACGTCAATGTGGCGGGCACCGCCAAGCCTTACGACTATTTCGCCATTCCGGGTCAGAACGAGTGGAAGTTGTCGAAGGACGCTGCCTACGTGCACTACGTGGCCAACGAAACCATTGGCGGCCTGGAGTTCGATTGGGTGCCGGAAGTGGGCGACGTGCCGCTGGTGTGCGACATGTCCTCGGACATCCTCTCGCGTCCTATCGACGTGTCCCGGTACGGCATGATCTACGCCGGTGCCCAGAAGAACATCGGCCCGAGCGGCATCCTGGTCAACATCATCCGCGAAGACCTGCTGGGTCGCGCCCGTTCGCTGTGCCCGACCATGCTCAACTACAAGGTCGCAGCCGATAACGGTTCGATGTACAACACCCCGCCGGCGTTCGCCTGGTACCTGTCCGGCCTGGTCTTCGAGTGGCTGAAAGAGCAGGGCGGTGTCGCTGCGATGGGCAAGCTCAACGAAGAGAAGAAGCGCGTCTTGTACGACTTCATCGACGCCAGCGGCCTGTACAGCAACCCGATCAACCTGATCGACCGCTCGTGGATGAACGTGCCGTTCCGCCTGGCTGACGACCGCCTGGACAAGCCGTTCCTGGCCGGTGCCGACGCGCGTGGCCTGCTGAACCTCAAGGGTCACCGCTCGGTGGGTGGCATGCGCGCCTCCATCTACAACGCCGTCGACATCCACGCGATCAACGCGCTGGTTGCCTACATGGCAGAGTTCGAAAAGGAACACGGCTAATGTCTGAGCAAGAACTCAAGGCCCTGCGTGTACGCATCGACAGCCTGGACGAGAAAGTCCTGGAGCTGATCAGTGAGCGCGCGCGGTGCGCCCAGGAAGTGGCAAGGGTGAAGATGGCGTCCCTGGCCGAAGGCGAAGTGCCGGTGTTCTATCGGCCCGAGCGTGAAGCCCAGGTGCTCAAGCGTGTGATGGAGCGCAACAAGGGCCCGCTGGGCAACGAAGAGATGGCGCGGTTGTTCCGTGAAATCATGTCCTCGTGCCTGGCGCTGGAGCAGCCGCTGAAAGTGGCCTACCTCGGCCCGGAAGGCACCTTTACCCAGGCGGCGGCCATGAAGCACTTCGGCCACGCGGTGATCAGCAAGCCAATGGCAGCGATCGACGAAGTGTTCCGTGAAGTGGCGGCCGGTGCGGTGAACTTTGGCGTGGTGCCGGTGGAAAACTCCACCGAAGGCGCGGTCAATCACACGCTGGACAGCTTCCTCGAACACGACATGGTGATCTGTGGCGAAGTCGAGCTGCGCATCCACCACCACCTGCTGGTGGGTGAGAACACCAAGACCGACAGCATCAGTCGCATCTACTCCCACGCCCAGTCGCTGGCCCAGTGCCGCAAGTGGCTGGATGCGCATTACCCGAATGTCGAGCGCGTGGCGGTCTCCAGCAACGCCGAAGCCGCCAAGCGGGTCAAGGGTGAGTGGAATTCGGCAGCCATCGCTGGCGATATGGCGGCGGGTCTGTACGGCCTGACGCGCCTGGCCGAGAAAATCGAGGACCGCCCGGACAACTCCACGCGCTTCCTGATGATCGGCAGCCAGGAAGTACCGCCGACCGGTGACGACAAGACCTCCATCATCGTGTCCATGAGCAACAAGCCCGGCGCACTGCATGAGCTGCTGGTGCCGTTCCACGACAACGGGATTGACCTGACGCGCATCGAGACTCGTCCTTCGCGCAGCGGTAAATGGACTTATGTGTTCTTTATCGACTTCATCGGCCATCACCGCGACCCACTGGTCAAGGGCGTGCTCGAGAAAATCAGTCAGGAAGCCGTGGCACTCAAGGTGCTGGGCTCTTACCCGAAAGCGGTTTTGTGAGGCTTTAACATGAGTGGCAACTTCCTCGCCCTGGCGCAGCCGGGCGTGCAACAACTGTCGCCTTACGTTCCGGGCAAGCCTGTGGACGAGCTGGCGCGTGAGTTGAACCTGGATCCTTCGAAAATCGTCAAGCTGGCGAGCAACGAGAACCCGCTGGGCCCTAGCCCCAAAGTCCTGGCGGCGATCCGTGAAGAGCTGGCTGAGCTGACCCGGTATCCGGACGGCAACGGCTTCGCGCTCAAGTCGTTGCTGGCGGAAAAATGCCGCGTCGAGCTGAACCAGGTGACCCTGGGCAACGGTTCCAACGACATTCTCGAGCTGGTCGGCCGTGCCTACCTGGCGCCGGGCTTGAACGCTGTGTTCAGTGAGCACGCCTTCGCGGTCTATCCGATCGTGACCCAGGCCGTCGGTGCCGATGCGCGCATCATTCCGGCGAAGGATTGGGGCCATGACCTGCCGGCCATGCTGGCAGCCATCGATGCCCGGACCCGCGTGGTGTTCATCGCCAACCCGAACAACCCGACCGGCACCTGGTTCGACGCCCAGGCGCTGAACGACTTCCTGCAAGACGTGCCCAAGCACGTGCTGGTGGTGCTGGACGAGGCCTACATCGAGTACGCCGAAGGCAGTGACCTGCCGAACGGCCTCGATTTCCTGGCCGCGTACCCGAACCTGCTGGTGTCGCGCACCTTCTCCAAGGCTTACGGCCTGGCATCGCTGCGCGTGGGCTACGGCCTGTCCACTGCGGTGGTTGCCGATGTGCTGAACCGCGTGCGCCAGCCGTTCAACGTCAACAGCCTGGCTCTGGCAGCGGCCTGTGCGGCGGTGAAGGATACCGAGTACCTGGAGCAAAGTCGTCGTATCAACGAAAGCGGCATGCTGCAGTTGCAGGAAGGCTTCCGCGAGCTGGGCCTGGGCTGGGTTCCGTCCAAGGGTAATTTCATCTGCGTCGACCTCGGTCAGGTGGCCGCTCCGGTATTCCAGGGCTTGTTGCGTGAAGGTGTGATCGTGCGTCCGGTGGCCAACTACGGCATGCCGAACCACCTGCGCATCACCATCGGTCTGCCGGCTGAAAACAGTCGCTTCCTGGAGGCGCTGGCCAAGGTTCTGGCTCGTGGTTGATGTCACTGCATTGCAACCTGCTGTGCCTATGATCGGTCGCCTGGTGGTGGTCGGCCTGGGGTTGATCGGCGGCTCCTTCGCCAAAGGCCTGCGTGAAAGCGGGCTGTGTGGCGAAGTGGTCGGTGTGGACCTGGACCCGCAATCGCGCCAGTTGGCGGTCGAGTTGGGCGTGGTGGATCGCTGTGAAGCGGACCTGGCGCTCGCCTGCCGGGGCGCGGATGTGATCCAGCTGGCCGTGCCGATCCTGGCCATGGAGAAATTGCTCGCCGTGTTGGCGGGCATGGACCTGGGCCAGGCGATCCTGACGGACGTCGGCAGTGCCAAAGGTAATGTGGTGCGCGCGGCGCAGCAGGCGTTTGGTGGCATGCCGACGCGCTTCGTGCCGGGTCATCCGATTGCCGGTTCGGAGCAAAGCGGGGTGGAGGCGTCGAATGCGCAGCTGTTCCGTCGTCACAAGGTGATCCTGACGCCGCTTGCGCAAACCGATCCGGCGGCGCTGGCGGTGGTCGATCGCCTGTGGCGCGAGTTGGGTGCGGATGTCGAGCACATGCAGGTCGAGCGTCACGACGAAGTGCTGGCCGCGACCAGCCATCTGCCGCATTTGCTGGCGTTTGGCCTGGTGGATTCTTTGGCCAAGCGCAACGAGAACCTCGAGATTTTCCGTTACGCCGCCGGTGGCTTCCGCGACTTCACGCGGATTGCCGGCAGCGACCCGGTGATGTGGCACGACATCTTCCTCGCCAATCGCGAAGCGGTGTTGCGCACCCTGGACACCTTCCGCAGCGACCTCGACGCCTTGCGCGATGCGGTCGAAGCCGGGGATGGCCATCAATTATTGGGTGTGTTCACCCGTGCGCGGGTGGCGCGTGAGCATTTCAGCAAGATCCTGGCACGCCGGGCGTATATGGAAACCGCTGTGAACGCTGATGACCTGACCTTCCTCGCCAACCCGGGCGGCCGCTTGAGCGGAAGCATTCGGGTGCCGGGCGACAAGTCGATTTCTCATCGGTCGATCATGCTCGGTTCGTTGGCTGAGGGTGTGACGGAAGTCGAAGGTTTCCTCGAAGGCGAGGACGCCCTGGCGACTCTGCAGGCGTTTCGCGACATGGGCGTGGTGATTGAAGGGCCGCACCATGGGCGCGTGACCATCCACGGCGTGGGGCTGCATGGTTTGAAGCCCGCACCGGGGCCGATTTACCTCGGCAACTCGGGCACCTCCATGCGCCTGCTGTCCGGTTTGCTGGCTGCGCAGAGCTTCGACAGCGTGCTGACGGGCGACGCTTCCCTGTCCAAGCGTCCGATGAATCGCGTGGCCAAGCCGTTGCGGGAAATGGGCGCGGTGATCGGGACCGGCCCGGAAGGGCGTCCGCCCCTGACTATCCGGGGTGGTCAGGTGCTCAAAGGTTTCGATTATTCGATGCCGATGGCCAGTGCGCAGGTTAAATCCTGCCTGTTGCTGGCCGGGCTTTACGCCGAGGGCAAGACCTCGGTGACCGAGCCTGCGCCGACCCGTGATCATACCGAGCGCATGTTGCGCGGTTTTGGATATCCGGTTGATGTGGTAGGGGGCAAGGCGTCGGTTGAGTCGGGCCATGCGTTGGCTGCAACACATATTGAAGTGCCGGGGGATATTTCCTCTTCGGCGTTTTTCCTGGTGGCGGCTTCGATTGCCGAAGGCTCCGAGTTGTTGCTGGAGCACGTGGGTGTCAACCCGACCCGCACCGGCGTGATCGACATTCTGCGGCTGATGGGGGCGGACATTACCTTGGAAAATCCGCGTGAAGTGGGTGGCGAGCCGGTGGCTGACCTGCGCGTACGTGCCGCGGCGTTGAAAGGTATTGAAATTCCCGAGGCACTGGTGCCTTTGGCGATCGACGAGTTCCCGGTGCTGTTCGTTGCGGCGGCCTGTGCCGAAGGGCGGACCGTGTTGCGCGGCGCCGAAGAGCTGCGCGTGAAGGAATCCGACCGTATTCAGGTCATGGCCAATGGTCTGCTGGCACTGGGCGTGACGTGTGAACCGACCCCTGATGGGATTATCATTGACGGTGGCCCGATGGGTGGCGGTGACGTACATGCCCATGGCGATCACCGGATTGCCATGGCATTCAGCGTGGCTTCCCTACGGGCGGCGGCGCCGATTCGTATCCGTGACTGCGCCAATGTTGCTACGTCTTTTCCGAACTTTCTTACACTGTGTGCCCAAGTCGGCATCCGTGTTGCCCAAGAGGCTCAATTGTGAATATCAAAGCACCGGTGATTACCATCGACGGGCCAAGCGGCTCGGGCAAAGGCACGATCGCCGGCATCCTGGCCAAGCGCCTGGGCTGGTGCCTGCTGGATTCCGGCGCGCTGTACCGCCTGCTGGCATTCGCCGCACGCAACCATGGCGTCGACCTGACCAACGAAGAATCCCTGAAGCTGCTGGCGGCGCACCTCGATGTACAGTTCGTCGGCGCGACGGAAGGGCATCCCCAGCGCATCATCCTTGAAGGGGACGATGTGACCGATGACCTGCGCAATGAGCAAGTTGGCTCCTGGGCCTCCCAGGTTGCCGCGCTGCCAGCGGTGCGGGACGCATTGTTGCAGCGCCAGCGGGCTTTCCAGGAGCCGCCGGGCCTGGTGGCCGATGGCCGCGATATGGGAACCGTGGTGTTTCCCGAGGCGCCATTGAAGATTTTCCTGACCGCCAGCGCCGAGGAGCGGGCTCGCCGCCGCTACTTGCAGTTGAAGGGCAAAGTCGATGGTGTTAGTCTGTCGAGTCTGCTAGATGAGATCCGTGCACGCGATGAGCGTGATACCCAGCGCGCAGTAGCCCCGCTCAAGCCGGCGGCTGATGCCATACAGCTGGATTCCACGGAGCTGTCCATCGAGCAGGTGCTGGAACGCATCTTGAGCGAGATCGCCATTCGCGATATCGCCGGGTGACCAAGAAGGCTGCAGGGGACCAGTCATAGTCCTGTGGTGCTTCTTTTAATTGAAACTGACCCACACCGTCTGGGGTGTGGAGATGGGCGTATTCTTCGCCCTTATCAACAGGAATTAAAATGAGCGAAAGCTTTGCGGAACTCTTTGAAGAAAGCCTAAAAACCCTGAACCTTCAGGCAGGCTCCATCATCACCGGTGTTATCGTTGATATCGATTACCAAGCTCGCTGGGTAACCGTTCACGCTGGTCTGAAGTCTGAAGCTCTGATCCCGCTGGAACAGTTCTACAACGATGCTGGTGATCTGACAATCAATGTCGGTGACGAAGTTCACGTTGCTCTGGACTCGGTTGAAGACGGTTTCGGTGAAACCAAGCTGTCCCGTGAAAAAGCCAAGCGCGCTGAATGCTGGATTGTTCTCGAAGCAGCCTTCGCAGCTGAAGAAGTGGTCAAGGGCGTTATCAACGGTAAGGTTAAAGGCGGCTTCACTGTCGACGTTAACGGCATCCGTGCGTTCCTGCCAGGTTCTTTGGTCGACGTTCGTCCAGTGCGCGACACCACGCACCTGGAAGGCAAAGAACTTGAATTCAAGGTCATCAAGCTCGACCAGAAGCGCAACAACGTTGTCGTTTCCCGTCGCAGCGTCCTGGAAGCAGAGAACTCCGCCGAGCGTGAAGCTCTGCTGGAATCCCTGCAGGAAGGCCAACAAGTCAAAGGTATCGTCAAAAACCTCACCGACTACGGCGCATTCGTCGATCTGGGTGGCGTGGATGGCCTGCTGCACATTACCGACATGGCTTGGAAGCGTATCAAGCATCCTTCCGAAATCGTCAACGTTGGCGACGAGATCGATGTCAAGGTTCTAAAATACGATCGCGAGCGCAACCGTGTTTCCCTGGGCCTGAAGCAACTGGGTGAAGATCCATGGGTTGCTATCAAAGCCCGTTACCCAGAAGGCACTCGCGTAACCGCGCGTGTTACCAACCTGACCGACTACGGCTGCTTCGCTGAGCTGGAAGAAGGCGTGGAAGGCCTGGTACACGTTTCCGAAATGGACTGGACCAACAAGAACATCCACCCTTCGAAAGTCGTACAGGTCGGCGACGAAGTGGAAGTTATGGTTCTGGACATCGACGAAGAGCGTCGTCGTATCTCCCTGGGCATCAAGCAGTGCAAATCTAACCCATGGGAAGATTTCTCTGGCCAGTTCAACAAGGGCGATAAAATCTCCGGCACCATCAAGTCGATCACCGATTTCGGTATCTTCATTGGTCTGGACGGCGGCATCGACGGCCTGGTTCACCTGTCCGACATCTCCTGGAACGAAGTGGGCGAAGAAGCTGTTCGTCGTTTCAAGAAGGGCGACGAGTTGGACACCGTTATCCTGTCGGTTGACCCAGAGCGCGAGCGTATCTCCCTGGGTATCAAGCAACTGGAAAGCGACCCGTTCTCTGAATACGTTCAGGACAACGACAAAGGCGCAATCGTTAAAGGCATCGTGAAGGAAGTTGACGCTAAAGGCGCCATCATCACTCTGGCCGACGATATCGAAGCGACTCTGAAAGCCTCCGAAATCAGCCGTGACCGCGTTGAAGACGCGCGTAACGTTCTGAAAGAAGGCCAGGAAGTAGAAGCCAAGATCATCAGCGTTGACCGCAAGAGCCGTGTAATCCAGCTCTCCATCAAGTCGAAAGACGATGCTGAAGAGAAAGAAGCCATCCAGAGCTTGAAAGACAAGCCTTCGGATAGCATCGCTGCTGGTCCTACCACTCTGGGCGACCTGTTGCGTGCACAAATGGAAAAACAGAACTAAGTTCTGTCAGACCATAAAAAAGGGCGACTTCGGTCGCCCTTTTTTGTGCCTGAAATTCGTTGAATCAACAACCTAGAACCAAGGCATACAGCTCAGTGTCAGAACTCACTATAGTCTTAAGAAAAATGCGGTTCTTGTGTTGTTGTTTCAGTAAGGATTTGAATGAACAGGCTTATCGTAATACTTGCAATGATAGTGCTCGCCGGTTGCTCCTCCACCAGCGCTAAAACCCACGCCAAGCGCGGCGTCAGCGGCATTGAGATCGATTGCTCGGGCCTTGGCAATCGCTGGGAGAAGTGCGAGAGGCGCGCTGCCCGTGAGTGCAAGATGCAGGGCTATAAGGTGATCACCAGGTCCAGCGACGCCAAGGACGAAGAGGGTGACTATCTGTTCGGTTGGAACCCTGCCGGCGCTGTAACCCGCACTATGCTGGTCATCTGTAATTGAGGTCGGAATACGCCTATAGCCGGTTGCCACCTATCCTGCGGATAAGTTGTTCGGTGGGCTGTTCAAATTCATCAAGTCATGCTAAAACCTTCGAAGCGCTTTTCCTAGCTGCTTGAAAAAGAAGGGAAAAATATGACGAAGTCGGAGTTGATCGAACGAATTGTCACCCATCAAGGGCTGCTCTCATCCAAGGATGTCGAGCTGGCTATCAAGACCATGCTTGAGCAAATGTCCCAGTGCCTGGCGACCGGGGATCGGATTGAGATCCGTGGGTTTGGCAGTTTCTCTCTGCACTATCGTGCGCCCCGTGTAGGCCGTAATCCTAAAACCGGCCAGTCCGTCAGCCTGGACGGTAAGTTCGTTCCCCACTTCAAACCGGGCAAGGAATTGCGCGACCGGGTGAACGAAGAAGAGGAAGAGGGCGTCTGAGTTTTTTTGGGGTAGGAGAAGGTTATGCGCGGAGTTAAACGCGTTGTTGTGGTGCTGACGGTGCTGGTGGTTTCGCTAGTGGTGTTGGCGTTTGTGCTGGAGAATCAGCAGGGCGTGTCTCTCTCATTCCTAGGGATGGCGACTGGGCCGCTGCCGGTGTCGGTATTTGTGATCGTGGCGTTGATTCTCGGTATGCTGATAGGGCCGTTGTTAGGTGTGCTGGTGCGCACTAGGCGTCATGGGTCGGTCCCAGCAGGGCGCGCCTAAGGGACTCTCTCTCTTTAAACCGCGTGAGCGCACGTTTAGCAGCCGTTCGTCAGAAAACTGCCTTGATATGGCGCATCGGTTTTGCCTTTGTCCTGTAATGATGCGGTCATCCTCGAGTAGTTCCCATCCCCGGATTCATTGAGTCTAACTCGACAATTCGGAATTTCCTTTGCGCTTTCAGATTTTTCAGACATGGCCTCTGGCGGGTTAACGTGCCTGTTTGGGAAAAATCTGACGGCTCTGTCAAGACTTGTAATATGTCAGAGAGATGGCAAAATGAAATCTGTTCTCGATAACGGGCATTTTGTGTGCTCAAAATTTGGCAGAGACGCTGGGTTTTGGCGGTCATATAACTAAAATAAAAAACACATGAAATAGTCTGCATAACGAGCCCGCAGTTTCTCTTTGAAGGCAGGTTTTTGTTGTGAGTAGTAATTTTCGTACCCCCCCAACTCCCCCTGCGGATGAAATTGACCTATACGCCCTTTTCCTGTCTGTATGGCGGCAGAAGTTTATAGTCTGCACAGTAGCGTTGATCGTGACATTGCTTTCGGGTGTCTATGCCTTCACGATCACTCCTGAATATAAGGTATCTAGTATCCTGCGCCCTGCTGCCATTAATGAACTTGATGCTTTAAATCGATCAAAAATTTATGAACTTTCGCCAAAAGACGCTCTGACTAAAGTTGGTGCTGCTCTGGAATCTTATGACACCCGGCTCAGCTTCTTTCGTGCCAATCAAAACATATTTCAATCATTCGAAAAACCAGGGCGGACGTTGGAGCAAAGCTTTGAAGAGTTTAATCGAAATTCATTCGTAATTGTTTTTCCGGATTCAAATAAGAAAGATATTATAAGTTCTTATATAAAAGTTGAAATGAGTTACCCCGAGGGGGTTGATGGGGTGGCTATTCTCAATGGCTTTGTTAATTATGCTATATCAAGTGCGCGTGGTCAGGTAGCCGCAGATCTAGGTGTGATTGTAAGGAACCGTCTAGGCGAATTGGATGGAAGATTGGCTGCCGCACGATCCAGTTATGCCGGGAGAAAGGAGGCAGAAATTGCTTCGCTATCGGAGTCGGACTTCCTGAAAAAAGCTCAGCTTCAAGATGAGCTGAAGGCGCTTAGGGCTGAACTCAAGACCCGTCGGAATGATCGCATAGAACAGCTTGCTGAGGCGATTGGTATCGCCAAGTCTTTGAACATCCTAAGGCCTACGACACCTTCCTCTATGGAGGAGTCTCGGCGTAATACGGCATCGAGTGTCATGCGAACAGAAATTAATAGTCAGCAAACCCCGCTATACTTTATGGGGGTTGAGGCTCTGGAGGCAGAACGGCAAGTGCTGTTGCGACGCAAGTCCGATGACTTCAGCGAAGGGCGTGTTGCTCAGATTGCCAGAGAGCTTCAATTGCTTCAGTTCAATCGCCAAATTGAAATGCTAAACAGCCGTCAGAATGAAGATCTTTTTCTCGATGGTGTTGAGCCACTTAGAGCAGAAGTTGCGCGACTGCGGAATCTGAATGTCAACATGGACTTTTTGAAATTGGTGGTTTTAGATAAAGAGGCGTTGGAGCCTTTAGGTCCAGTTTCTCCAAATAAAACCATCATCGTTGCTTCAGGACTTCTTCTCGGAGTGATCCTTGGAGTAATCGCTGCTTTTATTTACACTCTAATTTCGAGGCGTCTTGTCGAAAAAGAATTACAAATTTCGCCTGGCGCAGCAGTTGCTGTTCCGCGGGCGTTCAGCCAAAACTACGAAAAGGTACAATGATGAGCTTGGTACAGGACTTCAAGGGTATTGTGGCTGGGATTGCCTCCTGATCGTTTTGGTCAAGAGCAGATCCAGTGGTCAGTGTTAGCGATTCCGAAAGTCAGCCAGTTTTACATTCATCTCCGGTTGGGCGAAGGGTGGGGCGTTCCCCCACCCTAAGTAGAGCTTGCAGCAGCTGTCGTTTGATGATCGGGACTCAAGCAAATGCTTTGTCCACGGCTTTGAATAGCCGAAGTCATCGTATGGACTAGGTGACTACCTTTAGCTAGTTAAGCGATGATGCCCTTCACAGAGGTCGATACAAACTGAGCGGAACCTCTCTGCTGGAAGGGCTGGCTCCCCAGCACCAAGAGCTGCGGTACTCGCCACGTGTCCTCAGCGACGCGACTACTGGTAAATCGACAGAGGGCAGCGGCAAGGAATTGTTTTGAGCCGACCCACTCATCGCTGCAAAAGAACATTGGTTTTTTGGCATGTGGGGTTTTTCGTGGTCTAATAATAAATATTTCCCTACGATCTGGCATCGTGCTGGCGAATTGACATGAAAGCTGCTTTGAGAGGGATCTAAATGAGTTTGGTAGACTTGGTCGACTTACAAGTTCTAGGCGATGAGCGTGGGCAGCTGGTAGTTTTAGAAGCGCAAAAAAATGTGCCGTTTGACATTAAACGCGTTTATTTTCTGATGGGAACACGCCCAGGGGTATCTCGCGGTTTTCACGCTCATCGAGAGTTACAGCAAGCAGCAATCTGTGTTTCGGGTCAGTGTCGTATGTTGATGAATAATGGCATAACCAGCGAGCAAGTTCTATTGAATAGCTCAAGTAAGGCAATATTTATCGATAAAATGATATGGCATGAAATGCATGATTTTTCATCAGATTGCGTTCTTTTAGTCCTGGCCAGTGATTATTATAATGAGCAGGACTATATTCGAGATTATTCAGAGTTTATAGGTCTTGTAAGTTATGCCGAAAATACATGAGCTTGCAGATGTAAAAAGTAGTGATATAGGCGTGGGTACACGTGTTTGGCAGTTTTGTGTTGTGCTTGAGGGCGCGAAGATTGGTAAAGGTTGCAACCTTTGCGCGCATACGCTAGTTGAAGGAGATGTAGTCATTGGTGATAACGTGACTCTGAAGTCTGGTGTCTTTTTGTGGGATGGCACTCGCATTGAAGATAATGTGTTTATCGGACCTAACGCAACTTTTACTAATGATTCGATGCCTCGTTCGAAAGTTTACCCGGAGAAATTTGTAGGTATTACGGTGAAGGTTGGTGCAAGCATCGGTGCTAATGCAACTATCTTGCCTGGCGTTACTATTGGGCGTTCCGCTATGGTCGGTGCAGGCGCCGTTGTGACGAAAGACGTGCCTGATTTCTCCGTGGTAGTCGGTAATCCAGCTAAAATAATTCGGTATCTAACGGTATGATCAAGTTTCTAGATCTGAAAACAATTAATCACGATATGCGGAGTGAGTTACTGGAGGCATGCGCCCGCGTAATTGACTCTGGCTGGTATATCGGTGGGGTTGAGTTGCAACGCTTTGAGCAAGAGTTCGCGGAATATTGCGGCGTTAAATTTTGTGTTGGAGTAGCTAACGGTTTAGACGCATTAAGCCTGACGTTACGGGCCTGGAAAGAACTGGGTCGCCTTAGGGATGGTGATGAAGTAATTGTTCCGGCAAACACTTACATAGCAAGTGTTCTCGCTATTACTGAAAACGGTCTCGTCCCAGTTTTGGTTGAACCAGACCCTGCGACATACAATTTAAATGTAAGCAATATTGAGAGCGCGATTACCCTGAGAACAAAGGTTTTGCTACCTGTACATCTTTATGGGTTACTTACGGATATGCCAGCTTTGCTTACGGTCGCAAAGAAACATGGGTTATTGGTGCTTGAGGATTCCGCGCAATCTCACGGGGCAACTCACCAGGGGAAGAAGGCGGGGGCTTGGGGGGATGCTTCAGGTTTTAGTTTTTACCCAGGAAAAAACTTAGGAGCCCTTGGAGATGCAGGGGCCATTACAACGAACGATGAAGAACTGGTTCAAGTGTTGCGTGCTCTTCGTAATTACGGATCTCATGAAAAATATCAGAATATATATCGAGGGGTAAATAGTCGTTTAGATGAACTACAGGCAGCGGTGCTGTCTGTGAAGCTAAAATATCTGGATGCGCAGACAGCACGGAGACGTGAGATTGTAGACGTATATTTACAAGGTATCAAAAACCCAAACCTAATTTTACCATTGCCAGTAGATAAATGCGTGCAGGAATTTGCAGAGCACGTCTGGCATTTATTCGTCATTCGAACCGCCCATCGCGATGAACTACAAAAACATCTTCAAGATAACGGAGTTCAAACACTCATTCATTACCCAGTACCGATTCATAAGCAAAAAGCATATACCCATATGTCAGGATTATCATTGCCCATTACAGAGTTGATCCATGATGAAGTTTTGAGCCTTCCACTTGGCCCTACTTTAACCTTGGAAGAGGCGTGGAAAGTTGTGTCGGCCTGTAACAGCTTTCGGGTCGGCAGCATCTAATGACATTAATACGCACAGGCTTGTTGAATAGCATTGCCGTTGCTATAAAAATGCTGACACTTTTGGGGGTCAACAAGGTTCTTGCTATCTATGTTGGCCCAGGTGGATATGCAGCGCTTGGGCAATTTCAGAACGCTATCCAAATGATCACGACATTTGCAAGTGGTGCAGTTAATACTGGCGTCACAAAATATACTGCGGAGTATGTCGGGGATCACATATCGCAGCGCAAAGTATGGGGGACCGCAGGGACAATAGCGCTAATAGGGTCTTTGCTGAGCGCGTTTATCATAATTTTTTGTAACAAAACACTGTCGAGTTGGTTTTTGAGCAGCGAGGGGTATGGCGGAGTATTCATATGCTTTGCGGTCTCGCTTGTGTTTTTTTCGTTTAACGCACTATTGTTGGCTGTCCTAAATGGGCGGAAAGAAATAGCAACCTATGTGCTCGCTAATATAGCTGGAAGTATTTTTTCACTTGTAATCACCGCATTCATGGCTATGAACTTTGGCCTATATGGAGCTTTGATTGCCCTTGCAGTTTATCAATCTTTTGCTTTCGTTGTTACGCTGGCGCTGTGCTATAGAGCTCCTTGGTTTAGAGTTTCATATTTCTTCTCCGGTATTGACGCTGCCGTTGCCCTAAACTTGAGTAAATATGCGTTGATGGCGTTTACGTCGGCGGCCTGTGTTCCCGTAAGCCATATACTGGTTCGTGATTACCTTGGCGAAACGTTTGGTTTGCAGGCGGCTGGTTATTGGGAGGCAATGTGGCGTTTAAGTGCTGCGTACTTAATGCTCGTGACAACCACATTGAGTGTGTATTACCTGCCCCGGTTGTCTGAGCTTAAAGGCGCAAATGAAATCAGGAGTGAAATAGTACAAGGGTATCGAGTCATTTTGCCAATTGCTATTGTTAGTGCATTGATTATTTACCTGATGAGAGACTTTATCATTGTTACATTGTTCACCGGGGATTTTTCACCTATGCGTGAACTGTTTGCCTGGCAAATGCTTGGCGATACCTTGAAGATAGGGGGGTGGGTTTTGGCTTATCTTATGTTGGGTAAAGCCATGATGAAACTATTTATTTGCTCGGAAGTGATTTTTGCAGCTGGTTTTGTAGCATTTACATGGGGCTTTACCAAGATATATGGATTTCAAGGGGTCGCAATAGCACATGCTGTGAACTACTTTCTTTATTGGCTGGTTATGGCTTTTTTTATATGGCGTAAATTAGTTGATCGACAGGGTTTTACGGAAAATAAAAATTAGCTACTAGTCTAGTTCAAACTATTTTAAAAAGCGTCGGAGTAAAGCGTTGTGGTGAAGACGACAGTATTGATTTTAACTCAGGGGCGTTTTGGTGGGACGGATTTTCTTCTTGCGCGCCTCAGTAGTTGGTTGAAATTAAACCATTGCTACGTTGATATCATCACGCCGGCTGAAAGGCCGGGTCTGAAGGAATACGATATTGTATTTCTTCCAACCTCCGAGGTCAGCCGGCTTTGGCTTTTTTCAGTATCATCTGTAAAGTTTAAGCATGTCTGCATATGGTGTATGGGGTATGCAGCATTTCGCGGCGCATACGTGTCCATTGCTGATGAGGAGTACTCCCAGCACATTACCTCCAACAACCTCAAAGCCAAAGTCATAAGGGCGCTGAAGGCAAGATCCCAGCGCGGGTTAGCTACGTTTCTTAATAGCAAATCTATAGCTTTTACTGACGAGGTTGGGGCGTTTGCTGATATTGGCGGCTTGAGTTTTGATCAGAAGTTAGAAGATTTGATTTGCCCGATTGTCATAGATAAAAGTCCTTCTGAATATTTTGAATATAGCGCTCCAACGAATATTCTTCGGCTAGGGTGGGTTGGTCGCGTTGATATGGATTTCAAATTCTATGCTTTGGAGCGAGTCATACTTGATATTCGTGCGCTTCAAGAAGAGATATTAAAGCGCTACGGAAAAATTGTTTTTTATATCGTCGGAAATGGTGATGCTATTGAGGCTTTGAAGGAGCTCGTTTCTACTGATTTAAGTATTGAATATCACCTTATTCCCTTCATTGATAAAGCAAAGCTCAGTGGATTTATTAGAGAAAATATCGACTTGATGTTTGCGATGGGAACGTCGTCATTAGAATCGGCCAAAAATAAAATTCCCACTATAGTAGTTCCTCCTAGAGCTCGCAGAGATGATTTACAGATGCCTTCATATAGGTGGGTTTCAGAGTCTAAAGGTTACTCTCTGGGAGAACTTAGTTACGCAGGAATCAGGCCGGTACAACCATCAAGTCAGATGAATATTTTACTCGATAAATTTATTAACAGCGCCAGTGAGCTTTCAGATGCTGCCTACGAATATTCGAAGTTTTTTGATGCTGAACTAGTATTTGAAAAACTAGATGTCGTGGCGAGAAAAAGTCTGCCCTCGTATATGTTATATGTAAAGTCTTTTGAGCTTTTTATGCTTAAAAAAATCAAGGCGGCCACCAAGATTATTTTGAGGCGGGCTTAATGATTATTGTCAAGCGGAATGAACTCGCATTTGGTTTTCTTTTGCTGTTCAATTTTATACTGACTGTCTTGGTGGCTCTGTCGATAAGTGAGGAGACTGGTGGTGTCGAGGCTTTCCTATTTAATATATTTTTGGTTTCTACTACTGCTCTTTTGGTTTTTTTCTGTTTTCAGGGGGCTTACAAGAACCCTTTAAATATTACATCGCTGGTATCGATTTCGATATTTTTTTTCATGTGGGCACGTCCGTTTTTGACATTAATTTTTGATAAAGACATTGTTGAAGCGGGAATAGTGCTGGGCGAAAGCTCAGTTCGAAAATCTGTCGTTATCCTGGCGATGGGATGTATATTTATATTTTCAGGCCACTTCTTTAGCTCAAGGCTTACTTCAAGGCTATCCAGGGCATTGGTAGAATTTCCGGTGTTTACTTTGTCTCGCCTCACAAGTGGTTTTATAATTTTTCTTGCGTCGTGCAGTGGTATGTACTTTTTGGGCAAGTCTTATGTTTTAGCTAGCAAGTATATGGTCGGCGATTATTTCGCAGCATTGGAAAATCCTGAGTTTCATGCGCACATATTAACATTTTTTATTGCGAAAAATATTTTGTTGTTGTGGGGTATTTTTGGAAAAAACTCTAATCGACTTTTAATTATTTCGTTCATATGGGTATTTTTTGCAGTAGGCTTTTTAATGATCGGCCTTCGCGGCTATTTTTTTGTCTATTTATTTTTGTTTGTTTTTGTATACGGGTTGGAGCGGCGGATCAATTACATATTTCTAGTGGCGTTAGGGCTGGGCTCATTGATTTTTGCGAATATATTGCTCGAGTATAGATTGGGTTTTGAGGTCGCTACTGGAGTGGTAGATAAGATATCTCAAACATTGCATGGGCAAGGTGCTTCTTTCGAGGTTTTATATGGCGCTGTTAATTTTGGTAACGCGGTGCGTGAATGTTTGAACTCGACGAATGAAGCTTTTGGTATCTGTGTTGATCAGGCTCGTCATATAAACTTTGTCAGTGGTGGTTTTTCTACAAGTTTCTTTGCTGAAGCCTACTATCAGGGATGGTTTTTTTATATATTTTGGTGTCTTCTTTTTGGATGTTTGGTGCGTACGTTAGATGGAGCGGTTGCTTTTTATAAAGACAATAGATCTGCCTGTGGGAACCATGGCGGCGTTATTTTTTTGATTCTCTCGGTCTTACCAAATCTCGTGTATTTTTCGCGCTCAAGCATGTATGAGTTTTTATTTAAGTTCTTGCAAGTTTCAATGGTGCTGATGGTCATGGCTATAGTAATGACTTATATAAAAAGATATCGTAGGGTTTTCAAATGAATATGCATGTTAGCGTTATGCTCCAAGGCGGATTGGGAAATCAACTGTTTCAGCTGGCGTGGGCCAGGTACATCGAGTCTGTGTCTAGTTCTAAGGTTGCGTGTAATAGTAAGAGACTGCTCAGTAAGGGGATTCATGGAGGTATCCGTCTGTCGGATCTGATTGATTTTGATCATGATCAGTCATCGGAAAGTTGTATTTTTTTTGAGGATAATATTTTTGCAAAGGTTATTCGACTCATAATTAGAAAGTTGAATATTAGACGATTAGGTGATCATCTTTTTTATGATTACGATGCGGATACCAACTTTGATCAAGCCTGCCAGGCGATAAATTCGAAATTTCATTTTGGTTACTTTCAGTATGTCCAAAGCGCTCTTTATTTCAGGGATGAGCTGAAGTCGCTGATTCTTCAGAAAAATTCTGTATTGTTGGCAAAGGGCAGAGAGCTCTACTCCGGCAGCGTTGGTGTTCATGTTCGTCGAGGCGATTTTTTACTATCAACAGATCCTCGTCATAAAGTCATGGGCGAGGATTATTATTTAAAAGCAATCAAGAGTTTCAAAGGTCGTCGTTTCGTGATATTCACGGATGATAGGGAGTGGTGTAAAGAGGTCTTCAAGGGACAAGATTTTGAAATCTGTGGGCTTCTTGGAAATGAAGTGAAGCCTGCGATCGCGGATTTTTTGAGCTTGATTTGTTGTAAAGATTATATAGTAGGCACTAGCACGTTCGCTTGGTGGGCTGCATTTTTAAGTCTCAGCAACAACCCGGTTGTTTACTTGCCTCGCGTGAATCTCCCATTCCAGAGCGAAATGAGTAATCAGCTGATTGGCTGGAGTTATATTTTGAGTGAGTAACGCCCGTAAGGTATGCTTTGCTGAGTGATTGCCAAGTCATGAGAGTCAGAACTCTGGCTTGAAAATCGCCGGTATACTCGCATAATGGGTAACTCGTAGTCTCTGCCTCAATTTTGTACGTTCAAAAAAATGTGCTGATGAGTGACAATGGGCATTTGCCCTATTGCTTCCCAACTCGCCATGCCGTTCGGGTTCGTATGTGGTGTCATTACGCCTTCTGGTAGGCAATCAAAGGACGATATCAATGTTTGTTCCAATTATTATGGCAGGTGGTTCGGGGACTCGCTTGTGGCCATTGTCTCGTCAGCTTCACCCAAAACAGTTTCTTCCGCTGGTAGACACCCAATTTTCGATGCTGCAAGCCACAATTCATCGCTTGGAAGGTTTGACTCATGCCTCACCGCAGTTGATTTGCAATGAGGAGCATCGGTTTTTAGCTGCGGAGCAGTTACGCCAGCTTGGTCTTGAAGATATCAATATTCTGTTGGAACCAATGGGCCGTAATACGGCTCCCGCCATTGCCTTGGCGGCTCTTCAAGCGACCGCCGGAGGCGATGACCCTCTGTTGTTGGTGTTGGCTGCGGATCATCTGATTCAGGATACCGAAGCCTTCCAAGACGCAATACGTATTGCGGCGGAACTTGCAGGGGCGGGTAAACTCGTTTCCTTTGGTATCACGCCCACAAGGCCAGAAACAGGTTACGGTTATCTGCGGCAGGGTGCTTCAGTCGGAAAAGGAGGGTTTGAAGTTACACGCTTTGTTGAGAAGCCAGATACCGAGACTGCGCAGCTTTACCTTGCTGGCGGCGATTATTTCTGGAATAGCGGAATGTTCATGTTTAGGGCAAGTCGTTACTTGGAGGAGCTACAGACCTTTGAGCCCGAAATTGTCTCCTGTTGTCGCGAGGCGTTGGCCAAAGGGCAACAGGACATGCATTTCACTCGGGTCGACCGGGATGCATTTTTGCGGTGCCCTGATAACTCGATCGACTACGCTGTGATGGAGAAAACCCTTCAAGCTGTCATGGTGCCACTTGATGCCAATTGGAGTGATATTGGTTCGTGGACCGCGTTGTGGGAGGCGGGTAGCCGTTCCGAAGATGGAAACTTGCTAGAAGGTGATGTGATTTCGATAGATACGTCAAATAGTTACGTCTATTCAGAGAGTCGTCTGGTTTCTACGGTTGGCGTCAATGATCTGATTGTCGTTGAAACCAAGGACGCTGTACTTGTAGCTCACAAGGATCATGTTCAGGACGTAAAAAGAGTAGTTGAGAAACTAAAGGCAGATGCAAGGAGAGAGCATATATCACATCGTGAGGTTTACAGGCCTTGGGGTATGTACGATGCTATTGATAGTGGGCAGCGCTACCAAGTTAAAAGAATTACAGTGAAGCCAGGACATAAGCTGTCTGTACAAATGCACCACCATCGCGCTGAACATTGGATTGTCGTTAGTGGCACTGCAAAAGTTACTAACGGGGAAAAAACCTATCTTGTCACTGAAAACCAATCTACCTATATCCCAATAGGCGGGGTCCACGCGCTCGAAAATCCAGGTGTAATACCGCTAGAGCTTATTGAAGTGCAGTCAGGCTCTTACCTGGGGGAGGATGACATTATCCGATTTTCAGATAATTATGGGCGTAGCTGAAATGGTTGAGGTAGAGGATGCTCAGACGCCGTTTTTCAGTGTACTCATGTGTTGTAATCGTGATGATGGTTATCTTAATCAGGCCATTGAAAGTGTTCTAGCACAAAATTTCAGTTCGTTTGAGTTTATAATCGTTTTGAATCGTTGTACTGATGAGTTATATGAATCGGTAGCCGCAATAAAAGACCCGAGAATTGTGTTGTTTCGAACAGAAATAGGCCAGTTATCCTTCAATCTTAACTTTGGCGTCAACAGTGCGATTGGAACTTATATCGTCAGATTTGACAGTGATGACATTTGTCATGTTGATAGGCTTGCGGAATCTTACAAGATTATTCAAAAAGACTTGGATACGGACATCGTTGCTGGATCTTGTCGGGTCATTGATGCTTTGGGTAATGTGGTCGGTGTTCGAGTTCTAAGGGAGGAGGATTGGCGTTCTAAAATCACGTACTCGAACCCTTTTATCCATCCAGCAATGGTAATTAGGAGAGATCTGATCCTATCTGCAAGAGGATATCTGGGTGGTTTTCAGAGCGAGGACTATGATCTTTGGATCAGGTTGGCCAAGCGTGCAGATGTAAAGTGTGTATTTACATCGTTTCCAATGATTGATTACAGAATTTCAGATTTCCAATCAAAAGGAAGCCGTCAAGCCTATGCGGAGGTTGCTTCATATTTTTTTAGAGAATTCCTGATTGAGCCTGGTTTTAAAAAGCTCGTGAGTGTGTTTTTTTCCGTGTTTAAAGTTTTTTTTAAGTCAAAAAAATAGTTTTTGGTGTGAGGTGAAATTTTGAAAACGGTTTTGGTTACTGGAGGGGCAGGTTATATCGGTTCTCATGCACTTGTGGAATGTCTTCAGGCGGGCTATAGAGTGGTGGTCCTAGATGACCTCAGTAATAGCTCCAGCGAAGTACTGGTTCGAATTAAAAATATCACCGGTGTTAGTCCTGTATTTTTTAATGGAAGTGTTTGTGATGCTCAATTGCTCACAATAATATTTAACACCTATTTAATTGATTTTGTAATTCATTTTGCAGGCGTCAAAGCGGTCGGTGAAAGTGTTGAAAAGCCTTTAAAGTACTATAATAATAATGTGCTTGGGTCCATTGTTCTATTTCAGATTATGGCCAGAATGAGTGTTTATAAGTTGGTGTTCAGCTCTTCTGCTACAGTGTATGGTAATTCTCTTGAGATGCCGCTCCGCGAAGATTCACGTACTGCGTCCCCCACCAACCCGTATGGGCATTCCAAATTGATGGTTGAGCAAATTTTGTTTGATTTAGCTCATGCTGATTCCCGATGGTCTATTGCTGTTTTGCGTTACTTTAATCCCGTTGGTGCTCATACAAGTGGCCTGATAGGGGAGCATCCCAAGGGGGCCCCTAACAATTTGTTTCCTTACATTAGCCAGGTGGCTGTGGGGCTAAGGCCCTCTGTGAGTGTGTTTGGCAATGATTATCCTACTTCTGATGGCACTGGTATTAGGGACTACATCCATGTAGTGGACTTAGCCAAGGGGCACTTGGCTGCATTGAGCTATCTTGATTCACACAACGGTTGCTTTTTATGGAACTTGGGTACAGGGAGAGGTTATTCGGTTCTTGAAGTAATCAAGGCTTTTTCCACGGTTAGCCAAGTGAACATACCGTTTGAGTACCTCGGACGTAGGCCTGGTGATTTGTCTGCTTGTTGGTCTGATCCCTCTAAAGCAAAGAGGGACCTGGGTTGGGCCGCAACTCTGGATTTGAAGGCGATGGTTGAAGATTCCTGGCGTTGGCAATCCCGAAATCCTCATGGTTATGATGTGGAGGAAGAAGGGTGAGAATCTTATATGTGATTACCCGTTCCGACGTTATCGGAGGGGCGAGCGTTCATCTTCTTGATCTCGCCAGCGGAGTCCAAGAGGCAGGGCATGAAGTGATTATAGTTGTAGGCGGCGAGGGTGTCTTTATCGAGCGCGCTAAAGATCGGGGGCTTGCATGTGTTTCCGCGAATCATTTGGTCCGTCCCTTGAGCGTCATCAACGATTTTCGCTGCTATTTGGAACTAAAGCGCATCGTGTCGGCCTGGAAACCGGATTTGATTCACGCGCACTCATCGAAAGCCGGAATAATAGGGCGATTGGTTGCAAAAAAGTTGTCCGTTCCATGTTTATTCACCGCGCATGGTTGGGCTTTTACCGAAGGCGTATCAGCGTCTCGGCGGTTTTTATACCGCTGGATTGAACGCGCTGTCGCCAATTTTGCGAATAAAATTATTACTGTCTCTGATTATGATCGCTTGTTGGCGCTGAGGTCGGGCGTGGGAAGTGCGGATCTCATTGTCACCATTCATAATGGAATGCCTTCCGTAGAGGACAGTTCTGCTACAAAAGTCGCATCCGAAATAACTCGGCTTATAATGGTTGCAAGGTTCGATGCGCCCAAAGATCATGCTTTTCTGGTTCGTGCCCTGGCCTCATTGACTCGTAATGATTGGGCTATGGAGTTTGTCGGGGATGGGCCCACTATGTCAAAAGTAAAGCAGCTCGTTGCCGAACTCGACTTGGCAGATAAAATTTTCTTCCCGGGCGCTTGTTCTGATGTATCCGAACGGCTGTCCAGATCTGACGTCTTTTGCCTTATATCAAATTGGGAAGGACTACCGTTGACTGTACTGGAAGCTATGCGTTCTGGACTACCGGTCATCGCATCGGGGGTTGGCGGTGTTCCAGAGGCAGTAAAGCAGCAGGAGACAGGGATTTTGGTCGCTAAGCACGATCATGAGGGATTGGTATACGCGTTAGATGCGTTAATTGGCTCGCGGGAGTTGCGCTCAAAGATGGGAATTTTGGGTAAATCAAGGTTTTCTAGTGACTTCACTTTTGAGCTAATGTTGCAGCGAACAATTACCGTTTATTCAGAAGTGGTAAAGGTGTGATATGCGTGTTCTTGTAACGGGAGCTACCGGATTCGTCGGCCGTGCTTTGATTCATGCATGTACAGATTCTGATGACATTGATGTATTGGCGGCAGTGCGTCATCCTCAGGGGGCCACTGAGCGAAACGTTGACGTAGTAGTTGTTGGCGATATCTCCGGACAGGTTAATTGGGCACCTGCGCTTGAGGGGGTGGATGTGGTTGTCCATCTGGCTGGCCGTGCTCATGTCATGGGCGAGTTACCCGCAAACGCACTGGATAAGTTCAGAGCAGTCAATGTTGCAGGAACCAGCGCGATTGCTAGACAGGCACTTGAAGCGGGGGTGAAGCGCTTCATCCTTATTAGTTCAATTGGGGTCAATGGCGCGCGAACGATGAATACGCCTTTTGTCGAAAGTTCTATTCCCTTACCGCATGCAGACTATGCCGTTTCCAAGCTCGAGGCCGAGGAGGCATTACGTCAGGTTGCCGAAGGCTCGACAATGGAGTGGGTCATCGTTCGTCCGCCACTCGTCTACGGGGCTGAGGCTCCTGGGAACTTTGGGCGGCTGCTCAAATTGGTATCATCCGGTTTTCCTTTGCCTTTTGCTTGGGTGGAAAACTCCAGAAGCATGATAGCGTTAGAAAATTTGGTGCATTTTTTGCGTCAATGCATCACTCATCCATCCGCCGCTAATCAGCTATTTCTGGTTTCTGACGGTATTTTTCTGTCTACTCCGGAGATAATTGTCCACCTAGCCCTCGGGATGGGCGTGAAAACCCGTTTGCTACCCTGTCCGCCAGCCCTGATGCGATGGGGGGCGAGTTTGATAGGCAGACAGGGTATGTATACACAGTTATGTGAGTCTCTCACGATTGACTCGAGCAAAGCCAGATCGCTCCTTGAATGGACACCACCGCTGTCTCCCGAGCTTGCATTACAAAAATGTGGTCGCGAGTTCCTAACATTAAGATCATGATGCCAACTATTAATCCGTAGCCTCAAGGACGTGTCTTTTTTATGAGTATGTGGCTTTTATATCCTGCTATTGTCATTTTGTCCGCTTTGCTGACGGGGGGTATTCGTCGATACGCGATTAGTCGTAGCCTCATCGATGTGCCTAACGCGCGCAGTTCTCACTCGGTTCCTACGGCTAGAGGCGGCGGTGTTGCGATCGTCCTGATTTTTTTGCTGTTCTTACCATTCTTTGGTGTTACCGGGGAATCGGAATGGTCCTTGATTTGGTCGATAATCGGGGCTGGTACAGGCGTCGCTGTACTCGGTTTTCTTGACGATCATGGTCATATCGCTGCTCGGTGGCGCTTGCTCGGTCATTTTCTGTGCGCCGCCTGGGCATTGTGTTGGCTGGGGGGCCTCCCACCGATTGGGTACTGGGGAGGAGTTATTGATCTTCAGTGGTTCGGCGTAATTGTGGCTGCCTTCTATCTTGTATGGTTGTTGAATCTATATAACTTTATGGATGGTATAGACGGACTCGCGAGCGTTGAGGCTATCTGTACTTGTGTTGGGGTTTGCGTTATCTACTGGCTAACAGGCTTTCCCGGTTTAATTGGGCCACCCTTGCTCTTGGCAATGGCTGTCGCTGGATTCCTCATATGGAATTTCCCACCGGCGCGCATTTTTATGGGTGATGCGGGTAGTGGGTTTCTCGGTCTAATGATGGGGGTTCTCTCGCTTTATGCTGCTTGGAAAAGTCCGACTTTTCTTTGGGTATGGTTGGTTCTTTTAGGTGTTTTTATAGTCGATGCGACGTTCACTCTATGTTCTCGATTTTTGCAAGGGCGCCGGGTGTATGAGGCTCATCGAAGTCATGCTTATCAGCATGCGGCACGTAAACTTGGTAACCATCTTTCGGTGACAGGGGCTGTTGCTGCTATCAACACGCTTTGGTTGTTTCCGATAGCTATCTGCATTGCTGTTTTTGAACTAAATAGTCTTCTGGGCGTGATTATTGCTTATGTGCCTTTGGTCATCCTGGTCTATAAATGTCGTGCAGGTAAAGATGGTTAAGTTTTGTGGTCGAGATATATTACTTTAAAATAACCGTCATTAGGTCGGTTAAAATGCAATTAATGACCTGTGGCATTAGCGACAGGAGCTTCGTAAGGTGCTGTAAATTATGGACAAAATGAGAGCATTTTTGCTGAGTTTACCGCGTAGGCAAAAGCGCATCCTCCAAGTCGCTGCTGATATTTTGCTGGTTTGGTTCGCGCTATGGATGGCTTTTCTGGTGCGTTTGGGTTTGGACGAGCTGGTTAACCCGTTTACCACGCATTTTTGGTTGTTTCTGACCGCACCTATCGTGGCAATTCCGCTTTTTATACGCTTTGGAATGTACCGTGCAGTAATGCGCTATTTTGGCAATGATGCACTTATTGCGATTATTAAAGCTGTCAGTTTGTCGTCGTTAATTCTGGGGGTTGTTGTCTACTGGTATAGTAATCACCAAAATGTAGTTCCTCGTTCAATCATTTTTAACTATTGGTGGCTCAGTTTGATCCTGGTT
Source organism: Pseudomonas sp. NFR09 (assembly GCF_900111535.1). Taxonomy (NCBI): domain Bacteria; kingdom Pseudomonadati; phylum Pseudomonadota; class Gammaproteobacteria; order Pseudomonadales; family Pseudomonadaceae; genus Pseudomonas; species Pseudomonas sp. NFR09. The sequence continues at coordinate 254,637 of NZ_FOIH01000011.1, forward strand.
GGTGGACTGCGACTGGCAATGCGTCAATACTTTCTTGGTGATTGGTTTGCTGCGGCACAACATGTACCCTTTACCAGCCGTGAGGATGGTTTGCCCAGGGTTGCTATATATGGTGCGGGCGCTGCGGGTAACCAATTAGTTGCAGCGTTGCGTATGGGACGTGTCATGCGTCCGGTTGCTTTCATTGACGACGACTCCAGTATTTCCGATCGAGTGATTTCTGGACTGCAGGTATATAAGCCAAAACATATTCAGCGCATGATTGATGTCACTGGCGCTCAAGAAATCTTGCTTGCAATTCCGTCTTCAAATCGCGCTCGCCGTCGAGAGATTCTGGGCTTTCTTGAAGGCTTTCCTTTGCATGTCCGCAGTGTTCCTGGATTTATGGATCTCGCGAGTGGGCGCGTAAAAGTAGATGACATTCAAGAGGTTGATATTGCGGATTTACTCGGACGAGATGCAGTGCCTGCTCAAAACGAGTTGTTGGAGCACTGTATAAAAGGGAAATCTGTTCTAGTCACTGGTGCAGGCGGTTCGATCGGCTCTGAACTCTGTCGGCAAATACTAAATTCAAATCCAACAACGTTATTGCTGTTCGAGCATAGCGAATTCAATCTTTATAGTATTTTATCAGAGTTAGAGTTGCGAATTGCTAGGGATTCTTTGCCCGTCAGGTTGCTTCCGATTTTGGGTTCAGTGCGTAATGAGAAAAAGCTAATCGACGTCATGAGGGCTTGGCGCGTTGATACAGTTTATCATGCTGCGGCGTACAAACATGTACCCATGGTTGAGCATAATATTGCAGAAGGCGTATTAAATAATGTAATGGGAACGCTTAACACCGCTCAAGCAGCGTTGCAGGTGGGAGTCGCGAACTTCGTCCTGATTTCTACTGACAAAGCTGTTCGACCAACTAATGTTATGGGCAGCACGAAACGATTAGCAGAGTTGACGCTGCAGGCTCTCAGTCAGGAGGTGGCTCCTGTTTTGTTCGGGGAAAAGTCTAATGTTTCGCGAGTTAACAAGACTCGCTTTACGATGGTTCGTTTTGGGAATGTTCTCGGTTCTTCAGGTTCGGTTATCCCATTATTTTATAAGCAAATTAAGTCGGGTGGCCCGCTCACTGTTACTCACCCTAAAATCACGCGCTATTTTATGACCATTCCTGAAGCAGCGCAGCTGGTGATTCAGGCTGGCTCCATGGGGCAAGGGGGCGACGTTTTTGTCTTGGATATGGGGGAACCGGTAAAAATTATCGAACTGGCGGAGAAAATGATTCACCTTTCTGGCTTGAGTGTTCGCTCAGAGAAAAACCCTCATGGAGATATTTCAGTTGAGTTTTCGGGTTTGCGGCCGGGTGAAAAACTCTACGAAGAACTGCTCATTGGTGACAATGTCGTCGCAACGCCACACCCGATGATTATGAGTGCCAACGAAGATTATCTATCCTGGGAGTCTCTCAAAATTAAACTCGCCGAGCTGCTTGTGGCAGTAGATAAAGACGATTACGCTCGTGTCCGCCAACTACTACGTGAAACAGTCAGTGGTTATAGTCCTGATGGGGAAATCGTTGATTGGATCTATCAGCAACGCCGCTTTGAGCCCTGAAGCTCGGAGAGTTGGATTCCAGATAGCCGGTGCGGAAAATCTTACAATTAGTTGCTGTTATTGCCATCATTGTAAGTTTTCCGCACTTTGTGCTTTTAAGCTTTGCAGCTGAATCAGGCTTTAATACTGTTAAGCAGTGGAAAAGCTTCCGAGATCGAATAATGATGATTGCCAACGAATAGGCCAAATTTATCGATATGCTCGGCGTTCTTCAGTTCTCCATGAACTTCGCAGTCGAAATACTTTACAACTTCATTTTTTGCGAAATTTCCAGCTACGATAGGGCGACACTCAAAACCGAGTTCGTTCAGTTTTTCAACAAGTGACTTGCGTGTCAACTTGCTTCCCGGGCGTATCACCAAGCTGAAACCAAACCAACTGGATTCGCCAATCTCTCGTTGAATGATGATTTCCGGGTGGTCTTTCATTGCTGCTTGTAGAAGAGCACCATTCTTACGTCGCTCCTGAATTAGAGTGGGCAGGCGTTTTACCTGCTCCACACCTAGTGCGCCCTCGAGTTCAAGCGGCCGAACATTGTAACCGGGTAAAACGAAGCGAAATGACTCTTCGAACGAATCATCACTCTTATCGCTGCATACTAAGTTTTGCTTAGGCAGGTTTCGAGTCCAGCCATGGGCTCGCAGGGAGAGCAGGATCTGATACAGCTCTTCGTCATCGGTTACGATCAGACCTCCCTCCATCGTCGAAATGTGGTGGCTGAAGAAGGAACTGAAGCTACCCATAATACCGAAGGTGCCAGCTTGTTTTCCGTTGTAAGATGCTCCCATCGACTCGCAGTTATCTTCAATCAGGACAATCTTCTGCTTACCGATGATCTCTTGAATGCGTGCGAAATCATTCGGATTGCCAAGAAGGTTTACGGCCATAATGGCGCGGGTCTTATCGGTGACAGCGAGTTTAAGCTGTTCAAGGTCGTAGTTTAAGGTTTGGAGATCAATGTCAACGAACTTAATCTTCAAGCCGTACTGGTAAAGCGGGTAGTAAGTGGTACTCCACGAAACGGCCGGTACAATGATTTCATCGCCGCGTTGCAGTTTTAAGTCGGCGTTTTTAGTGTAAAAAAGAGCGGCAATAATCAAGAGGTTTGCGGACGAGCCAGAATTAACCATTACACAATGTTTACTGCCTACAAACTGCGCAAAGTCTTGTTCAAATGCTTTTACATTTTCGCCCATTGTAAACATGCCGGTGGCTATAACGCGTTGCATTGCGTCGAGTTCTTCTTTTTCCCAAGAAGAAGCGGCTAGCGGAAAATTAATACTCATTGTTGATGCTCCATATAATAGCTGTAGGTCTTTTCAATACCCTCTTGCAGGGTATGGTGCGGCTTCCAACCCCACAGTGTCTGACGCTCGATATTCACGAGTTTGCGCGCCATCCCTACCGGCTTGGTAGTGTCATGTACGAATTGACCGCTGTATCCCATTACTGCAGCTACAGCGTGATAGTACTCATTGATTGAGTGATCCTGCCCAAGACCCACGTTCATGTTCAGGGGCAGGGAATCGAATTTCCGTAATGCCTGCATAATGGCGTCGCTCAAGTCTCCACTATACATGAACTCACGTCGGGCAGTCCCGTCACCCCATATTTCGACATTTGAATCATTGTTTATCTTCGCTGTGTGAATCTTATGTATAATCGCGGGTAGCAGGTGTGAGTGCGCAGGGTCGAACTTGTCAAAACGACCATAAATATTGCAAGGAATCAGAGTCTTGTATTGAAAGCTCGAGTCTTCGCGTGTGATGTAATCGCAAAGGCGTGCTGTAGTAACTTTTGCTAATGCATAGCCTTCATTAGTCGGTTCCAGTTCGCCCTTTAAAATCATTTCTTCGCTGAGAGGCTCGGAATGATTGCGCGGGTACATGCAGGAACTACCTAGGTTTATTAGGCGCTTTACGCCTGCTTGACGGCTAGCCCATACAATGTTTCTGCCCATATCAAGGTTGTCCAGCAGAAACCCCACAGGCTCTCTGATGTTCACTTGGATACCACCCACTTTTCCGGCCGCATGAATGATCAAGTCGGGCTTGGACTCAGATAGATACTTTTGAATTGCGTTGAAATCACGTAAGTCCAGTTCGCTACTACGCGGAGCAAGAACTTCAAAGTCTTCAATGCAGGGGTGCTCGAGGAGATTGCGCCCGACCATCCCGCCGCCGCCCGTCAACAATATTCGCATCTTATTCATCTGGTAGATTGCCAAATAGAGTTATTCGTTGTAGCTGAAGGTTGTGTATCCATGCTTTTTGATCAGCTCATCCCGTTCAGCACTTTTCAGATCCTCACGTACCATTTCCTTGACAAGCTCTTCAAACGTGATTTTCGGAGTCCATCCAAGTTTCTCTTTAGCTTTGGATGCATCCCCCAATAGAGTTTCAACTTCGGTTGGGCGGAAGTAGCGGGGATCCACTTCTACAATGCATTTACCGACTTCGTTGTAGCCTTTTTCATCCTCACCTTCACCTTTCCAAGTGATGGTGATACCTAGTTCTTTGGCTGCAGCGTTTACAAAGTCTCGTACGCTGTATTGCACACCGGTTGCGATTACGAAATCTTCAGGTTTTTCCTGTTGAAGCATCAGCCACTGCATCTCGACATAGTCTTTGGCGTGTCCCCAGTCTCGAAGTGAGTCCATATTGCCCAGATAGAGGCACTCTTGCAGGCCAAGCTTGATGCGGGAGAGTGCGCGGGTGATTTTGCGAGTAACAAAAGTCTCACCGCGAATCGGGCTTTCGTGGTTAAAGAGAATACCGTTGCAAGCGTAGATTCCATAGGCTTCACGGTAATTGACGGTAATCCAGTACGCATAGAGCTTGGCGACCGCGTAAGGGCTACGCGGATAAAACGGGGTGGTTTCTTTCTGGGGAGTTTCTTGAACCAGGCCATAAAGTTCTGAGGTGGAGGCTTGATAGAAGCGAGTTTTTTTCTCGAGGCCAAGAATTCGAATGGCTTCCAGAATTCTCAGGGAGCCGAGTGCGTCAGAGTTTGCGGTGTATTCTGGTTCTTCAAACGAAACGGCAACATGGCTTTGTGCTGCAAGGTTGTAAATTTCATCTGGTTGAACTTTTTGAATGATACGAGTCAAGCTGGATGAGTCAGTCATGTCTCCATGATGGAGGAAAAAAGGGTGACCTTTGTCGTGTACGTCGTGGAACAGGTGATCAATTCGGGCAGTATTAAATAACGAACTGCGTCGCTTTATCCCGTGTACCTCATAACCTTTGCTCAGCAAAAGTTCAGCAAGGTAAGCACCATCTTGTCCTGTGATGCCAGTAATAAGTGCTTTTTTAGTCATGTTCTCTTCCATAATTGTATTTTGGATTTAGTGGCTGGATTTGTCTGAGCTTACTCGATGGTTTCTAGTTCAGACGGTCCGTTTTTTAAACTCGAAGATCTTACAGAGGGCGTACGTAAGTCTATATTTGGTCGATGTAAATTTACTTCGTAATAGTCCCTCCATTACGCGGCGTTTCATCCCATTTCTAATCTAAGATTGTGCGCAGTCATAATCATTGATCTGCTTGGCTAAAAGCTTGGAGAGCTGATATTCGCATGACCTAATTAGCCTCCGGGAAAATAAAAGACTGAGAGTATGTTCAAATTAAGATGTTTACCTGAATTGTCATTAAATGTACGGCCTTGCAAAAGGGACCCTCTATTTTCATACCGCATAGCAAAACCTTATGCATTAGGCTGTTGATAGTGGTCTCGCGAGCTTTCGCGGCGCACCGCTTCGCTGCAGTCAAAGTCAACATAGTACTTTACACCTGACTTCGCGCTTCTGACCAATTTTACCTGATGCGAGGACTGGGAGGTTATTTTTTCAAGTGTTGTAGATGTGCTCATGGTCTCAATGAGCATTGGCGCACGGGCATGCATTTTTCTTGCTCATTAGTCATCTGTTTTTAGCTTCCACATACTCTGTAACTGCGTTATTTTTGACAGCTTTCCTCCATCGCCTACCCTAGAAAAGCAGCTTCGGAAAAGCTGCTCTCTCAACTATGTCATGGAGCGTCACCGATGCAAATCACTTACATCTCGTCCCTTATATTTGCCTTTCTCACAAGCCTCTCCGTCGCCAGCGCAGCAGCACCTGCCAGTAGACCCGAGGCGCAAACGCCGATCTCTGCACAGATGAACAAGGTAGATCAGGCCGCCAAGGTCAACCTCAACGCTGCCGACGCCGAAACCCTGCGCCGCGACCTCTTCGGTATTGGCGTCTCCAAAGCCAAAGCAATCGTTGCCTATCGTGAAAGCAATGGTCCATTCACTGCGGTGGATGAGTTGCTGGAAGTTAAGGGGATCGGCAAGGCTCTGCTGGAAAAGAATCGCGATAGGCTTGTCATCAACTAATCCAATGAGGGGAGGCCGGTCATTGACCGGCTTTTTCATCCTCTGCAACCTGGTTTTTTAAGCTGTCGCGCACCACGTCCATGATGCGCATCGCTAGTGCCTCGTCCTCGACACTCCGGGCTAGCACCAAGGCACCCACCAGTGTCGACATCATCACCAGGCTTTGTGCATCACGTTGTCCATCCCCCAGCGCTGTCTCAATCTGCTGAAGCCTTGCGCCGAGCACAGCATCTGTAGTCGCGCTGTGTTGGCCTCTCAGCCCCAACTCGGAAGACATGGTCGGCAATGGGCAGCCTTCAGCCGGCGAGATCAGGTGCCATTCAGACAGGTAACTATCAATGAATGCTTCCAGCGGCCGTTCCTGGCTGAACAGTATCTCGCAATGCGCATCCAGCTCGGCAGCCGCGGCCTGCAGTGCCTTTTCCACCAGTTCGTCCTTGGATTTGAAGTGCGCGTAGAAACCGCCATGGGTCAAGTCCAGGGCTTTCATCAACGGCTGCAGACCGGTCGCGCCGATCCCGTCGCGACGAAAGCGTACCGAGGCTTCCTTGATGATGCGTTGGTGGGTCTTGGCTTTGTGGTCGGATGAGTAACGCATAGGTGGGCCTCAGTGACAGGCTGGCATTTTAACCGACTTGAATCTTTTTACACGCTGACACGTTGGCATGAAAAGTGATTACCTGCCCACTAAGGATTGTTCAACAATCGTGAAGGTAACCATGACACTCAGTTTGTCTCTCGCCGACCAGATCGCCCTGGAGCTCCGCGCCGACATCATCGGCGGGCGATTGCTGCCAGGCATGCCATTAGTCGAAGGGGAACTGGTCAAAGCCTACAACGCATCGCGCAATACGATCCGTGAAGCGTTGCACCGCCTTGGGCAAGAAGGGTTGACCCGTTATGTGCGCAATAAAGGCGTGATGGTCCGGCGGGTTGCGCGCGAGGAAGTGCGGGATTTGTTTGTCGTGCGCCGCACCCTGGAGTTGCAGGCCATCGCCCAGAGCGGCCCTCTGACAGAAGATCAATCCAGGCGCATGCAGAACGCCATCGATGCCACCACCCTCGCCCGCGAGCGCGAAGACTGGCGTGCGGTCGCCACCCATAGCCTGGTGTTTCACCAGCACATCGTCGGGTTGATGCGCAGCCCGTTGTTCGATGAGTTTTTTGCCCAGGTCATCGCCCAGCTGCGGCTGGTGTTCTGCGCCGCGCCCGATGAGCGGCGCTTCCAGTCGCCGTGGCTGGAGCGTGATCGTGAAATCTACACGTTATTGGTCCGGCAAGATAAACCGGCGGCGGGGGAGGCGATGAGCCTCTACCTGGATGATTCGGAACGCTTGTCCCTGGCCTTGTTTAACCACCCCTGATCGAGGATCCGCACCATGTACAAAGACTATCCGGCCGCTTATCAGGTCAGTAAAGGTTCGGCGTTGCAGGTCGACACAGCGTTTTACGAGCGCATCCGTGATCGAAAAGACCAGCGCACGCTGATCGAGCAGTTTGAGGTGCCGATTCGTACGGGCAGGGCGTGGAAGGTGCCAGCCGGACATGTGTTCCGTGTGACCACGCCGGTCGGCCCGCAGGTGGGTGATTTCAACGTATGGAATGCCAATGACCCCCGTGAGCGCCTGTGGGCGGCTCGCACCCGGCAGTTGCAGGGCGCCCATGTCAGCACCCATGACCGCTTGTGGTCGAACCTGCCATTCCTGCGGCCTTTGGTGACGATCACCGATGACAGCCTGGCCAGCTACGGCATTGATGAGCACGGCGGGCGGCTGCACGATTTACTCGGTACCCGTTGCGATCCCTATGTGAACCGCATGCTCACCGGTGAAGACTTCCATCACCATTGCCACTCCAACCTGACACGCGCGGTTTTGCCTCACGGTTTGACGGAATTCGACGTGCATGACGTGCTGAATATTTTCCAGTGCACCGGTCTAAATCACGACGACATGTACTTCATGAAGGCCTGCCCCGCGCAGAAGGGCGACTACCTGGAGTTCTTTGCCGAGATTGATTTGCTATGCGCGCTGTCGACGTGCCCAGGAGGGGATTTGTCGCTGCCGATGTGGGGGCCGCAGGCGCAGGACCCGCTGACGGTATGCCGTCCGCTGGGGGTTGAGATCTACACGTTGGAGGATGCGCTGCTCAATGGCTGGAGCCAGCCGGAACGTGCTGCCTACAAGGGGCAGCACGGGTTGCATATTGCCAAGGCGGATTGGGAGTAGCCCAAGGCTCAGCGATCCTGCGCATCCTTGGCATCCGCCTGGGCGTTGCGCTCGGCCACGCGCTTGCGTTGTTCGTCGGTGAGTTCCACTTTGTTGGCGCTGTCACGCAGCATCATCAGTCCACCGACGATCGACCCGATCGCAACTACCATAATCAACCACGCATACCACGGCATAAGGCTCTCCTTGAGGCAGATTGCCGCGGGAGAGTTTTCCCACGGTAATGACTGCTTTGAGTGACGGGCTTTCTTACTAGTTCAGTGTAGGCCCGTTCTGCCTCGCAGTAGATCAGAGCCCGGTCAACATCGCATCCGCCGGTGCATCGGCACGGTCTTGCGCAGTCATCTGGAAGTAGGCGAACCCCACCACCATAAAGCCCAGGAAGATCAGCCCGATCAGCGCGTTGAACCAAGCCATGGCCACCAGGCACACCACCGCCAGCACCAGGGCAATGCTCGGCACGATGGGGTAACCCGGCGCGCGGAAGGTGCGTTCCAGCAGCGGTTCGGTCCTGCGCAGTTTGAACAGGCTGAGCATGCTCATGATGTACATCACGATGGCGCCGAATACCGCCATGGTGATCATCGCCGCGGTCAGTGTCATACCGCCGAGGTTGATCAGGCCGTCGCTGTAGATCGCCGCGATGCCGACCACGCCGCCGGCGATGATTGCGCGATGGGGTGTCTGAAAACGCGACAGTTTGGCGAGGAAAGACGGCAGGTAACCGGCGCGGGCCAGGGCGAAGAACTGGCGCGAGTAGCCGAGGATGATGCCGTGGAAACTGGCCACCAGGCCGAACAAGCCAATCCACACCAGCATGTGCAACCAGCCGGAGCTGTCGCCGACCACGGTTTTCATGGCTTGTGGCAGTGGGTCGTTGATGTTGGACAGGGTGCGCCAGTCACCCACGCCGCCGGCAAAGAACATCACGCCCATGGCCAGGATCACCAGGGTCAGGATGCCGCTGATGTAGGCCTTTGGAATGGTGCGCTTCGGATCTTTGGCTTCTTCGGCGGCCATGGCGGCGCCTTCGATGGCAAGGAAGAACCAGATGGCGAAGGGAATTGCGGCAAACATGCCGGCAATCGCCGGTGCGCCGAACGTGTCGGAACCGGCCCAGCCATTCAGGGCAAAGTTACTGAAGCTGAAGGCGGGCGCCACTACGCCCATGAACACCAGCAACTCAGCGACGGCGAGCACGCACACCACCAGTTCGAAGGTGGCGGCGAGCTTGACGCCGAGGATGTTCAGGCCCATGAACACGATGTAGGCACCGACGGCGGCGTGTTTGGGGTCCAGCGCCGGGAACTGCACATTCAGGTAGGCGCCGATGGCCAAGGCGATGGCGGGCGGTGCGAAAACGAATTCGATCAAGGTCGCGAGCCCCGCGATCAAGCCGCCTTTCTCACCAAAGGCGCGACGGCTGTAGGCAAACGGACCACCCGCATGGGGAATCGCGGTGGTCAGTTCGGTGAAGCTGAAGATGAAACAGGTGTACATCGCGGCGACCATCAATGAGGTCACCAGGAAGCCCAGGGTCCCGGCGACGCCCCAGCCATAGCTCCAGCCGAAGTACTCCCCGGATATCACCAGCCCGACGGCGATGCCCCATAAGTGCAGAGTGCCTAGGGTGGGTTTGAGTTGTGTGTTCATCGTGACGCGCTCCCTGAACGGTTTGGAATGATTCAAGGTGTTGCAGCGGACATGCCATGCCTTACAACCGTGTCGTAAAGCGGCGCAACTGTCGTCTGGGGGATGGTTTGGCGTTTAAAATTTTTCAACTGCGCACCAGATAAGTGCGGGGGGGGCTGGCAGGGCCTTATCGGGGGCAAGCCCCCTCCCACATTTTGACCGGTGTACGCAGGCCCGGTGTGGGAGGGGGCCCCCGATGAGGCCCTCCAATCCAGCACAACCCTCCCTGTAAACCCCGCATAAACCCACTCTTTACGCCGTCTTTACGCCCCGCCCACTCCCTCGCTCTCGTTCCTTTACGCCACTCCTGCCGACAATTGCCCCACACGCGGCACTCGCCGCTAAACGGAGAGACTTCCATGAGCGTTCTGGACGGGGTGTCACTGCTATTGGCCGTGGCGCTGTTCATTTATCTGCTGGTTGCGCTGTTACGCGCGGATCGGAACTAGGAGCTGGCCATGCACAGTTATGACTATTGGCTGATCATTGCCTTCTTTGCCGTGGTGCTGGTGCCGGCCCCGTTCCTGGGGCGGTTCTATTACAAAGTAATGGAAGGGCAGCGCACCTGGCTTACGCCGGTGTTCGGTCCCGTTGAGCGCGCCTGTTATCGCCTGTCGGGCGTGGACGAGCATCAGGAGCAAAGCTGGCAGAAGTACATGCTCGCCTTGCTTGCCTTCAACCTCGCGGGCTTTTTGCTGCTGTTCGCGATCCTGTTGTTCCAGGACTACCTCCCACTGAACCCGCAGAAATTGCCGGGGCAGGAATGGACCCTGGCCTTCAACACCGCGGTCAGTTTCATGACCAACACCAACTGGCAGTCCTACAGTGGCGAGGCGTCCCTGAGCTACCTCAGCCAGATGGCCGGCCTGACCGTGCAGAACTTTGTCAGCGCGGCGACGGGTCTGGCAGTGCTGGTCGCGCTTTGCCGTGGGATCGGTCGCAAATCCACCAAGACCCTGGGCAACTTCTGGGTCGACATGACCCGCGCCACCCTCTACGGCCTGCTGCCGTTGTGCCTGGTGCTGGCGTTGTTCCTGGTGTGGCAGGGCGTACCGCAGACCTTCGCCCATTACGTGGATGCCGTGACCCTGCAGGGTGTGGATCAAGTGATCCCCCTGGGCCCGGCCGCCAGTCAGATTGCGATCAAACAGTTGGGCACCAACGGCGGTGGCTTCTTCGGTGTCAACTCGGCGCATCCGTTTGAAGACCCTACCGCTTGGGCAAACTTGTTCGAAGTGGCGTCAATCATCCTGATCCCCGTGGCGCTGGTGTTCACCTTCGGCCATTACGTGAAAGACCTGCGTCAGAGCCGCGCGATCCTCGGCTGCATGCTGGCGTTGTTCATCATCGGCGGCGCGACCTCGCTGTGGGCCGAATACCAGCCCAACCCGACCCTGAACAATCCGGCCGTGGAGCAGACTGCGCCACTGGAAGGCAAGGAGGCACGCTTCGGCACCGCCGGTACGGTGCTGTGGTCGGTGACGACGACAGCGGCATCCAATGGCTCGGTCAATGGCATGCAGGACAGCCTCAATCCACTCAGCGGCATGGTCGCACTGGTCAACATGATGGTCGGCGAAGTGATCTTCGGCGGCGTCGGCGCCGGCATGTACGGCATGTTGCTCAACGTGTTGATCGCGGTGTTTCTCGCTGGCCTGATGATCGGCCGCACCCCGGAATACCTGGGCAAGAAGCTGCAGGCCAAGGAAGTGCAATTGCTGGTGGTGACCCTGCTGGTGATGCCGGTGGGCGTGCTCGTGCTCGGCGCCATTGCCGCCAGCCTGCCTGGCCCGGCCAGTGCCATCAGCAACCCTGGCCCCCACGGCTTCAGCCAGTTGCTCTACGCCTACACCTCGGCCAGTGCCAACAACGGCTCGGCGTTCGGTGGCTTCAGCGCCAACACACCGTTCCATAACCTGATGCTGGGCCTGGGCATGTTGATCGGCCGCTTCGGCTACATCCTCCCGGTCCTGGCCCTGGCCGGCAGCCTGGCGATGAAGAAGACCGCACCGATCGGCCAGAACAGCTTCCCGACCCATGGCCCGCTGTTCGTGACCCTGTTGACCGTGACCATTCTGCTGGTGGGCGGCCTGACTTTCCTGCCAACGCTGGCGCTGGGTCCCATTGCTGAACACTTGAGCATGGGCTTCTAAGAGGCGATATGAACATGAATATGCCTGCAAAAAATGCGGCCCCGTTCAAAACCCAGGAGCCTGCCAAAACCGCCGTCTCGGCTCTGTGGCGCCCGGCGCTGGTCCAGGCGTTCGTCAAGCTGGACCCGCGCCAACTGCAACGTTCGCCGGTGATGCTGGTGGTCGAACTGACCGCGATCCTCACCACTGTGCTGTGCTTCGTGCCCGACACCACCGTGCCCACGTTTGTCGCCGTACAAATCGCCGTGTGGCTGTGGTTCACCGTGCTGTTCGCCAACTTCGCCGAAGCCCTGGCCGAAGGGCGTGGCAAGGCCCGCGCCGACAGCCTCAAGGCCGGCAGCGAAGGCCTCAGCGCACGCCGCAAGGAGGCCGATGGCAGCTTCAAGGTCGTGCCGGCCACCAGCCTGCGCAAAGGCGATGTGGTGCGCGTTGCCGCCGGGGAAATGATCCCCGGTGACGGCGAGGTCATCGAAGGCATTGCGGCAGTCAACGAAGCGGCCATTACCGGTGAATCGGCACCGGTGATCCGTGAGTCCGGTGGTGACCGTTCAGCCGTCACCGGCAACACCCGCCTGGTGTCTGACTGGCTGCTGATTCGTATCACCGCCAACCCTGGTGAGTCGACCCTGGACCGCATGATCGCCCTGGTGGAAGGCGCCAAGCGCCAGAAAACCCCCAACGAAGTCGCGTTGGATATTCTGCTGATCGGCCTGACCCTGATCTTCCTGTTGGTGGTGGTAACCCTGCAGCCGTTCGCCCATTTCGCCAGCGGCAGCTTGCCGTTGGTGTTCCTGGTCGCACTGCTGGTGACGCTGATTCCTACAACTATTGGCGGCTTGCTGTCGGCGATCGGCATCGCCGGCATGGACCGCCTGGTGCGCCTCAACGTGATCGCCAAGTCCGGGCGTGCCGTGGAAGCAGCGGGCGACGTGCATGTGTTGCTGCTGGACAAGACCGGCACCATCACCTTCGGTAACCGTCGCTGTGCGGCGGTGGTCGCGGCGCCTGGCGTCAGTGGTAAGGAAGTGGCCGAAGGCGCATTGTTTGCCTCCCTGGCCGATGACACGGCGGAAGGTAAATCCATCGTTGAATACCTGCGCGCCTTGCACCCTCAAGCCGAGCCGACCGCAGACGAACTGATGGCCGTGCCGTTCAGTGCTGAAACCCGCTTGTCCGGTGTCGACTACCAGGGCCGTGTGTTCCGCAAAGGCGCGGTGGATTCGCTGCTGGCCTTCATCGGTCAACAACGTCGCGACTTGCAGCCTGCGCTGTCGCGGGAAATCGACAAGATCGCCCAGAGCGGCGGCACCCCGTTGCTGGTGTGTGCCGATGGCAAGTTGCTCGGCGCGATCCACCTGAAGGACGTGGTCAAGCCGGGCATCCGTGAGCGTTTCGCCGAGCTGCGCAAACTGGGCATTCGCACCGTGATGGTCACTGGCGACAACCCGCTGACCGCCGCCGCGATTGCCGCTGAAGCGGGCGTGGACGACGTACTGGCCGAAGCCACCCCGGAGAAAAAACTCGCCCGCATCCGTCATGAGCAAAATGATGGTCGCCTGGTGGCGATGTGCGGCGACGGCGCCAACGACGCCCCGGCGCTGGCCCAGGCGGACGTCGGCATGGCGATGAACGATGGCACCCAGGCTGCGCGCGAGGCCGCCAACATGGTCGACCTCGACAGCGACCCGACCAAGCTGCTGGACGTGGTGCAGATCGGCAAGGAATTGCTGGTGACCCGTGGCGCATTGACCACCTTTTCCATCGCCAACGACGTGGCCAAGTACTTCGCGATCCTGCCGGCGCTGTTCGCTTCGATCTATCCGCAACTGGGCGTGCTCAACGTGATGCACTTGCAGAGCCCGCAGAGCGCGATCCTTTCGGCCATCGTGTTCAACGCGCTGATCATCGTGGTGCTGATCCCCCTGGCGCTGCGCGGTGTGCGCGTACAGGCAGCGAGCGCGGCGGCATTGCTGCGGCGCAACCTGCTGATCTATGGGCTGGGCGGGATTCTGGTGCCGTTCGTGGGCATCAAGGCGATCGACATGCTGCTGACTGCGTTGCACCTGGTTTGACCCGATTCCTGTGGGCGCCCGACGGGTGCCCACAGGTTGCAATGACCGACTTGAGGAATCCGAAATGTCCAACATGATCCGCCCGGCCCTGAGCCTGCTGGTGCTCATGACCCTGATCACCGGCGTCGCTTACCCACTGGTGGTGACTGGTGTCGCCCAAGTGGCTTTCCCGAACCAGGCCAATGGCAGCCTGGTGCGCGACGACAGCGGCAAGGTGCGTGGCTCCAGCCTGATTGCCCAGGACTTTACCGGTGCCAGCTGGTTCCATCCGCGCCCATCGGCTGGCGCGTTTGCGACGGTCTCCAGCAGCGCCAGTAACCTCGGCCCCAGCAACCCGGCGCTGGCGACGCGTATCTTCGATGACGCGAGTAAACAGTTGGTGCCGAGCCAAGGGCCGGTGCCTCTGGCATCGCTGACTACCTCTGGCAGCGGTCTTGATCCACACTTGCCACCCCAGGCGATTGCCTATCAACTGGCAAGGGTGGCGGCGGCGCGGAATGTGCCGGTGTCGACTTTGCAGCGTTTGCTCGATGAACACATCGAAAGCCCGCTGGTAGGCCCGCCGGTGGTGAATGTGCTGGCGCTGAATATGGCCCTGGAAAAGTTGTAGGCAGTGGCGCCGCCATCGCAGGCAAGCCGGCTTCCACAGGGGAATGCATTCCAAATGTGGGAGTGGGCTTGCCCGCGATGACGGCCTGGGGCGCAACCCATAAACATCTGAAGGAACCCCGAGCATGAGCGACTCCGGCCGCGCCGATGCCCTGTTAGCCGATCTACCCCGGGACGGCCGTGGCCGGCTCAAAGTCTTCCTTGGCGCCGCGCCGGGTGTGGGCAAGACCTACGCCATGCTCCAGGCCGCGCACACGCAACTGCGACAGGGGGTGAAGCTGATCGCCGGTGTGGTCGAAACCCACGGCCGTGCCGAGACCGAAGCCTTGCTCAGCGGCCTGCCGCAGCAACCGTTGCTGCGCAGCGAATACCGTGGCGTGATGCTCGAAGAAATGGACCTCGACGGCCTGCTCGCCGCCAAGCCCAAGCTGGTGCTGGTCGACGAATTGGCCCACAGCAACGCCCCCGGCAGCCGTCACGAAAAGCGCTGGCAAGACATCCAGGAACTGCTCGCTGCCGGCATCAACGTGTTTACCACGGTCAACGTCCAGCACCTGGAAAGCCTCAACGACCAGGTACGCGGCATCACCGGCGTGCAAGTGCGTGAAACCCTGCCGGACTGGGTGCTGCAAGAGGCCGACGAACTGCTGCTGATCGACCTGCCGTCCCGCGAGCTGCTGGAGCGCCTGCGCGATGGCAAGGTCTATGTGCCGGAGCAGGCGCGGGCGGCCATCGATGCGTTCTTCACCCAGACCAACCTGATGGCCTTGCGCGAGTTGGCCATGCAAACCGCCGCCGCCCACGTCGATGACGATTTGGCCCAAGGCTATCGCCAGCTCGGCCAAGCCGCGCCGGCGGTGCGTGGGCGCTTGTTGGTGGGCGTGGATGGCGATGCCCAGGCCGAGCGCCTGGTGCGCCATGCCAGCCGGGTTGCCCAGCGCCGCCATTTGCCGTGGAGCCTGGTGCATATCGATAACGGCCGAGCGCGGGACGAGCAGTCGCGGCTGCGCCTGCAAAATGCCCAGCAGTTGGCCGAGCGACTGGGCGGCGAGGTGGTGTTGCTGCGCGCAGGGGAGGTGGCCAAGACGCTGATCCAGCACGCCGCCGAACGCCGCGCCAGTCTGCTGCTGGTGGGGCAGTCGCGGATGCGTTGGCGCCGTCGCTTGTTCGGCGGCGGCCTGGCTGCGCGTTTGTTGCGTAATGCGCGAGGTTTGGAAATCAACGTCCTCGACAGCGACGATATCCCGGCGCCGCCGCGCTTGCCGGATGTACGCGGGCTAGTGTGGTTCGACTACGCACTGGCGGTTTTGGCCACGGTGGTCGCGGCGGCGGTGGCCTGGGCGGTGTCCAGCGCCTTGCCGCTGCCGAACATCTCTCTGGTGTTCCTGGCGGCGGTATTGCTGGTGGCAGTGCGTAGCAGCCTGGGGCCGTCGCTGGTGTGTGCGGCGTTGTCGTTCCTGACCTATGATTTCCTGTTTATCCCGCCGAATTTTTCCTTCGCCATCCAGCGTGAAGAAGACGTACTGACCCTGTTGTTCTTCCTGTTGATGGCGGCGCTGACCGGCAACCTGGCTGCGCGCCAGCGCCGCCAGTTGCAGGCGTTGCGCGACACCCAGGAAGAAACCAGCGAGCTGCTCGACCTGTCGCGCAAACTCACGGCCGCCACCGATCGCCAGGCGGTGATCAGTGCTGCCGCACATCACCTGGAAGGCTGGAGCGACCTGGACCTGTGCCTGGTCAATCGTGATGGCCAAGGCGGTTGGACAATCGAGACCGGCGGCCCGCTGACGCTTACCGAAGCCGAGCGCGCCGCCGCCGATTGGGCTTGGCAACATGACCAACCAGCGGGCATGGGCACCGGGACCCTGCCGTTCGGGCGTTGGTGGTGGTGGCCGTTGTCGGGCGAAGAAGGCCCGCTGGGTTTGCTGGGGGTCAGTCCCAAACCGGGCCTGGAATTGAGCGGCCAACGCCGTCGCCTGCTCACCGCCTTGAGCCAGCCATTGGCCCAGGCGCTGGCGCGGGCGCAACTGGCCCAGGAGTTGGAGTCTGCAAGGTTGCACGGCGAAACCGAGCAACTGCGCAGCGCCTTGCTGGCGTCGGTCTCCCATGATTTGCGCACACCGCTGACCTCCATGCGTGGCAGCATCGACAGCTTGCTGGCACTTGGTGAAGCGATCCCGCTGGAGGATCGTCGCGAATTGCTTGAAGGCACTCGCGATGAGGCTGAGCGTCTTGACCGTTACATTCAGAACCTGCTGGACATGACCCGCCTCGGCCACGGTGCGTTGAAGCTGGCGCGGGATTGGGTGTCGCCGGGTGATATCGTCGGCAGCGCCCTCGGCCGTCTGCGTGCAGTGCTGGCGCCGTTGCAGGTGAGTACCGACGTACCGCCCGAGTTGCCATTGTTGTATGTGCATGCTGCGTTGATCGAGCAGGCGTTGGTGAATGTGCTGGAAAACGCCGCGCGTTTTTCGCCGCCGCAAGGGCGTTTGCAACTGAGCGCCGGCGTTGCCGATAACCAGCTGTTCTTCGCCGTGGCCGACGAAGGCCCCGGCATTCCCGATGATGAGCGCGCAAAGATCTTCGATATGTTCTACACCGCAGCACGCGGTGATCGAGGCGGGCAGGGCACGGGGCTGGGCCTTGCAATCTGCCAGGGCATGGTCGGCGCCCACGGTGGGCATATCAGCGTGGCCGACGGCATTGACGGGCGTGGCACCTGCATCACCTTGTTCCTGCCGTTGCCGACACAGCCTGGCCTGGAGCGCGAGGCATGAGCTACCCTGTTTTCTTCACGGATTTTGATTGGAAGCCATGAGCCAGACCGCGACGATTTTGGTCATTGATGACGAACCGCAGATCCGCAAATTCCTGCGCATCAGCCTGGCCTCGCAGGGCTACAAAGTGATCGAAGCCGGTACCGGCAACGAAGGCCTGGCCCAGGCCGCGTTGAACAAGCCGGACCTCCTGGTCCTCGATCTTGGCCTGCCCGACATGGACGGCCAGCAGGTGCTGCGTGAATTTCGCGAGTGGTCGACGGTGCCGGTGCTGGTGCTGTCGGTGCGGGCCAGCGAGGGGCAAAAGGTCGAGGCCCTGGATGGTGGTGCGAATGACTATGTGACCAAACCCTTTGGCATCCAGGAGTTTCTCGCCCGGGTGCGTGCATTGCTACGCCAGGCGCCAGCGGGGGAAGCCCAGGAAGCAGCCTTGCGTTTTGGCCCGCTGACGGTGGACCTGGCCTATCGCCGGGTGCTGCTGGACGGCGCTGAAGTGGCGCTGACGCGCAAGGAGTACGCGGTGCTGGCGCAACTGGCACGGCACCCTGGGCGGGTGATTACCCAGCAGCAATTGCTCAAGGATATCTGGGGGCCGACCCATACCGAGGACAGCCACTACCTGCGCATCGTCGTGGGACACCTGCGCCAGAAGCTGGCGGATGACCCGACCCAGCCACGGTTTATCGTGACCGAGGCGGGGGTGGGGTATCGGTTGTTGGGCGGATAGATCTCAGGTGCTTCTCTGTGGCGAGCGGGCTCGCCACAACGGCGTTAGTGACGCGCCTGTTTCAGCGTTGCTCACTTTCATAGCGATCCAACGTATCACTGGCAATTTCCCGCCCCAGGGCGATTAATTCCGGCGCTTTGTAGAACTCGAAAAAACGGCACACCCGCTTCGGCACGTTGATCAGCACGTCGGGCGGGTAGCCGGCGATCTTGTACTGCGCCAGCGACGTCTGCATCACCTCGAAGCTCTGGTTGATCAGGTCCAGCAGCGAAGCCGGGCCGACGTTATCAATGATGAACGACCCGGTTGCCGACTTCGGTGCGCCGGGCTTTTCCGGTGCCGCGGCGGGTTGTTGGGATTCCGGTTCGGCAGATTCCAGCCACGGGTTGATCTCCGCCGCGTGCGCTTCCAACGCCTCCTGCTCGAGTTTCATCAATTGTTCGGCCTGCTTGCGGCGAAAGGGCAGGTGCGAACCGAGTGATCTCGCCAGGTTGTTGAAGCGGCTCTTGAACGCGGGCGGGCGTTGGATCACCGGCAACTGGTAGTGCTTCTGATTGGTGGCGTTGAGGTTGACCGCGATGATCAAGTCACAGTGGCTCGACACCACCGGCACGATGGGCAGCGGGTTGAGCAGGCCGCCGTCCACGAGCATGCGGTTGCCTTGCATCACCGGGGTGAACAGGCTGGGAATCGCCGCCGAGGCGCGCATGGCCTGGTGCAGGCAGCCTTCCTGAAACCAGATTTCCTGCTGGTTGGTAAGGTCGGTGGCGACTGCGGTGTAGGGGATGCGCAGTTCTTCGATATTGATCTCGCCGACGATCTTGCGGATCTGCCCGAAGACTTTCTCGCCACGAATGGCGCCCAGGCGGAAGCTCACGTCGACCAGGCGCAACACGTCGAGGTAGTCGAGGCTTTCAATCCAGTTTCGATACTCGTCCAGCTTGCCAGCGGCGTAAATGCCGCCGACTACCGCTCCCATTGAACAGCCGGCGATACAGGCGATGTCGTAGCCGCGCCGCTCGATTTCCTCGATCACCCCGATATGGGCGTAGCCCCGGGCTCCACCGGAACCCAGCACCAAGGCAACACGTTTCTTCATGGTCCATGTCCTCCCCAAGGCAGGTGCCCACAATGCACCCATGAGAGGCCGGCTTCAATATTCGTGGGAGCCTGCAATATTTTTCCAGGATAGCGCTGCTGCTCGGGTATGCTCTGGCCAATAGGTACTATCGATTTCAGGCTAAGGACAGGCACTTTTCCCTGTAGGCAACGTCTACAACGTACGACTGTTTTTTCTTTTTGAGGTGTCATTGATGAAAGCCTGGATGTGTGTGCCTGTGATCGTGTTGGCCCTGGCTGGTTGCGCCGGGAAAACCGCCTACCGCGACAGTTGCGGCAGCCAGTTGGACGCCGCTTGGAAAGAACTTGACCTGGCCAAGGCCGAAGGCTTTGCCGGCACCGTGAGCTACTCTAAGGCACTGTCTCTGTTGACAGGCGCCAAGACCCAGCAGCAATTTGAAGCGTTTGAAGGCTGCTCCAACAAGGCCGAGAAAGCGCGGTTCTATATTCGTGAGTCTCGCGCCGGGCGTTGACCTGTAGCAGCGAGTAGGATTTCTCATCAGGTAGTGGGGGCAGGATGTCAGTTTTGGTCGATCAGTTAGTCGCTCAGGTCATTGGCCTGGAAGTAGGGTTACTGAGCTGCCAGGCTCGCCTTGCCGCCGTCACCGACGATGAAGCCCTGCATGACCTGCGCACCACTGTGCGCCGTCTGCGCAGCCTGTTGCGCCCCTTGCGCGGCTTGCCAGGGGTGGAGCAGCTTGAATTGGCGGCCAGCACCGTCGGCCAATTGACTACGCCGCTACGCGACCGCGAGGTGCTGGCGGCGTATTTGCACCTGCATGGCCATCATGAGGCTGCAAACCGACGACTGCGCCTGCAACCCGAGGCCTATCGTCAGGTGGCGCAAAGCCCGGAACTTGCGCACTTGCTGCTGATCCTCGACGCCTTCCCGCGTTTCATCCGTGCTTCTGAGCACCAGAAGTTGCTCAAAGGCCTGCGCCCACGCATCGAAAAGCGTCTGGCCAAGCAATGGCAGGCACTCGATAAGGCCTTGAAGGATCCGGGCCATGATCGCCATCGCCTCCGCTTGCTGATCAAGCGCGTGCGCTACGCCGCCGAGGCCTATCCCGAGTTGGATAAATTGCCCGCCAACGCCATGTCGCACCTGAAAAAAGCCCAGGGCGCCCTGGGGGATTGGCATGACTGCTGGCAGTGGTTGGCCCAGGCTGAACACCAGGCTGATCTGCAACCTTGTGTTGCCGTATGGCATCGCACCATGGCCAAGGCGGAAGGGCAGGCGGATCGAGTGCTGGATAAACTCAGCGCTGATTGTTTCTAAGCCGGTCCGGCTTTTGGCCGGAATAGGCGCTGTACCTGACTGGCCTGATGGTTAAGATCCCTCATCTGTTCCCTTTGATGTGAGACCGCCATGCGCTTTAGTGATTTGCTCGACGCCGCCCGCAGCAACCCGCTGGATGTCACCATCCCCGCCGAATGGGCCCAGGGCCGTGCGACCTTTGGTGGCCTGGTCGCCGCATTGCAATACGAAGCCCTGCGTGCCCAAGTGCCCGCGGATCGTCCTTTACGGTCGCTGGCAATCACCTTTGTCGGCCCGGTAGCGCCGGACGTCCCCGCCAGTTATCAAGTCGAAGTGCTGCGCGAAGGCAAAGCCGTCAGCCAATTGCTTGGCCGTGTGGTGCAGAACGGTGAAGTGGCGACACTGGTACAGGCCAGTTTCGGTGGGGCCCGTGAGTCGGAAATTGCGGTCGAAAGCGAAGCGCCGCCGGTGTTCAAGCACTGGGATGAGTGCCAGGAACTGCCTTATATCAAGGGCGTCACCCCGGAATTCATGCGCCATCTGGCGATGCGCTGGAGCGTCGGCGGCTTACCCTTTACCGGTAATAAATCCCGCGACATGGGCGGTTGGGTACGGTTGCGCGGCGATGTGAAGGAAGAGCCGCTGACGGAGGCGCATATCCTTGCCCTGGTCGACGCCTGGCCCCCTGCGTTGCTGCCGCACCTGAAAAAGCCGGCACCGGGCAGCACCCTGACCTGGACCATCGAATTCATCCAGCCGTTGCAAGACCTCACGACCCTCGACTGGTGCCAGTATTGCGTCAATATCGAGCACGCCCGCGACGGCTACGGCCATGCCGCCGCCGCCCTGTGGAGCCCGACCGGCAAACTCATCGCCATCAGCCGTCAGACCGTGGTGGTCTTCGCCTGATCTCAATGCCTGTGGCGCTGCCGCCAGGCGCGCCACCAGCCACCGCTCAACACAAAGCGCGGAAAGGTCACGAACTGCTCGACCACCAGGCGTTGGACAGCATCTTTACGATCACTGAACGGTTCACTGGCCTGGGCTTCCAGGCTATGACCATGACGCTGCAACGCCAGGCCAGCCAGGATACCGACCACACCGACGGCAAAACTGGCCAGGCTCAGGCTGAACACCCCGGATACAATCAACAGAAACCCGATGATGAACAGCGGCACGGCAATCAGGTGCAACGCCAGGTTGGTCGGGTGCTGATGGTTCTGCGGGTAGTGACGCCATTGCCAGGCGGGGAGATTGGGGTGACGTTTGCCCATGATGATGAATCCTCTGTCCGTTGAAACAACTTGAACAGAGTTTAGGCGGGGGCGGGCGGGGCGGCGAATTGGGGCTGGCTATGGAGTCTATAGCTTTGCGGGAAAAAAAGAGATCCATTAGTAATCCAAGATGAAGCTTTTGATTGGGCGCGCACGTAAAACAAATAAATGAATGTCGTTGCCAATTTAAGCTAACTGTGGATATACGCGTAGACACCTTCCTGCTGAATTTCTTCCAAGTTAATCTTTTTTATTGTTTCGTTCAGAAGAGGTAGATGTTCTGAGTGGCAAATGAGTTGAGCCACACCATGTGTTTCTGCATCATAGAATCTGAAAGAAATAGAATGCTCATCAGCAAGTATTAATTTAAAGTCTTCCGTTTTAGAAATGTCTGTGAGCTGACTTAAGTTTTGCCACAGATTTTCAAGGCTGCTATTGCTTTTTTGCATCAGTGTTACAGATGTTCGATAGCAGGCCATACGATTAGGATCTATGTGAAATGGATCACAATCTAAATGAATTACTCTAGAGTAAATTCCGGTTGATTCATTTTTTCTGAAAATATCTCCTGGTTGGGAGGTTTTGGCGAAGTTTTTTAGTGACAGGTATTCTTGAGTCTTACTGTGGTACGGTAATAGGTTGGTGTGCCATTGTACAATTTTTGGCCATTTTTGCGTAAGTAAAGAGCTGAACTCACACCAGGCTTTCCAAGCGCCTGCGTAATCTTGGTGAAGCAGTGTGACCGTAATATAGTTTTCATCGTTGCTAGGGTGTAACTGGTCCCAGGGATGTATGCCTAGCTCTCTGATAAATACTGCTTCCATTTTTTATTTCCTGAAGTATGAGTGATTGTCTGTGTGGTTTTTTAATGGGGCTGACTTTCCGTCAATGGTAACCTTCGTATTGAAGTGTGGACCCAGGTTTCCTTTTTTGTGGCCAAGTGAGTGTTCTTGGATCTCTATTTGGAGCTCCTTTAGTTCAAATATATACACCCTGCCCATCGTATGTTGGTCTTGATCTTTGATCTTCTCTCTATGTATTTGAGTTGGGTGTTGATTTTTTGGAACTCCACCTATTGCTTTTGCTCTTTTAAATGCACCACGTCTAGATAGTTTGCTATCAGCACCCTTAGGGAGTTCTGCATCGCCTTCGTCTACCTTGGCATGTTTTTCCGGCTCGTCAGCGTTGTGTGTTGGTTTACATCCATTACCGCCAGGGCATGTGCTTAAGCCTAGCGGATCTACCCATTCGGTCGGGTTAGGCACGTACTGGTACGTGTTAAGCCCACCCGCCAACTTCACCGGGTCCGGCGTGAGGTAGCGACCAACATCCGGATTGTAGTAGCGATGGCGGTTGTAGTGCAGCCCGCTTTCTTGATCGAAGTATTGACCCTGGAAGCGCAGCGGGTTGTCGACTTTTCCTATATCGAGGCGGGTTATTTCGCCGTAGGCGCGGTAGTGCGCCGACCAGACGATTTCGCCGTCTTGGGCGGTGAGTTCCTGCGG
>NZ_FOIH01000012.1:0-240828 GCF_900111535.1 Pseudomonas sp. NFR09
AGGAACTGAGCCTCCAGCAGGACATTGACGCCATCGTCAGCTGCCAGGCCGACCCCAGTTCCTGCGCGGCAAGCTCCAAAGAAGTCGCCAACACCCTGGCGGACCTGAATGCCATCCGCGACATCGCCGACTACGCCTCGCCCGATGCACGGGAGGCGGTACAGAGCCTGATCAACGGCAATTACGAATTTCAGGAAATGCTGGCGACCGCCACGACCGAGCACTCGGTGGGCGCGATGGTCGAGTCGCTCAAGTCGAAGTGGGCACTGAGCGACGCCCAGGCGCAGGACATTGCGGACAACCTGAAGATCGCGCTGGCGGTTGGGGTGGGGACTGCGGCGGGGGTGGTGGCTTATAGGCGGGCTGTGGCGGGTGGGGCAAAAGACACTGCATCTGGCTTGGTTTCTGGAGAAACAAGTGTTGTAGGTAACGGAAAAGCTGCTGCCAACGACGCGAGCTACGATGGTGCAAAAGGTGTACTTCGAATAGATCCAAATGGAAAATTTACTCAGTCAGAGATAAATTCTGCATATTATATGGCGGCCCAAGGTAAAAAAGTTGAGTTGCGCAGCCCTGTTGGTACACGAGCAGGAGGAAATACTTCAGATCTTCTAGTTGATGGTGTTCGCTATGATGTATATACGCCTACAACAGGTAACGCGGACCGAATAATTTCTGCGATAGCGAAGAAAAATACACAGACTGAGGGGGTTGTTCTAGATTTATCGAAAAGCTCCGTTACCAGAGAGCAATTAGGAGATGTACTGCGTAGAGTTAACGGTTCAGGTGCAAAAAATATTAATGATGTCGTTATTATAGGAAAATAAAATGCCATCAGTTCTCTGCAAGTGTGGTAATAAGTTAAATTTTGGTGGGATACCTAATTCAATTGAATGGTTGATGATTTCAGATGATGGATTTGAAAAATTCCAAGGCTCCGTTGATGCGGAGTCTATTTATCGAGAAATGAATAGTGCACTTAAGTGTTCTTGTTGTGGGCGATTATTAGTGTTTTGGAACGGCTTTGATGTTTCCCCGATTTCATATATGCCGGAATAGTCATTTATTGCAAGTTAAGTTGGTGCAAAAGTAGCGCCTGTCTGGGATAGCGCTATATCTAAAGCTGACGGAGACTTCGGGTATCTCCCGCTTGTCCGGCAAAACTATGTTAAAGATATTAGAGGGTATTAGAGGTTGTTTGCCGTGAGTAGAAAATCTAGAATTACGCCGGTATCAACGGGCTATGAAGCGTGCGCCGAGTGCTTCGTTAGGCTAATGATTTATCCTGGCGATATTCATCCAAGCGAAATTTCCAATATCATGCATGTTCAACCAACACAAATTACTGTTGTAGGCGAAAAAGTAAAAAATAGTCGTGGAGTCACGCGAGAGGTGAAGAACTCTAGCTGGTTTTTATCTAGCGCGGGAAATGTGCAGTCTAAAGATCTTCGCGACCACATTGATTGGTTAGTCCGTGAGATCCAACCGCATCGTGAGTCTTTGGGTTTCGTGCAGCAGATTGATGGGGTGAAAATCACCCTGAAGTGTGTGTGGTTTTCTCTGCTGGGGCACAGCGGTCCAGTACTTTGGCCTGAGCAGATGAAAGCTTTAGCAGACTTGGATTTGGAAGTTTCTTTTGATGTTTACTTTGTCGAATAAGAAAAAAGGTAAGGGGGCGGAATCCAATTAATTGAATATGGTAGAAATACGCTGCCGGACGGAACAGTAAGCGTTCGGTTATCTTCTACTAAACTGACTCCCCGGCCTACCAATTCGGATGGGATTCCATAATGAAGGTAAATACGCTTGGGCAATTTGGCGGTTTGAGTCGATACGAGTTATGGGGATAAATGGGGTCTGATCCTGAGGAGTCCATGTTGTTACCAAGCCAGATGGAACGTTTGTGACTATCTTGAAAGATGGGGTGACTCAGAATTCATCTGTGAAAAGTGCTTTGAAGGGGGGAGTAGGTAATGAGTCTTTCATATCTTATGAATACTTGGTTAGTGAGGGCGTTAGGAAGTAAGCTGCTTTCAGTAAATGCATTGCTTCATGTGTTCGAGTCTTATAGAGGCTCGATTCCTCAAGAGGTTTCTTTTCGATTTGAAGATTTGGAGAGTGGGAGGTTATATTGCGGAAGTGATGGTGTGTCGCTATGTTTTTCTGAAACGCCTATTGCTGAATGCGATTTGGGTGAGTACGGAAAATTGATTGATTTTTGTGTTTCTAGTGGAAGTTATTTTTTTGATGTTGTCGGGCTTAGATTGCTTTCGGTCTCGGCTATAAAGTCCTCGGTAGAGCGTAAAGTGATAGGCGTATTATTGTTGTTTGAATATGACTCGTTTCTATCAATTTTGAATTTAGGGGATGAGCTCTTTTTTTGTGATAGGGTGCCAGATGAAATAATTGCCAGCGAAGGGTTGACGTTTGTTTTGTTGGGCGGAAAAGGGGGGGTGGAAAACGGGGTCAGACCTTGAGGGATCCAGCTCGTTGGTTATCAAGGCTCTGGAGCTGGGTGCCCAATTTATGAGTTAAGTATTAATGGGCAGCCGCAGCGAATTGCTGTGACTGTTGGCGACAACGGTTTTGTCGTCGGTGCAAATCCAAGGGGCAGCGTTAAATGAAAAATCTAAAGTTGATGGCGGATTATCAGTGTCATCCGCTTTGGAATATGTCCCCCCGATGAGTATGGGGACATAGCTCCTTGCGGGCTTCCTATTTCTGAAGAGCTTCAGCTGCGTCTATCAAAGTGGGCCGCTATATACGATGAAACCCTGAATGCTGATTACCCGCCAAACTCTGGGTTCAAGAGTGAGGAGTTAGAGCGCGAATTCAAGCGAGAAGGAGAGCGATTAGCTGAATGCTTGAGAAATGAGCTCGGTCCGGATTTTTCTATTCTCTTTAAGCTTTAGTTGGGGCAAAAGGTATAAGAAGGTAAAATAGGTTGTTTGCCGGATCGCTACGCAGCGGAAAGCGGGCGGCAGCGATTATGACTTTGATCCAGTCTGCGCGCATGAACGGACATGAGCCGTATGCTTAAATGAAGGACGTTTTGACTCGTCTGCCCACGCAGCGGACAGGGGACGCCACCAACTTGTTACCACATCGTTGGGCGCCTGTTTAATCAAAAACCACTCAAGGAGAAAGCTGTGGACTTACGGATTGAGATAAATGAGACGCCTCAAGAGGTCGATTACCAAGCGATTTTGGCACCGCTGCGCGAATTCAACCAAGCACAAACGGGGCTCATCGGAACTGAAAAACTTGCGATCTTGATCAAGGATGACGCAGGGGCTACGCAAGGTGGGCTATACGCAAAAATTTCTGGGCAGTGGTTATTTGTTGAGCTGCTGGTAGTCCCTGAAGTAGCCCGAGGGCAAGGGTTGGGCGCAAAGTTGATGGACAAGGTGGAAGCGCTGGCGCGTGAGAAAGGCTGCCAAGGTATCTGGCTGGACACATTCTCTTTTCAGGCTCCGGACTTTTACCGCCGGCTCGGCTTCAGCATATTTGGAGAACTCAAAGATTACCCGGTCGCTGGATACAATCGGTTTTTTATGCAGAAAAGATTTGATCTCGACGAGCATAACGCTAGTCATACTCAGCCTTGAGGCAATGACAGCAAAAACCTAAGCAAGGTGTGTTACCCGCGATCGATCGTCGCCATTCCTTTCCAGAAAAACACGCAGGACGTGGTGCATGCCTTGACCCGCAGTACCCTGGAAGAAGCGGTGCAACGCCGTTTGTTGTAATACGTGGTCAAGTCAGTTCAACCCGAACGTCGATCAGCCGTGACCGGCGTTCAGCTTCCTATCGAGCCGTAGGAATTGCTCCCTGCAATATGTAGGTCATTTCGTTTTATGCTTTTCCAGCCCTCCCGGACACCTGCTGTTTCATGCCTGCGCTGTTTTATAGTTCACGGAGCAATCCACCACGGCAGGGAGCCGCCCACCTCATGCATACCCGAAAAAAATCCCCCCGGCGCCACACCCCACCACAACCCCCGACCCTTCATTCCGGCCAGCGCCTGCGCATGGTGCTCAACACCTACGGCATTCCGCCCACGGCCTTTGCCGAATGGATGCACGTCAGCCCGCAGTGCCTCAACAATTGGTTTTCACGGGGGCTGCCAGTGGATCGCGTGGAAAAGCTGGCGACAACCTTGAGCGTCAGCAAAGTGTGGCTTGAGACCGGCGAGCGCGGATGATGACAGTGGTGGGGCGGTCAAAGGGCCGCCTCTATTTCAAGGGTCCCACCACCTGCCGGTATTTTTCCACCCCCTGCGGTGTCTGCCGCACCAGGCTGATCTCCAGTCCCAACGGGTCTTCGCGGCGATTGCCGCTCAGTTGCCGCCAGCCTTTGTCCGCTTCCCATACGCGTACCTGCAGGTCACTGACGCCGGTCAGTACCACCACGCCGTCCTTTGCCGCCGGCAGGGGGTAGCGGTCCCGTGCGGGGGCGGCGGCGCGGTAGAGTGCGTCGCCCTTGAGCCACCAACGTACCCGTTGCAGGCCGTCGCCTGCCATTGGGGCGCTGCGGATCACGTCGAGGCGAAAGCCCTTGCTGTCGGAGCTGCGCACGGTCACGGCGGCCAATCCCTCCGTTTGTGTGGCTTCAGGGGGCGTCAGTTCGACGCTGGCACGCAGGCTGATATCCCGTTGCATCTGGTTCAGCGCGCGCAGCAACACTTCGGTCTGTTCGGTGCTTGCCTGCAAATGCTGATCGGCGCGGGTGACGCTGTCCAGCCCGCGCCAGGCGATCAGGCTGACCACCGCCATGAGCATGATCGCCACCATCACTTCGATCAGGGTGAAGCCTTGCTGTGCCGGCTTCATGGTTGGCTGACCACGCGCATCAACCCGGCGGCGTCGCGTTGCAGGCTGAGGCTGTGTTGGCCGTCGGACAGCACCATGCGCAGCGGTGGGTTGATCCATTCAGCGTTGAGCACCAGGGTTTGCCGGGGCTCGAGACTGATCTGCATCGGCGTGCTTTCCCACAGGCGTGGGCGCAACGGGTCGTCGTTTTCAAAGGTATCGAGGCCCTGGCCGTCGTCCCACTGGCGGTTGAAGCGAAACCCCTTGGCATCCGCGCGCCAGGTGATGGGGCGGCCGTCGGCGTGGGCTTCGGCCTGGGCGACTTGCAGCAGTTGGCTCAGGCGTTCGGCGTCTTTGCGCAACAGGTGCAGCGGATCGGGCTTGATGGTGAGGCTGATGGCGGCGCTGGCGATGCCGATGATCACCAGCACCACCATCAGCTCGATCAGGGTGAAGCCTTGCTGTTTCATCGCGGGCTACCTGGAGAACTGGGGAGTGTGTGAAATAAAAGCGTGCGAATTGACCTGTAGGCTGGTGCGACGGACAAACAGGAGGTCCTCCCCATGACATTTGCCCCTCGTTTCACCCTGGCCCACGGGGTGCAGGCCCTGGGTGTGCTGGCCGCGCTGGCGGGCGTGGCGGTATGGACGCCGCTGCTGCTGACCACGGCAGAATCCCACACGCCGCAAGCCACGCCCCAGGCACTCGCGGCACGCAGCGATAACCCGGCGCTGCAATGGTTTTCCAATGCGCCGACAGCGCTGCAAGTCAAAGTCACTGGCGTGTTGGCAGGTGCCCGTGGTGCGGTGGCGATCCTGAGTCTCAACGATGGCCCGCCGCGCAGCTTTCTAGTGGGTGAACGCCTCAGCCCCGGTGTGCGGCTGACGGCCATTGAAGGCGACGGGGTGGAGATCGAGCGCGGCGGCGAGAAGCAGCGTGTCAACCTCGACAAGTTGCCGGCGGGGCCTGCGTTGCCGCTGCTCACTCGGCCATGACCTGGGTGTCCAGCCGCGCCAGGGGCGGCGCTTCGCGGCTGGCGTCGAGCACTTGCAGGTTGACCTGGAACAGACGGCCGTCGGCGTTGATGGTTTGTTCGCAGCGCAGTTTCAGGCGGCCTTGATCGCAGGTGAAGGTCTGCTTGCCGCTGCGCAGGTGGCCTTCCAGGCGCAGTTCGGCGAGGCGACTCTGCGCCGCCAGCAACGCGATGGATTTGTCCCGCAGCAGGCCGTTGCTCTGGGTCATCAACCCGGCCACGCGCACGGCGGCGGCCATGGCCACGGCGATGATCGCCAGCGCCACCAGCACTTCGATCAGGGTGAAACCTTGCTCCTTGCGACGGCCGTACATGGCGCTCTCAAAGCCGGGAAACAGGCCCGCAGACTAGCGCCGGCAGTTGACCGATTGGCGACTGAAACTCCCGAGGAATTTCAATACGACTGACATGTGTTCTTGCAACACTGCGCCACGAATTGCACTCAAGCCAAGGAATGTCGAGATGGATATCGCGCGCCTAACGTCCCCATTGCCAGGCCCTCACAGGCAGCGTGGCTTCACCTTGATCGAGATCATGGTGGTGGTGGTCATCCTCGGGATCCTCGCCGCAATGGTGGTGCCCAAGGTGCTTGACCGGCCTGACCAGGCGCGGGCCACGGCGGCCAGGCAGGACATCGGCGGGTTGATGCAGGCGCTGAAACTCTATCGCCTCGACCACGGCACTTACCCGAGCATGAACCAGGGCCTCAAGGTGTTGGTGGAACGCCCGGCCGACGCCAAGAACAGCAACTGGCGCGCCTACCTGGATCGCCTGCCCAACGACCCCTGGGGCCACCCGTATCACTACCTCAACCCGGGCGCCAATGGTGAGGTGGATGTGTTCTCCCTCGGCGCCGACGGCCAACCGGATGGCGATGGCGTGAATGCCGATATCGGCTCCTGGCAACTCTAAGGCCCGCCATGAAACGGTATTCGCCCCCAGTGGCGAAGCAGCGCGGCATGGCGATTATCAGCGCCTTGCTGATCGCAGCGGTGGTGGCGGTATTGGCCGGCGCCATGCTCACGCGCCAGACCGTATTTACCCGCAGCCTCGAAGCCGAGCAGTTGCGCATCCAGGGCCAATGGTTGTTGCAGGGCGGCCTGGAGCGCAGCCGGCAGATGCTCTGGGACGCCCGCCAGAAGGACGTGCTGACCCGTCTCGACCAACCCTGGGCGCGTGCCCAAGGGGGGGCCTTCGAGGGGCGGATCGAGGACGAACAGGGCAAGTTCAACCTGCGCAACCTGGTCAACCGCCAGCAGGTGGACACCGAGCAATTGCAGAGTTTTGAACGGTTGTGCCGCCTGATCGGCGTCGACCCGGCGGTAAGTCAACGCATCAGTCGGCGGGTGATTGCCTCTTATGAGCCGCCCGCCAGATCCCCGATGCTGCGCAGCCTGGATGAGCTGAGCGGGATCGAAGGCCTCGACCCTTTGGTGTTGCAGCGCATGCAGGCCTATATCAGCGTGTTGCCCGGCCCGACCTGGGTCAACGGCAACACCGCCAGCGCCGAAGTACTCAGTGCGGTGGTGCCTCAGCTCAGCCTGTCCCAGGCCCATGGATTGGTGGCCGAGCGTGACAGCGGGCAGTGGTTTATCAACCGGGGTGATTTCGTCAACCGCCTGCACTTGCCGCAAGTGGCGGTGGATTCGGTGCAGGTGGGCATCACCAGCGAGTGGTTCCGCGTGCGGGGCCAGGCGCGGCGCGAGCAGCGGCGGGTCAGCCTCGACGCCTTGTTGCACCGCCCCGAAGACCGGCAGCCCCGGGTGATCTGGGCGCGGGTGGGCGTATGAAACGCTTGCGCATTGGCTTGCCGCCACTGGATCAATTGAGCGCGCAGAGCCAGGTCCGGTTTGCCTGGGTGGAGCGTGGCGTGGTCATTGAAGAGGGCGACGCCAGCCTGGCGCAGTTGGGCCAGTCACGCCAGGCAGCGGACTGTTTCCTGCATCCGCGGGACAGCCTGCTGACCAGCCTGGAACTGCCGCCATTGCCGGCGGCGAAGACCGCCGCCGCCGTGGCCTGTGCCGCACAAGCGTTGATCCTCGGCCCGGTTGAACAGATGCAGGTGGCCCACGGCCCGCGTGAAAGCGATGGCCGCGTGCAGGTGGCCTGGGTGCCCAAGGCCGGGCTGGAGCGGTTGGCGCAGTTGCCGCTCAAGCTGCGCGGCCTGTACCCGGCACCCTATGCGTTGCCGGTGGGCGCCGCTGCGTTGGATGACGGCTACCTGCTGACCCGTGACAGCCTGCAACAAGGCACGGTGCACCCGCTGGGTTTGCAGGCGCTGGACCTGCCATTGGTGGCAGCGGCGCAGCGTTGGAGTGGGCCGCTGCCCACATGGGGGTTGCAGGGTCGCCTCACACAGCCCTCGACCGGCGGATGGGGCAGGGCACTGGCCTGCGTGGCGCTGGCCATCGCCATCTGGACCCTGGGCCTCAACCTGTATGCCGCGCGCCAGGTGGAGCAAGGCCAGCGACTCAAGGCACTGATGAGCCAGCAGGTGCGCCAGGCGTTTCCGGCGTTGCCGGTGGTGCTCAACCCCTTGCAACAGGCCCGCCAGCAATTGGCCGCACGCCAGACCGGCGCGGCCGCCGACCCGGGCCAACGCTTCCCCGGCCTGCTGCAACTGGTGGGCAGCAACCTGCCGTTCATGGTCGGCAGTGTCGACAACCTGACGTTTGAACAGGGACGCTTGCGTGTCGAGCTGCTCGCCGACAGCCGTCACCCGACCGCCGAAGGTGAATGGCAGGCGGCGTTGGCCCAGGCCGGTTTCACCGCCAGCCGCGATGGCCAGGCCTGGACCATTGCTCCCGCGCAAGCCGCAGAAAAAGCCGGAGCTGGCGATGAATAAAGTCCAGCGACTGCGCAGCCAGGCCCGGGTGTTCTGGAGCGGCCTGGCCCTGCACGAAAAGCGCATGCTCGGCGGCGCCGGCCTGGTCCTGGCCAGCCTGTTGACCTGGCTGGTGCTGGTGCAACCCGCGTTGAAGAAGATCGATTACTGGCAGACCGAAACCCCCAAGCTGCGCGCTCAGGCCGCCGCCTTGCAAGTGTTGTTGCAGGACGTCGCCGCGCCCAGTCCGGGCGACGAAGCCGCGCTGCGCCAGGCCCTGGACAGTGCCGGTCTGCAGGGGCATTACCAGTTGCAGGCGCTCGAACCCACTGGGTGGCGCCTGACCTTGGACAACGCCCCGGCCGATGCGGTGGTGGGCTGGCTGCTGGGCAATGCCCGTTCGTTTTCCCTGGAGGTGTCCGAGGCGCATTTGCAGCGCGTGCTCGATACCGTCGACAACTCGGCCGGCACTGTGTCCGGGACCGTTCGCATGGATCAGGCGCTTGGCGCTAAGGAAGCTTCATGAAGTGGTCAGTCCCCCCTTTCCGTATGGTCGCGCCGTTGCTGGTGCTGGCCCTGAGTGCGTGCAGCAACCAGGACGCGTCCAAGCCGCTGCTGGTGGACAGCGAACTCGGCCAGCCCCTGGCGGACACCCGTCGCAGTGGCGAGACCGTTCTCGACCGCCAGAGCCAACCCGCCCCCAAAGCGCCGGTACAGCACCGCGTCACCAACAGTGCTCGCGGCCATGCCCCGGCAACCGTCAACGCCCGCAACCCGCTGGGTGACCAACCGGTGCAGCTCAACTTTGTCGACGCCGACATCCAGGCCGTGGTGCGCGCACTCTCCCGCGCCACCGGCCAACAATTCCTGGTCGACCCGCGTGTGAAGGGCAACCTCACCCTGGTCAGCGAAGGCCAGGTGCCGGCGCATCAGGCCTACGACATGCTGCTGGCGGCGTTGCGCATGCAGGGCTTCAGCGTGGTCGATGTGGGCGGCGTCGCCCAGGTGGTGCCCGAGGCCGATGCCAAGCTGCTCGGCGGGCCGATCTACAGCGCCGGCAGCAGTGGCATGCAGACCCGCACCTTCCGTCTGCAATACGAAAACG
This sequence comes from Pseudomonas sp. NFR09, assembly GCF_900111535.1. Classification (NCBI taxonomy): domain Bacteria; kingdom Pseudomonadati; phylum Pseudomonadota; class Gammaproteobacteria; order Pseudomonadales; family Pseudomonadaceae; genus Pseudomonas; species Pseudomonas sp. NFR09. The sequence continues at coordinate 9,774 of NZ_FOIH01000012.1, forward strand.
CCGTCAACCTGATCCCGGTGCTGCGCCCCATCGTGTCGCCGAACAACCCGATCAATGCCTACCCCGGCAACAACAGCATCGTCATCACCGACTACGCGGAAAACCTGGCGCGGGTGGCGCAGATCATCAACGGTATCGACACCCCCAGCGCCATCGACACCGATGTGGTGATGGTGCAGAACGGCATCGCCGTGGACATCGCCGCCATGGTCTCCGAGCTGCTGGACACCCAGGGCGCCGACCAGACCCAGAAAATCAACGTGGTCGGCGACCCGCGCTCCAACTCGATCATCATCCGCTCCGGCAGCCCGGAGCGCACGGAACTGGCGCGCAACCTCATCTATAAACTCGACAACGCCCAGAGCAACCCCAGCAATATGCACGTGGTGTACCTGCGCAACGCCCAGGCGGGCAAGTTGGCCCAGTCACTGCGCGGCTTGCTCACCGGCGAGAGCGATTCCGGCGTGAGCGACGATGCCCGGGGCAAGCTCAGCGCCATGGGCGGCAATGGCAAGAACACCGCCCAAGGCGCGAGCAATGCGCAAAACAGCAGCGGCACGCCCACCGGCAGCGGCGTGCAGTCGGGTTATGGCCAGGCCACCGGCTCGACCACCGGCACCAACGGCACCCCCAAGGACCAGGACACCGCGTTCAGTGCCGGCGGCGTGACGATCCAGGCCGACGCCACCACCAACACCCTGCTGATCTCCGCGCCGGACCCGTTGTACCGCAACCTGCGCGAAGTCATCGACATGCTCGACCAGCGCCGTGCCCAGGTGGTGATCGAAAGCCTAATCGTGGAAGTCGGCGAGGACGATGCCACCGAGTTTGGCGTGCAGTGGCAGGCCGGCAACCTGGGGGGCAAGGGTGGGTTTGGTGGCGTGAACCTCGGCGGTAGCGGCGTGAATGGTAAGCCCAATAGCCCCACCAGTATTGATGTGCTGCCCAAGGGGCTGAATGTGGGGGTGGTCAACGGCACGGTTGATATTCCCGGCATCGGCAAGGTGCTCGACCTCAAGGTGTTGGCCCGTGCGTTGAAGAGCAAGGGCGGCACCAACATATTGTCCACGCCCAACCTGCTGACCCTGGACAACGAAGCGGCGAGCATTTTCGTGGGCCAGACCATTCCGTTTGTCACCGGCAGTTATGTGACCGGCGGCGGGGGCACCAGCAACAACCCGTTCCAGACCGTGCAGCGTGAAGAGGTGGGGCTCAAGTTGAACGTGCGGCCGCAGATTTCCGAAGGCGGCACCGTGAAGCTGGATATCTACCAGGAGGTCAGCACCGTGGATGCGCGGGCGTCGGTGGAGGCGGGTACGGTGACCAACAAGCGCGCGATCGATACCAGTATTTTGCTGGATGACGGGCAAATCATGGTGCTCGGTGGGTTGCTGCAGGATGGGTATAGCCAGAGCAATGATGCGGTGCCGTGGTTATCGGATATTCCGGGGTTGGGGGCGTTGTTTCGCAATGAGAAGCGCAGTGTGAACAAGACTAACCTGATGGTGTTTTTGCGGCCCTACATTATTCGGGACAGTGGGGCGGGGCGCAGTATTACGTTGAATCGGTATGAGTTTATGCGCAGGGCGCAAGGGGGGTTGCAGCCGGAGCACAGTTGGGCGATGCCGGATGTGCAGGCGCCGCAGTTGCCTTCTGTGGACAAGGCGATTCCTGGTTCTGGGGGGAGACGGTGATTGAGTACATATCCGTTGCTGCGGTAACGGCGGCTTATGGTTCCGCTCTTACAGCGGGTCACTTTTGGAAGGACCCAAAAGTAACCAAAAGGTCCTCGCCCCACCACTCGGCACCTCGCCCAGGCTCGGTGTGCCGTAACGAAGGCTTGAATCCGTGGGCCGCCGCAATGGGCCATCCATGGCCCAGTGCGGCTAACCCGGCGTCCTGCCGGGTTACCCACGGATTCAAGCCTGCGTTCGGCCAGCGTGGTTTTACGGGGCGCCGAAGAGCAAGATCAAGAGCGACTCGCTTCGCATCGTGGATACGTTTTTTGTTTTGTGTTGCCGCCCTACTGTGGCGAGCGGGCTTGCCCCGCGTTGGGCTGCGAAGCAGCCCTGAAACCAGTGAGCGCGCCGCGTTTATCCTGGTTTCCCGCGTCATCGTTAACGACCATCGCGGGCAAGCCCGGCTCCTACAGGGGAACGCGTTTACTTCAACGATTCGGTCGGCTACTAGGCCGCCGCGTTTGCTTTTGATGTTAGGCGGCCCCCCAAATCACTGTCGGATTACGGGCACACCGAGCCTGAGCGAGGTGCCGAGTGTTGGGGCAAGAGCGTTTTGCTTACTTTTGCGCTCTTCAAAAGTGAGCCGCCGTAAGGGCGGAACCATAAGCCGCCGTTACCCAAAAAACGGATATGTACACCTAAAAACAGGTCCAACCCAATGAGCCTATTGCCCTACGCCTGGGCCAAATCCCAACGCATCCTCCTGCGCCCCACCGAAGCAGGCCACCTGCTGACGGTCTGCCCCTCAACCCCCGGCTGGTCCATCAGCGAAGTCCACCGCCAATTCGGCCAAACCCACCTCGAACAGGTCCGCGACGACGAACTCGACGGCCTGCTCACCAGCGCGTACGCCGACACCGGCAGCGCCGCCGCCGTCGTCGGCGCCGCCGAAAACGAGGTCGACCTCGACCGCCTGATGCAAGACATGCCCGAAATCACCGACCTGCTGGACACCCAGGACGGCGCCCCGGTAATCCGCATGATCAACGCCTTGCTCACCCAGGCTGCCCGCGACGAAGCCAGCGACATCCACATCGAACCCTACGAAACCCATTCCGTGGTGCGCTACCGTGTCGACGGCACCCTGCGTGACGTGGTCTCGCCACGCAAGGCATTGCATGGCGCGCTGGTCTCGCGGATCAAGATCATGGCCCAACTCGATATCGCCGAAAAACGCCTGCCCCAGGACGGCCGTATCGCCCTGCGCGTGGCCGGGCGGCCCATCGATATTCGCGTGTCCACGGTGCCCACCGGCCATGGCGAAAGGGTGGTCATGCGCCTGCTGGACAAACAGGCCGGGCGCCTGCAGTTGGAAACCCTGGGCATGGAGCCGCAGCTGCTGGCGCGCCTGGATACGCTGATCCGCCAGCCCCACGGCATCGTGCTGGTCACCGGGCCCACCGGCAGTGGCAAGACCACCAGCCTGTACGCCGCCCTGGCGCGGCTGGATGCGAGCACCAGCAATATCCTCACCGTGGAAGACCCGGTGGAATACGACCTGCCGGGTATCAGCCAGATCCAGGTCAACGCCAAGATCGACATGACCTTCGGCCTGGCCCTGCGTGCGATCCTGCGCCAGGACCCGGACATCATCATGATCGGCGAAATCCGTGACCTGGAGACCGCACAAATCGCCGTGCAGGCTTCGCTCACCGGTCACCTGGTGCTGGCGACCCTGCACACCAACGATGCGGTGTCGGCGGTCAACCGCCTGATCGATATGGGGGTGGAGCCGTTCCTGCTGGCGTCGTCCCTGTTGGGGGTGTTGGCCCAGCGCCTGGTACGGCGCCTGTGCCCGCACTGCAAGCAGGAAGACCCCGCCGCGCCCGGCACCTGGCGCCCGGTCGGCTGCGCGCAATGCAACCAGGTCGGCTACAGCGGACGTACCGGGATCCATGAGTTGTTCTGTGTCGACGATGCGGTACGCAGCCTGATTCATGAGGGCGCCAACGAGCAGGACCTGCGCCTGGCCGCGCGCCGCGCCGGGATGTTGAGCATGCGTGAAGACGGTGAACGCTGGGTGCGCAGCGGTGCCACCGCCCCCGAAGAAATCCTGCGTGTGACACGGGACGCCTGATGAATCGCTATCGCTATGAAGCCGCCGATAGCAGCGGCAAAGTCGAGGCCGGGCATGTGGAGGCCGACAGCCAGAGCGCAGCCTTTGCCAACCTGCGCAGTCGCGGTTTGACCGCGTTGCTGGTGCAGATCGAAGGCAATCAGCAGGCCGCGACGGGCAGCAGCCTGTTCAGCGCCAAACTGTCGGACAACGACCTGGCCTGGGCCACGCGGCAACTGGCGAGCCTGCTGGGTGCGAGCCTGCCGTTGGAAGCCGCGCTGAGTGCCACGGTGGAGCAGGCCGAGAAAAAGCATATCGCCCAGACTCTGGCCGCCGTGCGCGCCGATGTGCGGGGCGGCATGCGCCTGGCGGATGCGTTGGCGGCGCGACCTCGGGATTTTCCGTCGATCTACCGCGCGCTGATTGCGGCGGGGGAGGAGTCCGGTGACCTGGCCCAGGTGATGGAGCGTTTGGCCGACTACATCGAGGAGCGCAACAACCTGCGTGGCAAGATCCTCACCGCGTTTATCTACCCCGGTGTGGTGGGGCTGGTGTCCATCGGCATTGTGATTTTCTTGCTGAGCTACGTGGTGCCCCAGGTGGTCAGCGCGTTCTCCCAGGCCCGCCAGGACCTGCCAGGGCTGACCCTGGCGATGCTCAACGCAAGTGACTTCATCCGCGCCTGGGGCTGGCTGTGTCTTGCCGGGATCGTCGGTGGTTTCTGGAGCTGGCGCCTGTACCTGCGCAATTCCGTGGCGCGCTTGAATTGGCACAGTCGCGTACTGCGTTTGCCGCTGATCGGGCGCTTCGTGCTGGGCCTGAACACGGCACGATTCGCCTCGACCCTGGCGATTCTCGGCGGTGCCGGGGTGCCGCTGTTGCGCGCCCTGGAAGCGGCACGGCAGACCTTGTCCAATGATCGCCTGAGTCAATGCGTCAACGACGCCACCGCCAAGGTGCGCGAGGGCGTCAACCTGGCCCCGGCGCTGGCGGTGGAAAAGGTCTTCCCGCCGGTGCTGATCCACTTGATCGCCAGCGGCGAGAAAACCGGCTCGCTGCCGCCCATGCTGGAGCGCGCGGCGCAGACACTGTCGCGGGATATCGAACGGCGTGCCATGGGCATGACCGCGTTGCTGGAGCCGCTGATGATCGTGGTGATGGGGGCCGTGGTGCTGGTGATCGTCATGGCGGTGTTGCTGCCGATCATCGAGATCAACCAACTGGTCACCTGACCGCACCTGCTCCCGTCCAACCTCGGGTTCCTCGTTCCGTCACATTCCGACAGCCCATGCCGCCTCCAGCCATACGCGCTGAAACCTGACTGTCACCTGCGCCCAAAGCGCTCGGAATCATGACTGGAACACCCGAGAATCTTTTTAAAAATCAAGGTGTTCCTCCCGAGGTTTTTTCCTATAAACGTCATCGGAAACTGCGAATTTCTGTCCCATGGTTTTAACCCCTGGCCACCCCCCTGAACACGGCTCGGGACCGAAGCCATGGCGTCATGCAAGAGCCCTCTACCCCAAACGTACAAACACGACGAAAGGAGATTCTTCATGTTTAAGCGCAACGTTCTCGCGGTATCCATGACCCTCGCTGCACTGTGCTCGGCCCAGGCTGCAATGGCTGACATCAACGGCGGCGGCGCAACCCTGCCACAAGCGCTGTACCAGACGTCTGGCGTGTTGACCGCAGGTTTTGCCCCGTACATCGGTGTGGGCAGCGGCAATGGCAAGGCAGCTTTCCTGACCAACGACTACACCAAGTTGAAGGCTGGCGTTTCCAACCTGAACGTGCACTGGGCGGGCAGCGATTCCAAGCTGAGCGCTACTGAACTGTCGACGTATGCGTCGGCCAAGCAACCTGCCTGGGGCAAGCTGATCCAAGTGCCATCGGTGGGTACTTCGGTTGCCATCCCGTTCAACAAAAGCGGGACTGCGGCCGTTGACTTGAGCATCAACGAGCTGTGCGGTGTGTTCTCCGGCCGTATCGCCGACTGGAGCGGTATCACAGGTTCGGGTCGCAGTGGCGCCATCAAAGTGGTTTACCGCAGCGAAAGCAGTGGCACCACCGAACTGTTCACGCGCTTCCTGAATGCCAAGTGCGCTGAAACCGGCACCTTCAATGTCACCACCACCTTCGGCACCAGCTACACCGGTGGTTTGCCTGCCGGCGCGGTTTCCGCAACTGGCAGCCAAGGCGTGATGACCACCCTGGCCGGTACCGACGGCGGTATCACCTATATGAGCCCTGACTTCGCCGCCCCGACCCTGGCCGGTCTGGATGACGCAACTAAAGTCGCTCGCGTGGGCAAGGACGTGGTCAACGGTGTGGCGGTCCAGGGTGTATCGCCGAAAGCGAGCAACGTATCCGCTGCCATCAATGCCGTGCCGTTGCCTGCTGTCGCTGACCGTGGCAACCCTGACGCTTGGGTTCCCGTGTTCGGCAAAGCCAACACCGCGGGTGTGGTGCCTTACCCAACGTCGGGCTACCCGATCCTGGGCTTCACCAACGTGATCTTCAGCCAGTGCTACGCCGATGCCACCCAGACCACCCAAGTGCGTGACTTCTTCACCAAGCACTACGGTTCGTCTGCCAACAACGACGCAGCGATCGAAGCCAACGCGTTCGTGCCACTGCCAAACAACTGGAAAATCGCTATTCGCGGTAGCTTCTTGACCGCCACCAATGCCCTGAGCATCGGCAACACCAACGTCTGCAACGGCATCGGTCGTCCGCTGTAACCCACGCTTTCAAAGACCCGCAACACCTGATCAGCAACGGCCTGCGCCGTTGCTGATTTTTGCGTTTGTGCTGTTCACCGCCGCGCCGACAGCGTCATGTGAACTTTGCATGACAGAAGTTCAGTCGTGTCCCTCGCCAACCGCCTAATCCTCATACGTGAGCCTGTCCTGCTCTCTGCGTAATAACAAAGAAGGAAGATTCCCGATGGTCCGCTGCAAATCACCGGTCAACCTGAAAGCCCCCGAGACCGTCCTGCGTCTCAAGCCTTTGGCCCATGCCATTGCCTTATTGATGGTGGCGGGTAACGCCCAGGCAGCCACGGCGTTCAGTTCCGGCTGGTTTGCCGACAAGGGCGCGTCCCAGGCGGCCACGGCAGCGCGTACCGGTGCCGGCCAGGTGCCGGGGATTCCTTCATTGAACCAGCAGGCGCGGGTCAAGCAGCAGTTGGCGCGCTCCATCAGTACCTTGAACACCAGTGTCGCGGCCATTGCGGCCCAGCAGGCCGCGCAAGCGGCAGGGCGCCAGGCGGCGTTCGGTCAGGTCTCGGCGATTCCCGATGGCCTGGGCAAGGGCGGCCTGCAGGTCGACAACAGCCTGACCCAGGGTTGGACCCACGCCAAGAACCCGACCCAGAGCCAGTCCGGCGGCAAGACCACGGTGACCATCGAGCAGACCGCCGACAAGGCGATCCTCAACTGGGAGACGTTCAACGTCGGGCGCAACACCACCGTGGACTTCCAGCAGCATGCCAGTTGGGCGGTGCTCAACCGCGTCAACGATCCCAATGCGCGCCCCAGTGAGATCCAGGGCCAGATCAACGGCGCCGGTACGGTGATGATCATGAACCGCAACGGCGTGGTGTTCGGCGGCACCAGCCAGGTCAACGTGCGCAACCTGGTGGCGGCCGCCGCGAACATCACCGACGAGCAGTTCACCCAACGCGGCCTCTACGTCGATGCCAACGGCACCCAGCCGACCTTGACCGATGCGGCAGGCAAGGTTCAGGTGCAGCGCGGTGCGTTGATCCAGACCCACAATCCGGCCACCTCCACCGACGCCGGCGGCTATGCCTTGCTGCTCGGTACCGAAGTGGAAAACGCCGGCACCGTCATCACCGCCAAGGGCCAGACCACCCTGGCCGCCGGCGACAGTTTCTACATCCGCAAGGGTGTCGGCACCACGGGCAACGACCGCTCCACCACGCGTGGCAATGAGGTGGCGACCAGCCTCAACCCTGGCAGCAGCGCAGGTAAAGTCACCAACAGCGGCCTGATCATGGCCTCCACCGGCGATATCACCCTCACCGGCCACCAGGTGCAGCAAAACGGCGTGGCGCTGGCCAGCACCTCGGTGGACACTCGCGGCACAATTCATCTGCTCAACGCTGCCAGCGACAGCACCGGTAACGTGACCCTGGGCGAGGGCAGCACCACCGCGATCTTGCTGGACGCCAGTGGCAGCACCGCCTTCAACAGCCAGAAAGACAACGGGCTGGTCAAACTCGACGGAACACCCGTCAACCTGATCACCGGTCGGTTCAACCACCTCAGCGCCGTGGCTGACCGTACCGACCAATCACGCGTCGAGATCGTCAGCGGTGGCTCCGTGGACTTCCAGAAGGGTTCGATCACCCTGGCCACCGGCGGCCAGGTGGCGGTCAGCGCTACCGGGCGCAGCCTGGTGCGCGATGGCGCGATGATCGACGTCTCAGGCGCGGTCGGCGTCAAGGTGTCGATGGCATCCAACACAATCAAGATCAACGTGCAGGGTAACGAGCAGCGCGATGCTCCGGTGAACCGTGACGGCGGGCAACTGATCAACAACGATGTGTGGGTCGACCTGCGCGAGCTGGTGTTTGTACCGGCAGGCACCAACGGTTACGCGACGGATCGCTGGTACACCGCCGGCGGCTTGCTGGAAGTGGGCGGTTACCTCGGTACTCAAGGACATTCGGTCGGCGAATGGATGGCCCAGGGCGGCACGGTGACCTTTACCGGCAAGGATGTGGTCACTCAGACGGGCGCGCAGATCAACCTGTCCGGCGGCACCGTGGACGTGCAGGCCGGTTACATCCAGCAGACCTGGCTCAAGGGGCCCAATGGCCGCTTGTATGAATTGTCCAAGGCGCCCGGCGACATTCTCTATTCGGGGTTCTACAAGGGCTATGAAGACACCAGCGCGCGCTGGGGCCAGACCGAGTATTACTACAACCCGCTGATCGCGCCGCAACGCCGCTACGAGGCCGGCTACACCGTAGGCCGCGACGCCGGCAAACTGGTGGTCGGCACCACCAGTGCGGTGTTGGAAGGTCAGTTGATCAGTGATGTGTTCCAGGGCGATCGGCAGACCCAGGCGCCCAACATCAACCTCGACGGCTACCAGCAATCCAAGAAGGCCATGGCCCAGCGGGCGCAGTTGATCATCGGCCAGTACATTCCGATCTACAACAAGACCACCGGCACGCTGCGCTATGCCCTGAGCGGCACCGCCGACCAGGTGCTGATCGATAGCAATACCCGGAAAATCGCCGATGGCCTGGACCTCACCACGGCGCTGCCAGCCGATCGCCAGGGCCAGATGGTGCTCGACAGCGACCCGCTCAACGGTTACCAACTGGGCGCGATCAAGGTGGGCGCCAAGCAGCAGATCACGGTGAATGGTGCGCTCAAGGTGGCAGACGGCGGCGACATCACCTTGTTCGGGCCGGGGGTCGATATCAACGCCAATCTCACCGCCCGGGGGGGCAGTATCAACGCGGGCAACATCCTCACTCAGGTCAACCTCAACGCGGGCAACACCGTCGGCGATGTGATCCTCGCGGGCAGCGGACGGGTCGATGTGGCGACAGGCGTCAAGCTGGACGCCGCCGGACGCTGGAACAACCTGGCGCTGGACCCGAGCCTTGGTGAAGGCGTGGCCTATGTGAACGGCGGCAAGGTGTCGCTGCGCAGCACCGGCAACCTGAACCTGGCGTCAGGCAGCGTGGTGGAGGCGTCTTCCGGCGCCACGCTCGGCGTGGATGGCAAGCTCATCGGCGGCAAGGGCGGTGACGTGACCTTGGGGGCACTGGGCAGCCTGGGGCTGGAGGGCGAGATTCGCGGTTATGGTGTCAATGGCGGCGGCACCCTGGCGTTGCAGGCCCGCAAGGTACAGATCGGCAACAGCACCGGGGCGCCTGACGCCGGCACCGTGCAACTGGCGCAAGACTTCTTCAACAAGGGCTTCTCGGCCTATGACATCACCGGCAACGAGGGCCTGCTGGTCACTGATGGCACCCAGGTGGATGTCACCACGCCGGTGTATCGCCTTGGCGAGCAGACGTCCGCTGCGCCAACGGGAGGCGACCCTGCCACGGTATTGGAGCGCTGGACCCCTGCGCTGTATCAGCAAGACGCTGCCAAAGGCGTGCTGACCCAGCGCCGTGGCGCCAGCCTGAGCCTGACTGCCGGTCGGCAGGAATCCACGGCGGCCGAACTGGCTACCACGGCCCTGACAGTGGGCCGGGGCGCGGTGATCAACGTCGACCCGGGCCAGAGCATCAACCTGCGCAGCGTCGGCCAGTTGACGGTCAACGGCACGCTCAATGCCTGGGGCGGCAGCGTCAATCTGGGAGGCCTGACCGCTGTCGGTTCCGAGGTGGCCAATGCCGCCGGGCATAACCGCTCGATCTGGGTCGGCGACCACGCGGTGATCGATGTGGCAGCCCGTGCGATCAGTGCCGCGGACAATCGCGGGCGCCTCTACGGCCAGGTCGGCCAGGGTGGCAGGATCAGCCTCGGCGGCGAAATTGACCTGGCCACCGGCATTGCCAAGGCCAGCGACCTGTTTGTGGTGGTGCGCGACGGCGCGCGCCTGGACGCTTCCGGTGCCCAGGCGATGCTCGACATTCCGGGCCAGGGCCGGGTGCAGGTGGCCAGCAATGGCGGCAGCATCAGCGTTGCGTCCAACAATGGCCTGTATCTGGATGGCAGCTTGGTCGCCCGGGCCGGCGGTGCCGCGGCGGCGGGCGGCAGTTTATCGCTGGCACTGGAAACGCCTTACTACCTCAAGGCGGCGGTCACCGACCCGATGCTCAAGGTGCGTGAACTGGTGCTCAGCCAGTCCCATCAAGCCAGCCCCCTCCCGGACACCCTCGAGTACGGCCATGGCCGCCTCGGTGTGGACCAGGTCACCACCGGCGGCTTTGATAACCTGGCCTTGCTCAGCAACGGCGTGTTGAGCTTCGACGGTGATGTGTCGCTGAACATGGGGCAAAGCCTGCGCCTGTACAGCGGCGCCATGGGCCTTGCCGAAAACGCCGCCGCCAACGCTCGCATCAACCTGTCTGCGCCTTATCTGCTGCTGGCCGGCATCCTTGCGCCGCTGGACCCCAGCAAGGACCAGTACCTGCATCCGGTGCTGGCGTCCAACCTGTCGCAACGTGCCAGCCAGGCGCTGTTCCAGGCCAGTGGCAATCTGATCGACGTGCGCGGCAATGTGCTGTTCGGCAACCAGAGTGACCTGACGCTGAGCGATGCCAGCAAGCAGAGCATCGATCGCCGTGGCTTCGATGATGTGCAGTTGAGCAGCCAGGGTGACCTGCGCTTCCTGGCCGGTGCCGGGGCGGACGTGATCGCGCAGGGCATCAGTACTCAGTTGATGACCAAAGGCGATATGACGCTGCGCGCCGCGCAGTTGTACCCGGCGACGGACGTTGGCGCACGGGTGCTGGCCGGTTTTATCGATGCCTTCTCTGGCTTCAAGTACGACCCGACCCGTACCTTGACGATCGCGCGCACGGGGACTGCTGATGCCGCCATGCCGTACTCGGCGTTTGGCCGCTTGCAACTGGGCGGCCCGACGATCAAGCAGGGCGGGGTGGTGCGTGCGCCCCTGGGCCTGATCGAAATCGGCAACCTCGGGGCCAGCCGCGTCGAGTTGCTGCCCGGCAGCCTGACCTCGGTGAGTGGCAAGGGATTGGTGTTGCCCTACGGCGGCACGGTAGACGGCCAGGTCTACAAATACAACGGCAAGACTGTGACGTTCCTTGGGCAGGGGGCGTTGCCTAACGCGAACGGCAGCCTGAATGTCGGGATGGTCCTGGGTGGCGAATCGGTGGTGGTGCAGCCTGACGCTACCGTGGACCTTTCCGGTGGCGGCGAGCTGCTTGGGGCCGGGTTTATTTCCGGGCGCGGCGGATCTACCGATGCGCGCTACAACCCCCTGGTGCAATTCGGGGCAACCGGCGGTTTTGTGTTGCCGGGGCTGGGCACCAACCCGGTCTACGCGATTGTGCCGGGCGCGCAACCGGGCTATGCCCCGGTGGGGCCGGAGGGCGGGGCGACCGACCCGTTGATTGGCCAGCAGATCACGATCGGTGCCGGTGTGCCGGGGCTGACAGCGGGCACCTACACCTTGATGCCGTCCACTTATGCCCTGATGCCGGGGGCCTTCCGCCTGGAAATCAACGGCTTGGCGGGGCTCGGCAGCGAAGGCACGACCCAGTTGCTGCGCAACGGCTCATGGTCCACTGCGGGGCGCTTGTCCATCGCCAATACCGGCATCGGCAACAGTACGGCGAGCCAGGTGATCCTCACCGCCGCCGACACCCTGCGCCGATATTCCCAATACAACGAGACCCGTTATGCGCAATTCGCCGTGGCCGACGCGGCCCGCCTCGGGGTGCCGCGTGCGCTGTTGCCGGTGGATGCCAAGACCCTGCAACTGAACCTCAGCCCGGGGGCGGGTGCCAATGCCTTTTCGTTCAAGGGTATCGGTCGCTTCGAGGCCGCCGACGGCGGTTACGGTGGCACCGTGGCGTTGACCAATGGCAACAGGAGCACGGGCAAGGACATTGAGATCGTCGCGGCAGGCAAGGGCGCAACCCCGGGTTTCAGCGGCATCAGCGTCGAGGCCGAGAGCCTCAACGCGCTCGGCGCGGCGCGTCTGTTGATCGGTGGCCTGACCGTGGTGACCTACGGTCAGGGCGGCAACTACATCAACCTGGCCAACGGAGCCTTGAGCAACATCAACCTGCGCGAAGGCGCGAACCTGGCGGCGCCGGAAGTGTTGCTGGTGTCCTCTACCGGCAAGATAACCGTCGAACAGGGGGCCTCGATCAACACCATCGGTCGCGGCAAGGCCAGTTATGACGCACGTGACGGCTTTGTGTACAGCATGCCCAATATGCTGGCGGTGTCCAACGGCCTGCTCAACGTGGTCGCAGCAACGCCGATGGCGGGTGTGACTAGCGGCGGGATCGAGCTGGGGGCTTGCACTGGCACGCTGTGCAGCGGCCAGACCGCTTTGTATTCCGAAGGCACACTCGTTGCCTTGACCGACAGCACCCTGCAGATGGGGGCGGACGTGCGTTATGGCACCCGTCACCTGAACCTGGGCGTATCCAGCATCAACGTCGGCAGCCCCGGAGCCTTGGCCGCCGCCGCTGCCGGCAATCGCCTGCCGGCGGGCATGACCCTCACCCAGCAAGTCCTGGAGCGCCTGCTGCGGGGGGACACCCAATTTGGCGCGCCGGCCCTGGAAACCCTGCAACTGTCGGCACGCGACAGCTTCAACTTCTATGGCACCACGACCCTGGACACTTATGACTCGGCGACCGGCAAGTCGATGCTGAGCAACCTGATGCTGTCCACGCCGGCTATTTATGGTGCGGGCGGCGCCAACGATGTAGCCACCATCCATACCGCCAACCTGATCTGGCAGGGGGCCGCGACACCGCCCGTGGCGGCAGTGACTGACGGTGCCGGCAGCGGCAGCGGGCGCCTGGATATCCATGCCGAGCGCATCGAGTTCGGCTATGGGGATTTTGCCCAGCCAAGCACCACCCAGTCCTTTGACCGCCTGGCCCTGGGCTTTGCCAACGTCAACCTGAACGCCAGCCAGCGCATCACCGCCAACCATAAGGGCAGCCTCTCGGTGTATCAGCGTCAGGGCGCCTATGACGCGATCAAGGGCTTTGCCTACAACGGCGGCAACCTGAATATCCTCACACCGTTGATGAGCGGTGAAGCCGGCTCAGTCAACCGGATCACAGCCGGTGGCGCGATTAATGTGCGCGCCTCGGCGGGTCCGGTGGGCGAGGCGAAGGGCATTGGCGGCGAGTTGTCTTTGCAGGGCGACAGCATCCGCCTGGCCAGCGCGGTGGTATTGCCCAGCGGCAAGCTCACCCTGGGCGCCCGTGGCGACGTGGTGTTGACTGATGCGGCATTGATCGATGTGGCCGGCCGGGCCATTGCTTTCAACGACCTGACTAAATACAGCGCTGGCGGCGAGGTCCTGCTGGAAAGCCGTGCGGGCAACGTGCTGCAGGCGGTCGGTTCGACCATCGACCTGTCGGCGCAGCACAACCAGGCGGGCCGGCTGCGGGTGGTGGCCGTAGAGGGCGCGGCGGGCACCGTCGACCTGGCGGGCAGGATCGTCGCTGGCAGCAGCGGCGACTACGATGCCGGCGGTACGCGGGTGCCTTACCTGGCGGGCGCGGTGGAGATCCAGGCCCAGCGGCTGGGCACAAGCGGCACATTGAATGAACAGTTCGCCGCCCTCAATCAACGCCTCAATCAAGGCCAGGTGTATGGCTCGCGCAGCTTTCAGCTCAAGCAAGGCGATCTGATCATCGGCAGCGATGTGAAGGCCAACAGCGTCAACGTTTCGCTAGACAATGGCAGCCTGCGCGTTACCGGCCTGGTAGACGCCAGCGGCGAGCGCGTCGGCAGCATCAACCTGGCCGCCAGGAACGGCCTGGTCCTGGACGGTACGGCGGTGCTCGATGCCCATGGCACGCAAGTGCGCGTGGACAGTTATGGCAAGGTCATCGACGCGCCGAACCGCGCCACCGTTGTGCTCGGCTCCGGCCAGGGCCAGTTGACCCTGGCCGATGGCGTGCGCATCGACCTGCGCCATGGCACGGGGGCAGGGGCCGGTAATGACGGACGCAGTCTCGGCACCCTGGAGCTCAACGCGCCCCGTCTGGGCGGCAATGACATTGCCATCGATGCCAGTGGGCGCCTGACCATCACCGGCGCACGTTCCATCGCGCTCAATGGCATGGTCACCTACGACGATGCCCCGACCAGGACCGATGCCACCCCGAACGGACGTCCGTACCAGGCGATCGACCAAGCCTACCTCGACGGCAAGCACGCACTGAGCACGGCGTTCATCAATGCTGCGCTCGGCAATACCAACCTGCTGCAGAACAAACTGGCAGGCCTGAATAACGCCACCTACGGCGATGTTTTCCACCTGCGGCCTGGTGTGGAGATTATCAGCAAGACGCCCGACGGCGACCTGGTGGTACAGGGCGACCTGGATTTGTCCGGCTATCGCTACGCCAGCCTCAAGTCGACCCAACCTACCGAGGCCGGCAGCCTGACCCTGCGCGCCGGTGGCGACTTGAATATCTACGGCAGCATCAACGACGGCTTTGCGCCGCCGCCGCAAACCGATGATGACAATGGCTGGGTCCTGCGTGCAGGTATCGACTACACCGGCGGCACGGTGGTGGTGCCGGGCAGTGGTGTGACCCTGGCGGATGGCACCCTGTTTCCAGGCGGCGTGACGCTCAATTTCGATGTGCCGACGCAGCCGCTGTTCCTGCCTGCTGGCACGCGGTTGCCCGTCGCGGCAACGCTCAGCCAGTCCTTGGTGCTGCCTGCCGGGACGGTGTTGGCCGCCGACGTGCGGGACGCATCGGGCAATGTGCTGTTCGCCGCGGGCACGCTGCTGGTTCAGAGCCAGACCCTCGCCGCCGGCAGCACGCTGGACGCCGGCACCTTGTTGGGCAGTGCGGCCAACGTCAACGGGCTGATCTGGCCCAAGGGAGTGCCTTTGGCTACCAGCCTCAAGCTGGCAGGCAGTAAAGTCTTGCCCCGTGGCGCGCTGTTGCCGTCGGGTACCGATGTCAAGTTGCCGGACGGTGCGGCGTCGGTACAGCTGCGTGTCGCCGATGCCGGTCGCCAGGGCAAGAACTGGGCGATTGCGCCGATGCTGGAGGAAGGCTCGCAAGCGTGGTCGATTCGGCTGGTGGCCGGCGCGGACACCGGCGCGGCGGACAGTCGCCTGCTGCAACCGCACCCGGTCACCGGCAACCTTCGGTTGGCCGACAGTCACTATGGGATGTACGGGCAGGGTGCGCTGGTCTGGACCGAGCAGGGCTCTTTGGATGTCTATGGCGACAACAGCATGGTGGGCAAGCCCATCGATGTGAATGATGGCTACGCCTACCCCGGCATTTGTGACGATATGCCGGAATACTGCTCGTCCGAGGGCGATGCCTACACCTTGCTGGCGGGCGGCAGTACGCGTTTCAGTGTCATCCGCACCGGCGCTGCGGACTTGGATTTGCTGGCAGCCGGCAACCTGAGCATGGAGTCGTTGTACGGTGTCTACACCGCCGGCAGCTCCTCCACGGGCACCTCGGCTGGCGACCCGTATAACCTCAAGCGTGCCCTTGGCGGCAATGGCAAGGTCCTGGGTAACGTCGGCGGTAACGAAAAGTGGGTCAACGGTGGCCCCGACAGCCTGTACCGCGCCTGGTACCCGGACACGGGCGGCAATGTGCTGGTCAAAGTGGGGGGCGACCTGACAGGCAATATCACCAGCCCTGCGCAGAATGGCGTTGCGCGTCCTGTGCCTGTCGACCTGGGGCTGGATTCAGCCAATGTCGGCAATTGGCTGTGGCGACAGGGTAATAACCTGGAGGGTAGCCAGGCACAAGCGACCGCCTGGTGGATCAATTTCGGTTCTTACGTCGCTAACGTGCGTTCGGACCAGATGGTCGGTTTTACCGGGTTCGGCACCCTGGGTGGCGGCAACCTCACGGTTGATGTGGGGGGCAATGCGGGAATCATCAGTGCGCTGTCGTCAACCGCCCAGAACGTCAGCCCACGCAGCCAAGGCCTCGTTCTGGCGGTCGGCGGTACAGGGCGGGTCGCGGCCGATGGCAGTGTGCAACTGAGCGGTGGTGGCGACTTGAACCTGCGGGTGGGCGATGCGCTGAACCCCGCCAGTCAGGTCACCGTCGATCACCTCAATGGCTCGTTGGTGAACCTGCGCGGCCACGTACAGGTGACGGGCGGCAGTCTGGGCAGCCTGACCTTGCGTTATGGCAACCAGTCCAGGGACCAGAGCCCCAGCGAAGTGCGCGCCTACGACCCGCTGCGCTCCACCTCGGCCATGGCGGCCGGCGGCTTGAGCCTGCTGCCAGGGGATTCGACCTTCAGCCTGGCTACCCGGGGCGACCTGGTCCTCCAGGATGTCGCCGATCCAGGCCGCGTACCGCAGATGAATGCCTTGGCCTACGCAAAGGAAGGCGTCAACGGGGTAAGACAGAGCTGGTTCAGCCTGTGGACCGACCGTACGGCAGTCGATCTGTTCTCCTCCGGCGGTAACCTCACACCACTGACCCAGACGCTGGAAACCGATATGGCGGCGGTCTACCCCGCCACATTGCGTGCGGTCGCCGCCAGCGGCAGCCTGTACTACGGCCGTGCGTCGACGAGTAACCCGAATGTGCCGCAGCCATTGCAGGCGCTGGTGCTGGCACCGTCGGCCAACGGTCAACTGGAATTGCTGGCGGGCGATTCGATCTACGGCGGCGACTTGACCATCAGCCGTTCCAGCGCAAGTCCGCAAAGCCTGGCGACGATCCAGCGTCCGGCGTTCCTGGGCTTCATCAACAGCTTGCCGGTCGCAGGCAGCGGCAATCTTTCCAGTGATGGCAACATCGCACGCCTGGGGCTTCACCCGCTGTTCGCGTTTGGCCCTGACACCGCGAGCATGGCATGGGGCGGCGCCTTGGAACCGGCGCGTTTCTATGCGCTCAGCGGTGACCTGCTGGGGGTCAACAGTGGACGGGCGCTCAGTCTCTATGGGGCAAACGATCCACGCTTCGGTCAGACCTACTACGAAGGTGCAGGCCCGGTCTGGATGCTCGCCGGGCGCGATATCGTCAGCAGCGGCACCCGCTTGAATGGTGCCCTTGGCGGGGACGTGAGCACCGGTGAATACACGTTCACCGGTAACCTGTTCGTGCACACGGGGGCGACTGATATCTCCATTGCCAGCGCCGGGCGCGACATCCTCTACAGCAGTTTCAATGTCGCGGGCCCCGGGACCCTTGAGCTGACGGCCGGGCGCACTATCCAGATGGACGATCAGGTGGGCGTGAACAGTCTGGGCGCCGTGGCGGCCGGCGACAACCGAGCGGGTGCCAGCATCGTCCTGCAAGCCGGTATCGGGCCCAAGGGGCCGGACTACCGTCGGTTTGTCGAGGCTTACTTGAACCCCGCCAACCTGGCGCTGCCGGGTGAGTCGATCCAGGGCAGCAAGGTCGCCAAGACCTACGAGAGAGAATTGCTCGCCTGGCTGGTCGAGCGCTTCGGGTTTACCGCAGACGCCGAACAGGCCCACACTTACTACGCGGCGCTCCCCGCCGAGCAACAACGGGTGTTCGCCCGCGACGTGTACTTCGCCGAGCTCAAGGCCGCCGGCCGTGAGTACAACACCGCTGGCAGCGTGCGCCAGGGCAGCTACCTGCGTGGCCGCGCGGCGATTGCGGCGCTGTTCCCGGACAAGGACGTGGCCGGCAACCCAATCACCTACAAAGGCGACATCACGATGTTCGGTGGCGCGGGTGTGCACACCAACTTCGGGGGTTCCATCCAGATGCTCACGCCGGGCGGCAGCCAGACCTTCGGTATCGAAGGCGCGGCGCCACCGTCGACGGCGGGGGTGATCACCCAGGGCGCGGGGGATATCCAGCTGTATTCCCTGGGCAGCATCCTGCTGGGCCAGAGCCGCATCATGACCACCTTCGGCGGCTCGATCATGGGCTGGACCAGCGAAGGCGACATCAACGCCGGGCGCGGTTCCAAGACCACCGTGGTGTACACGCCGCCCAAGCGTGTGTATGACAACTGGGGCAACGTCGGCCTGTCGCCGTCGGTGCCGAGTACCGGTGCGGGGATCGCCACGCTCAACCCGATCCCGGAAGTGCCGGCGGGGGACATCGACCTGATCGCACCGCTGGGCACCATCGATGCCGGCGAGGCGGGCATTCGTGTGTCCGGCAACGTCAACATTGCCGCCTTGCGCGTGGTGAACGCGGCGAATATCCAGAGCCAGGGCAAGTCGTCCGGGGTGCCGGTGTCTGCTGCGGTCAACACCAACGCCATGACGTCGGCCAGCGCGGCCGGTGCGGCGGCGTCCCAGGCCGCGCAAGACGCGGCGCGCAGCCAGCAGGCGGCCGCCAAACAGGGCAGGCCGTCGATCATGACCGTGGAAGTGTTGAGCCTGGGCACCGAACCGTTGCCGCAGGAGCCTGCGCCGGCGCAGAAAACCTCCGGCTACAACCCCAACAGCCCGGTGCAGGTGCTGGGCGCCGGGCCGCTGAGCGAACAGGCGCGAGCGCGGCTGACGGATGAGGAGCGCAAGCAGATCAGTTTGTAAGGCTTTGGAAGGGACCTCTCGATGTACCGTTCGGGGCGATCAATGATCGCCCCTTTTTTTGCGCCGGTTACGGGTTGTCCTTGAGGGTCTTGAACGACTCGATGCGTTTGATCAGCCGCGTATTTTTCGCCGAGTCGGCATTGCCGAACAGGAACGAGAAGTCCGACGCCAGCCCGGATTTGCCGGCAATCGCCGCGTACTGGTGGCAGTCATTGCAGTTGTCTGTCTGCACGTAGGTTTCCATCGTGGTGTTGGCGACCACGACACTCTGGTCGCTGACAAACGGCCCATAGGACAGCGGCACCTTCACGTTCGGCCCAGGGCCTGGATCGTTGGGGGCGTTGGGTGTCTTGGACCACAGCACGTTCACCAGTTTGTAGTACTGGAACACCGACTGGCCCTGGGTCTGCTGGGCGAAGGTCTGCTGCACCGCCGTGTTCAGCGCCTGCATGTCCTGGGGCGTGGCGTTGAGCCGGGTGGCCTGCACCGGCTGGTCCAGGGGCGTGCAGTCGGGCGGCGTGTGGGTGGCGTCGCACTGCACGCGGGCGACGTTTGGCGCGCAGGCATCGCCGGTGCACTCGGGGTTGTTGAAGCTGTAGCCCTGGGGTGGGACGGCGCCGCCATCGGGCACGTTGTCGATCTGCTCGAAGGTGGTCCAGATGAAGTTCGGCTGGGTCTGGGTCTTGTTGATGATATGCAGCCCTACCAGGCCTATCACTTCCTGGGTGCATTGCAGCGTGTCCGGGCGTTGCAGCCAGGCCACGGTGGTCAGGTAGCGCCCGTACAGGTCGGGCTTGTTGGTGAGCACGCGCCAGGCCGCCTTGAGTTCCAGGGCACCCAGTTCCTCCTGGGGCAGCGCCTTGGCCGGCAGCTCGCGCACCGGCTTGCCGGCCGGCAGTGACAGGCCGGCGGGGTGTCGGTTGTCGCTGTTTTGCGCCACGATCAGCTGGTTGGCGGCGTCGTACAAACCGTTGTCGACGATGTAGTCGAACTCGGCCTTGCCCACCTTGCGCTCGAAAAACACCAGGTTGCCCGACTGGTCCGTGAGCCAGCCGCCGGACGCTTCCATGATCGAATCCGGCAGGGTCACCTGGGTGCCGCTGGACAGGTGGAAGCGGTGCTTGCGGTTGATCGCGCTTTCCGAGGTGGCGGTGATGAATTTACGCGCCCCCGTGGCAAACGCCTTGAGGTTGCCGGTGGCGGTGCAATGGGACGGCACCAGGGTTTCCACGCCCCAGCCGGACGGCTTGGCCGCGCCGGGCAGGAAGATTTCGCTGGCATCCTTGTAGCTGGCCCACACCGGGGCATTGCTCATCGGTTGGCCGGGGGGGGGCGGCACGCCGAACTGGGCCGCGCTGCTTTGGGTGTCCGGCTCACCGGCCAGGCTTGGGTTGGCCGGCCAGCCGGGATTGACCGGCCAGTTCATGGCGATGAACAACTGCCAGCCGAAACAATTGAGAAAAGCCTGCTCGGTTCCGAAATTGTTCACCGGCAGGAAGCCGCCGCTGGTGGGATCGAACACCAGCTGGCTGACGCAGCTCTGGGCGTCCGAGGCGGCATTGGCCGGTGTGGGGGCCAGCAGTGGGAGAAGGGTGCAGGTGATTGCGCAGGCAATACGCAAGCGTGCCCGGCGCAGCGGGCGAAGCCATCCGTTCATGATCGCATTCCTTGCTCAAGACTCAAGGGGCGGCCGCCCAGGCCAGGCATGGGCGGCCGGGAGGCACTCAGGCGCTGGGCACCAGGGCCAGGCCGCTTTCCCAGGGGTGCTCGGAGGCACTCGGGTTGGCCGCTTCGCTGGGGTTCAGCGCACGCACACTGACCAGCCCCGGCGCCGCGTTGCTGCTGACGGTGATGGTCATGATGTAGCCCTGGGTGCCGCCGCCGTCGGTCTGGCCGGGAATCGCCGAGGCATCCGGCAGGAACTGCGTGACCTGGGCCGTGATGCCCGGGTTGGAGAACTGCACCCGTGCATCCGCCGCCGTGGTGTTCGGGTCGGCGCCTTGTACCACCAATACGAACTGGCCTGAGCTGCCGGGGGCAAAGCTGGCCGGCAAGTCGCTGGGGGATTGGCCGTAGAACAGGTCAATCGGCAGCAACTGCACGGGCCAGGGTTGCGCATCGGTGGTGTTGGCCGCCACGCAGGCACACTCCTTGGGCTGGGCCGTGAGCGGCGCAGGGGTCACGCTGAGGGCCACGTTCAGTTCGTTGGCGATCACCCACACGTAGTCGATCGGCGTGCCGTTGATGGTGATCTCATTGATCGAGAACCCCGCGCTGGCCGGCACCTCGAAGACCGCCTGGAGAATCTGGTCGGAGTTGTTCGGGCCGGTGCCGGCGGTGCCACGGGTAACGCGCCAGTAGCTGCTGACATCCTGGCCTTGCGGGCCTTTCCAGGTGCTGAAGGACTTGGGTTGCTGCAGGTACAGGCCGATAGGGTTGGTCAACGAGATCAGGTTGTTGACCGCCGCCTGGTTCGCGGAGAACCCGATATGCGGGTCGGAGTTGCGGTAGTTCTGCCCGTATTGCGCGCAGCAGATCAGGCTCTGCTGGTTCTGGCTGCTGGTGAGTGGCCGCAGGATGGTGGCCGCCGCCGCCAGGTAGATCTCGGCACTCAGGGTATTGGGGCCGGAAGTCAGGTGCATCGCGCCGCCCGACACGCCCGGTATGCGCACGGTGCCGCTATTCCATTTGTTCACGGTGTCGTAGGCGGGCTGGCCGGTGGTGGGGTCGAGTACCGGTTCGCCGGCCTTGCCGGTCGGGCCGTCGGCGGTGTAGCGCAGGTACAGGTCTTCGAGTTTCACCTGCGGGTCGACATACGCCTGGTACAGGCCCAGCACGGCACCCGGGTCGATGTTCCACATGGTCAGGAAATACGCCGGGTTCTCGCTGGTGAACATGATGCTGCGCATGTTGCCGTCGGGGTCGCGGGTGATCGACCATTCGCAGTATTCGTCCAGCCAGCCCCGTGGGCCCGAGGGCGAAAAGTCGGCGTAGGGGCCGTTCCAGTTGATGGATTTGCACAGCACGCTGGGGATCTGCAATTGGGTGGCCTTGGGGTCCGGGTACAGCGAATAGAGGGTGTCGTTGAGGGTGATCTGGCCGTGGTCGGTCAGTTGCATCACCTGGTCCAGGGTCATGGCCTTGCCGCCCAGTTGCGGGACCACGGCAGCGCCCTCGTTATAGAAAAACGTCCACAGCCGATTGGGGAAGGGCTGCCAGGTGATGGTCTTTGGCGTCAGCGTGCCGTAGCCGCTCTCCAGCGGGTTGTAATAGCCCGAGCGCGGTGCATCGTTGAGGTTAGACCAGGGGTTGCCGATGATCGACATCTGGGTCCAGCCGGTGACGTTGTTGTTCCAGTCGGTTTCGAACGTCGGCAGCTGGTCCTCCAGGCCCAGCTTGTTGTAGTCCTTGGGCGCTTGTTCGGCGGGGGAGGTGAATTGGGTGAAGGGTGTGCTCATGTCGGTTCTCCAGCATCAGTGTTGGTGGAGCAGCAACCGGCGCCCGGAGCGGGGCCGGCAGAGGTTTGGCGCGGGTCGTCCCACACCAGTTCGGCGATAAAGCCAGGCAGCGGCGCGTATGCATCGGCCGTCAATACCTGGCCACTATCGGAGTGGGTCACGACCAGCGATAACTGCGCTGTGTCGGTCGGTTTGAGCTTGAGTACCCGGGCATTGCGCGCAGCGTTCAGCGCCCGCGACACGCCCTGGGTGACGCAGCGGCCCTTGTCGTCGACCAGGCCCATGCCGATGCGGCTGAAGCGCCCGACGTAATGCGGGTTATCGGCGCGGGCGTGTTGCGCGGTGGCGTCGGGCTGGTTGAGGAAGACGTCGATCAGGTAGGTGTCGTGGGTGCAGCGCACATGGTCGAACACCACCCACGGACCGCTGCCTGCCGCCTGCGGCTGACGGCAGCACACAGCCTTGGCCGCGCCGAACTGCGGGGCGACTGGCGTGCCATAGTCGTAGCCGATGTGCCGGCTGTCCTGGGCCATGTCGCCGAGGGTGGTGTAGCGCCAGGCATCGGCGCTGGTGAAGGTCACGTCATCGGCCTGATGCCCGGCGAAGGGTTGCAAAAGGCATTGGGTGGTGTACTGCGCCGCCGGGTTGGCGCGGATCCAGACCTCCAGCATGCGGTCGATGTTGGCGTGATAGGAGCAGAATACCGGGTCGAAGGCGGTGTAGGCGTTGTCGGCCATGTCGCCGCCGATCCAGCCGTGATAGTTGTCGTGGGGCTGCTCGTAGAGTCCGTCGAAATTCAGCGCACGGTTGGGGTAGAGGTTGTCCGGTTGCGGCGGGTCGAAGGCCGTGATGTTGGCCCACGGATAGCCTGGCACACCCTGGGGCTGGCTGAAGGTGGTGAACGCCAGCGCATCGACCACCTGCTGCTGGAAGATCCGGCTCATGCCATACAGCTGGGTGCGCTCGAATCGAAAGGCCTCGCCCTGGGTGTAGAACAGCGGATTGCGCTGCACGTACAGGCAGTCGACACCCTCGACCGGCGCGGTGGCGCAGACCTTGGAGCAGCCATCCTTGGCCGCCGCATAACGCAACGGGTTACGCCGCACCTCACCGGTATGCGGGTGCACGTAGGTTTCATCGAGGAACGCCTGGGGCAAGCCGGCCTGGGGGCTGCCGTCGACACTGGCGTCTGCGGCCATCCAGTCCCAGTAGGGGATCGCGCAGTCGATCAGCGCTTCCAGGTACAGCAGGTAAGCGCGGTGCCACAGGGCGAAGGCTTCCTGGTAATGCAGGCACCAGTTGGTGTGGATGTAGGCATAGCGCTGCCAGGGCGAGCCGCTGTCGGGGTCGCCGATGTGCATTACGTCATCCAGCTTGGCGCGGTACAGGTTCAGTGCTTCGGGGCTCAGGGAGCGGATGTCCTGGCGCACACGCTTGACCGGGTGTGGCAATGCCGGTGGCGGAATGCGCTCGGCCAGGTCAAACGGCGAGATGCTGTCCAGGCGCCAACCCTGGTTGACCCAAAGGCGGAAGGTTTCCAGGGCATCCATCGGCCAGAACTGTTGCTGATCGGTGGTCAGCGGCATGTTGCGCGAGGCCAGGTGCTGGTAGATGGTTTGCGACCAGGTCTTGACCGAGGCCGGGTCTTCCAGGAACACCTCGTAGGCGTTCATGCAACCGACCCAGGTGGCGGCGACGGCGGCGCGCTGGGCGGCGGGTATCCAGTAGGGGGCGCTGAACAGCGCCTTGATATCACCGGTCCATGTCGGTTTCGCGACTATCATAAGATCCCTCTCATGCCGCCTTCAGGCCAGGTGTTGGCCGGGCTGCTAAGCTGGAACGATGTTAACTAGCCACTGCGCAGGATTTGTGCAAATTGGCCCGTCTTTGCGACGTATTCATTGCATTTTTTCAAGGACGATTCGGAACCTATGACAGACGCCATGGATTTGAAGATCCTGGGCAAGTTGCAGAAGGATTGCGACCAGAGCCTGGAGTTGTTGAGCGACAGCGTGGGGCTGTCTTCCACCAGTTGTTATCGGCGGATTCGCCGCATGGAGAGCGTGGGGATCATCAAGGCCAAGGTAGCGGTGCTGGATGAACGCAAATTGGGTATTCAGGTGACGGCGTTTTTCCTGATCAAGCTGGACAGGGATAGCCAGGATATTGACCGCAAGATGCAGCACATCCTTTCGACTCATCCGGAGATTCAGGATTGTTACCTGATGACGGGGGAGTTTGATTTTGTGATGGTGGCGAAGTTTCGGGATGCTGCGGAGTACACCGAGTATATCTATCGGTTTCTGGAGACTTATCGAGATATTCCGATTCGGACTTATTCTTCTACGTTGGTGGTTAGGACGGTTAAGAAGTCTTATGAGTTGCCGTTGCAGGGGGTTGGGTTTTGTTCTCGGAGTTGAGTACATATCCGTTTCTTCGGTAACGGCTACTTATGGTTCCGCTCTTACAGCGGCTCACTTTTGGAAAGGCCGGAAGCCGGCCCAGCCCAAAGTAAGCAAAAGGCCTTCGCCCCAACACTCGGCACCTCGCCTAGGTTCGGCCAGCGTGTTTGACGGGGCGATCCCAGATCAAAAGCAAGAGCGCGGCGGCCTTGGAGCCGACCGGATTGTATGGCCGGTACTCGGTCAAAGTGTGGGAGGGGGCTTGCCCCCGATGGCAGTGGGTCAGTCACTGATGAGTTGGCTGACACACCGCCATCGGGGGCAAGCCCCCTCCCACAGGTTGATCTTCATGTATCAGTTGAAGGGTGGTTTGCTCTGGCTCTGGCTTTTGATCTGCTTTTGATTTTGATCTTAGGCGGCCCCCCAAATCACTGTCGGATTACGGGCACACCGAGCCTAGGCGAGGTGCCGAGTGTTGGGGCAAGAGCGTTTTGCTTACTTTTGACTGGGCCGGCATTCCGGCTTTTCAAAAGTGAGCCGCCGTAAGGGCGGAACCAATAGCCGCCGTTACCCAAATAACGGATATAAACACCACCAAGAATTGCCCCCCACCCAATCCCAAATGAAGCTTTCATGACAAAAGTTCGGTAGCCCATGGCCACTCCCGTCTCCTCTGTGTAACGCGCTTGAGCCCACCAGAAAGGTGAGCTTTTCAGCCGCAAGCAGGATGCCAGGAGTGGGGCGATGGGAACTATGGAACGTTACTCGAAAGTGGGCATGCAGGAGCTCGACCAGCGCCTGTCGAAGATCGTCGAGGCGGCGCGCAAGAAGCCGGTGTCGGTCTATCGCTACGGCGCACCCTGGGTCTGGATCGTCTCCCAGGATGACTGGCAGGGCGCCCGCAAGGAAGTCTCAAGCTACATCCCGGCAGGCCATTCCCTGGTGTTGCTGCGCCCGCAGATCGACGAAGTGCTCGACCAGCACCGTGACTGGCTCACCGCCGAACCCGCGATGTCGATCCCGGCGCAGACCGTGCTGCAGATCCTGCTGCTGCAGCTGCTGTATTCGGTGCCCAGCGAGCAGCAACTGCATGAACAGCTGAACTACAACCTGCTGTTCCGCTGGTTCGTCGGCCTGGACCTCAACCAGAAGGTCTGGAGCGTTCATGTCCTGACTCGCGACATCGCCACGCTGCTGAACAACCCGCGTGCGGTGCAACTCATCCAGAAAATCATCGGTGACGTGTTTTGTGGCGCCTTGCTGCACATGCCGGAGTTCTCGTTGAACTTCGCTCTGTTGCACACCTGGCTGGCACGCCACGGCAACACCGCGATCACCAGCAATTGAGCAGGCCGTACGCCGGGCATTCGGCGACGGTGCAAACAATCAGACAGTCAGGGGGCGGTGTGGAGCATCTGTTCAAATTAACGCTGGCGCTGTGTTGCGTGACGCTGGGGAGCCTGGCGCAACCGGTGTTGGCCGAGGAAGAGGCGGCGGCGCGCAGGGTCGACGTCAATGAGTACTTCGTGCGCGGCAATACCGTGCTCGATGCGGCGACGATCGAGGAGGCGGTGTACCCGTTCCTGGGGCCGCAAAAGACCCTGGACGATATCGAGGGTGCCCGCGATGCATTGCAGAAGATCTACCAGGCGCGTGGCTACCAGTCGGTGTTTGTCGAGCTGCCGGAGCAGAAGGTCGATGACGGCATCGTCTACCTGCAAGTAAGCGAAACCAAGGTTGGCCGCGTACGGGTGGTCGGCGCCAAGCACTATTCACCGGTGGAAATCCGCGAGCAGGTGCCGGCCCTGGAGGAGGGCGCGGTACCGGACTTTGCCACGGTGCAAACCCAGTTGGCCGGCCTCAATCGCAGTGCCGGGCGCCAGGTCACGCCGCTGGTGCGCGAAGGCCAGCGCCCGGGCACGATGGATGTGGACCTGCAGGTGGAAGACCAGAACCCCTGGCACGCCACCCTCGGCCTGAACAACGACTACAGCGCCGACACCGAGAAGCTGCGTTCGGTCGCCACGCTGGGTTACGACAACCTCTGGCAGCTGGGCCACAGCATTTCCCTGACCTACTTCACCGCGCCCCAGGACACCGACAACGCCAAGGTCTGGTCCGGCTCCTACAGCGCGCCGTTGAATGAGCGCTGGACCTTGCAGTTCTCGGGTTACCAGTCCGACAGCAACATCGCCACCATCGGCGGCAGCAACGTGTTGGGCAAGGGCCATTCCTACGGTGTGTCGGCCATCTACAACCTGCCGGCGGCGGGTAATTGGGCCCATTCGTTCTCGTTCGGCGTGGACTTCAAGGACTTCGACGAGCAGATGAAATTCGGCTCCAGCAGCGACCAGGTGCCGCTCAAGTACGCACCGTTCACCTTGGGTTACAACGGCTTTCGCTACACCGAACAATCCCAGTTGGGCCTGGGCCTGAACCTGGTGGTGGGCACCCGCGCGTTCTTTGGCTACGGCAGCGATGCCGAAGAGTTCGACTACAAGCGCTACAAGGCCAGCGCCAGTTTCGCCGTGCTCAAGGGCGACCTGAATTACACCTACACCTTTGCCAACGATTGGCAGTCGGCAACCAAGGGTGGCTTCCAGCTCGCGTCGGGGCCGCTGGTTTCCAACGAGCAGTATTCCGCCGGCGGCGCCACCTCGGTGCGCGGTTACCTGGCGGCTGAGCGCACCGGGGATGAGGGCTACTTGCTCTCCCAGGAGCTGCGCACGCCGTCCCTGGCCAGGTTCCTCGGCAGTTATGTGCAGGAGTGGCGCTTTTATGCGTTCGCCGAAGGCGCGCGCATGCGCCTGCACGACCCGCTGCCCGAGCAAGAAGACGAATACAGCCTGGCCAGTGTCGGCCTGGGCACCCGCGCCAGTTTGAGCAAATGGTTGTCCGGCAGCCTGGATTGGGGCTACCCGCTGCTCGATGGACCGAACACCCAGAAACAGGACTCGCGACTGCACTTCAGTGTGCAGGCGACTTTCTGACTTTTTCTTCCGGAGACTTCACCCATGCAACGCCTATTCCTGAGCCTGTTGATCTGCCTGGGCTTCGCGCTCCCGGCCACCGCCCATGCCTGGTGGCAGGACGACTGGCACTACCGCAAACAGATTTCGGTAGACGCCACCGCCCAAGGCGCCGCGATCAGCCAGGCCCTGGGTCGCACTGCACTGCTGGTGCGCCTGCACACCGGCAACTTCACGTTTGACGGGGTCAAGGACGACGGTTCTGACCTGCGTTTTGTGAGTGCCGACGACAAGACCGTGTTCAACCACCAGATCGAAAGCTTCGACCCACTGATGGGCATGGCGCTGATCTGGGTCGATGTGCCCAAGGTCGAAGGCGGCCAGCGCCAGGACTTGTGGATGTACTACGGCAACCAGAAGGCCCCGGCCACGGCCAATGGGCAACTGACCTTCGACCCGAACTACACCGCGCTCTACCACTTTGACGGGGCCAATGGCACACCGGCCCGGGACACCACGGCCTACGCCAACACCGCGTTGAACGCCACCGGCGCGAGCATCGACGGCGTGATCGGCCGCGCCTTGCAGTTGAGCGGCCAAGCGTTGATGTTGCCGGCCAGCCCCTCGTTACAGCAGGCGGCGGGCGGCGCGTTCACGTTCAGCGCCTGGTTGCGCCTGGACCAGGCCAGCGGCGAGCAAGCGGTGCTGGCCCGTCGCGACGGCCGCCATAGTCTGTTACTGGGCCTGAACCAGGGCATGCCGTTCGTGGACGTCGACGGCCAGCGCGCCGTCTCCACTCAACCGCTGAACCCTGGTCAGTGGCAGCACCTGGCGTTCACCGCCGAGGGCGATAAGGTCACGCTGTACGTGAATGGCCGCGAAACCGCGACTCTGGCAGTGGCTCTGCCGGCGTTCAATTCTCAGACCGCCATTGGCGCCGACCTGCCGGAAGCCGGCAGCACCCACCTGCCATTCGCCGGTGCCATCGATGAGCTGCGCCTGTCCAAGGTGGCACGCCCGGCTGTGCTGTTGCTGGCCGATGCCAGCGCCCAGGGCGCCGAGTCGAAGCTGGTGGCCTACGGGGTGGATGAAGAACAATCCGGCTTCGGTTTCGGCAGCCTGGGCTTTTTGCTCAACGCCGTACCGGTGGATGCCTGGGTGATCATCCTGGTGCTGGTGGCGATGATGTTCCAGTCGTGGGTCATCATGCTGCGCAAGAACCGCCAGGTCAGCCGTGTAAGCAGTGCCAACGAGGTCTTCCGCGAGCACTTCGCGCAGATCGGCACCCGCCTGGAGATGTATGCCGACGACGCCCTGTTGGGTGAGCGCCTGACTCATTCTTCGCTGTGGCGCCTGTACCTGGTGGCGGTCAAGGAGATCCGCACCCGCCGTGCCCAGGGCGCGGACACTTCGTCGGTGTCGGCCGCCACCATCGAAGCCATCCGTTGCTCCATGGACGGCGTGCGCACCCGCGAGAACCAGGCCCTGAGTTCCAAGTTGTCGACCCTGTCCAACGCCATCGCCGGCGGCCCGTACATCGGCCTGCTCGGCACGGTGCTGGGGATCATGGTGGTGTTCCTCGGCACGGCGATGGCCGGTGACGTGAACATCAACGCGATCGCCCCTGGCATGGCGGCGGCGTTGCTGGCGACGGCCATGGGCCTGTTCGTGGCGATCCCCGCGCTGTTTGGCTACAACCGCCTGATCACGCGCAACAAGGAAGTCAGTGCGGACATGCGCGTGTTCGTCGACGAGTTCATCACTCGCCTGGCGGAGATGCACGGCGAGAGCCAGCACAGTGAAGCCGCGCACCGCCGCGAACATCACGCATCGGTTCCGGCCTGAGGAGAATCGCCATGGCTTCCGTAAATGCCTCCCACGACGATGACGATGACGCGGCCGTCGACAGCATCAACATCACGCCGCTGGTGGACGTGCTCATGGTGGTGCTGGTGATGTTTATCCTCACCGCTACCGCCCAGGTGTCCGGTATTCAGATTCACCTGCCCAAGGCCAGCGCCTCGGTGTCGTTGTCGCAGGCCAAGACCAAGGCCATCTCCGTGAATGACGGCGGCCAGGTGTTCCTCGACGCCTATCCGGTGACTCTCGGCGAGTTGGAAGAGCGCCTGCGCATCGAGAAAGCGCTGAACCCGGACTTCCCGGTGATTGTGCGCGGCGATGCGATGGTGCAGTACCAGAAAGTCATCGAAGTGCTCGACCTGCTGCGCCGGCTGGAGCTGTCCCAGGTGGGGTTGGTCACCGGCAAACCGAGCCAGGGCTGAGTCATGACTGCACAGATCCCGATCGCGCCACCGCCTGTGAAAAACACGCCGCCGTTGCGCCCGTTGAAGTGGGGCGCCGGCCTGTTGCTGGGCGCCGTCGCCGCCTGGTTCTTGTGGCAATGGGCCAACGACATGAGCGGCGTGCGCCGTGAAGCGCCGAAGGTGCCGACGATTATCCCGTTGCCGCCGCCACCACCGCCGCCGCCGGAAAAACCCAAGGAGCCCGAGCCCCAGGTCGAAGAAAAAGTCCCGGAACCGGTGCCGAGCCCCGAGCCCGAAGAGGTCAAGCCGGTCGAGGAAGCGCCGCCTTCGCCTGACGAGGATTTGGCCAACCCGATGCAGATCGATGGCGACGCCCAGTCCGGCAATGACGGTTTCAACATCGGTGCCGGCAAGGGCGGCGGTATGGCCGGCAGCGGTGGCGGCGGGCTGGGGACCGGCACCTACAAGCAGTACCTGGCCGGCACTTATCAACGGCTGATGCGCGAGGATCCTGAGCTGCGCAAGAAGGCCTTCTCGATACAGATAGACCTGTGGCTGGGCGCCGATGGCCAGGTCACCAAGGCGCTGGTGGCCAAGTCCAGCGGGGATGCCGAGACCGATGCGCAGATGCTCGCCTTGATCCAGGCGCCGCGTGCCACACAGAAACCACCGGCGTCGCTGACGCTGCCCATGCGCCTGTCCCTCAAGGGCCGGCGCCCGGATTGATTGAATCCTTTTTTCAACGGTTTTTACAGGAGTTGCGTACACATGATTTCCCCCGTGAATCGACTGACCCTGGCGGTCGGCATGGTCATCGCGACCCTGGTCGGCCAGGCGGCTGCAGCGCCGGTTGCGCCCTCGGAAAACGTCACCATCAACCTGATCCGCCTGCTGGTGCAGCAGGGCGTGCTGAGCCAGGACACCGCCAACGGGCTGATCGCCCAGGCCGAAAAAGAAGCCCGGCAGGCGCGCCAGGCCAATGCCGCGCCGGTGGTGGCCGCAGCCCCCGGCGATGTGCGGGTGCAATACGTGCCGCAGGCGGTGAAGGATCAGATTCGTGACCAGGTCAAGGCCGAGGTCATGGCCACCGCCAAGCAGGAAAACTGGGCGCAGCCCAATACTTTCCCGGACTGGATCTCGCGCATCAGCTTTGACGGGGATATCCGCCTGCGGGATGAGTCGCGCTACTTCTCGGGCAACAACAGCAACGAGATCGTCGACTACGCCAAGCTCAATGAAAGTGGCCCGTACGACACCAACAAAGACACCAACACCAAGCTGCCACCGCTGCTCAACACCACCAAGGACCGCGAAAACCTGTTCCGCCTGCGCGCTCGCCTGGGCATGAAAGCGGTACTGTCGCCGGACTGGACCGCTGGCATTCGGGTGGGCACCGGCTCCGACAACAACCCGGTGTCCACCACCCAAACCCTGGGCGGTGGCTTTGGCAAGAAGGACATCTGGCTCGACCAGGGTTACCTGAGCTGGAAGGCCAGCCCGGACGTGACCCTTACCGCCGGGCGTTTCGCCAACCCGTTCTATTCCACCGACATGATGTATTCGGGCGACCTGAACTTCGACGGTGTCGCCGCCAACTTCAATCACGCGCTGAACAGTGAGTGGGGCCTGTTCGGCACCCTGGGCGCGTTCCCGGTGGAGTACACCTCCGACTCGGCCAGCAGCAACGGTTTCGACAAGGAAGACAGCGATACCAAATGGCTGTTTGGCGGGCAGATCGGCGCCAACTGGAAGATCAACCGCGAAAACAGCCTCAAGGGCGCGTTGGCGTACTACCACTTCGACGATATCGAAGGGAAGCGCTCCGGCGCTTGCCAGCCCTGGTCCGGCCAGCCGGCCTGTGACAGCGACGGTTCACGCCTGGCCTTCATGCAAAAGGGCAACAGCGTTTTCCTGCTACGCGACATCACCCCCAACCCGGCGACGCCCGGCCTGACCCCGCAGCCGCAGTTCGTGGGCCTGGCGTCCAAGTTCGACGTGCTCGACCTCAACCTGGCCTGGGATGCCGAGCTGCCGAGCGACTTCAAACTGCGCACCCAGGGCAATTACATCCACAACCTGGCCTACGACAAGGGCGAAATGCTCAAGCGCAGCGAAGGCCAGATCGTCAACAACATCAACAGCAACGGTCAGTTTGAAAGTGGCGGCAATGCGTTGATGGTTTCGTTCACCCTCGGCAGCGCGCTGGAAATGCGCAAGCGTGGCGACTGGAACGTACTGGCCGGCTACAAGTACATCCAGCCTGACGCCTTGCCCGACGGCTTCAACGATTCGTCGTTCCACCTGGGCGGCACCAACGCCAAGGGCTACTTCATTGGCGCCAACTACGGCATCGAAAAGAACATCTACGCCAGTGCGCGTTGGTTGAGTGCGTCCGAAGTGTATGGCGCGCCGTTCGAGGTGGATGTGATGCAACTGGAACTCAACACGCGCTTTTGATGCGCAGGGAGATGCCACATGAACACGCGAATCTGCGGGTTGTTACTGCTGCTGGTCGCTACCGGCGCTACGGCTGAAGGCATGGAGGAACGCCTGCGCACGCAACTGCGCAGCACCACCCAGCAATTGCAGGCCTTGCAAAGCGAACAGGCCCAGGCCAGCGCCGCGCGCCTTGCCGCTGAAAACCAGGCCAGGCAAGCCCAGGCGCAAATCAAGCAACTGACGGCCGAGTTGGACAAGGCTCGCGGCGTGGCCGAGCAATTGGCCGGCCAGCAACAGAGCCTGCACAGCCAGGCGCAGGCCCAGATGGCGGCCAGCAATGAGCAGATCGGCAAGTTCAAGAAAGCCTATGACGAACTGCTGGTGCTGGCCAAGGGCAAAGAGACTGAGCGTGCGCGCTTGCAGGCACAACTGAGCGAACGTGACACACAAGTGCAGCAATGTTCAGTCAAGAATCAACAGATGTACGGCGTGGCCCAGCAGTTGCTCGCGGCCTACGAAAAAATCGACGTGGCCGAGGTGATGAGTATCCGCCAGCCGTTCGCCAGCAGCGTCCGGGTCAAGTTCGAGGAACTGGCCCAGGGCTTCGGCGACGATTTGTACAAGAGCCGTTTCGATGCGCCCCAGGCAACTGCCAATCATTGATAGACAAGGAAGAGATCTCCATGAGCGAATTGATCACCAGCGTCACCCCCCAGAGCCTCACCGAGTTGCTGCAGGAAGCTGGCTACCGGGTCAACCAGACTGAGCAAAATGGCATCGTGCAATTGCTCAGCGCCAGCCAGGGCATCGGCTTTGCGGTGCGCTTCGGCAACCCGGCGGCGGAGCAGGGCGGTTATGTGGATTTCACCTACAGCTGCGCACTGCGTATCCAGGGCGAGCTGCCCGAAGGCCTGGCCCAGGTGTGGAACGCTTCGCGGCGCTTTGCGCGTTTGTCCGTGCAGGGCGAATTCCTGTTGATGGAAATGGACGTGGTGGTAGCCGGTGTCGGCGCTACCCACCTACGCAGCCAGCTGGAACTGTGGGACCGTCTGTTGCAGGAATTTATTGTCTACCTGCGTGAATACAGCCAGCAGGCGGCGCAGTTGCAGGCTGAAGCCGAGGCGCCGGTATTGTGAAAAAACCAACCCTGATGGTCGGCGCGGGTGCCCTGGCCTTGCTGGTGGTGGCGGTTGGCTTGAGCCTGCGGCCGGGCAGCGACCCGGTGGCGGCGCAGCAACCGGCGCCGGTGAGCAACCCGGCAGCGAGCGGGCCGGCAGTGGCGCGCCTGGGCAATCAGCAGATTGACCTCATGGAACTGAAAACCGTGCTGGCCAGCCTGCCTGTCGAGTCCCGCGAGCAATTGCGCGGCAATCGTGGCGCGTTGGAAACCTGGATCCGTTCACGCCTGGCGCAAAAGGCGGTGCTCGAACAGGCTGACGCCCAGGGCTGGCGCCAGCGCCCGGACGTGGAGCAGCAAACCCGCGCCGCCGCCGAGCAGATTGTGTTTCGCGACTACATGTTGTCGGTCAGCCAGGTGCCGGCCGATTACCCCAGCGCCGCCGAATTGCAGCAGGCCTACGACAGCGGTAAATCGCAGTGGGTGACGCCGGCGTTGTATCGCGTGAGCCAGATTTTCCTCGCGGTGAATGACCCGCAAGCCGTCGACAGTGTGCGCCGCCAGGCCCAGGAACTGAGCCGTCGCGCCCAGGCGGCGCCGAATGAGTTCGCCGCCCTGGCCACGCAGTTTTCCCAGGACACCGACTCTGCTGCACGCGGTGGCGACTCGGGCATGCAGCCGTTGCAGCAACTGGTGCCGGAAGTGCGCAGTGCGGTGTCGCGCCTCAAGGTCGGTGCCGTGTCGGACGTGGTGCAGAGTGCGGCGGGGTTCCATGTGCTCAAGCTCACGGGCCAGCAACCGGCGCGCACCGCGACCCTCGACGAGCTGCGTGAACGCCTGACCCAGGCCCTGCGTGCACAACGCCAGGAACAGATCGCCAAGGCTTACCTCGAAGGCATGCTCAATACCGCCACCCTGAGTATCGACGGCGCCGAGTTGAACAAAGTGCTGGAGTAGTACGCGTCAACCCGCATTGGATGCACAGACTGACAAGACAGGGAGTCTCCCATGGCATTTCTAGAACCGTCTGCCCCTCAGGGGCCGTCCGCTTATCGTGCGCCAGCCGAAGGCCGCAGCAGTTGGCTGGCCCTGGCCCATGAGATCGACCCGGAAGTGGCGCGCTATTTCCTGGTAAGTGCACGCTGCGGCTGTTTCATGCAGGCGGCGCGCAGTTTGAATATCAAGGCCACGCTGTTGCGCAAGCGTCTGGCGCAGTTGGAGGAACACCTGCGGCATTCGCTGTTCAGCTACCAGGGCAATGGTTTGGTGCTCAGTCGAGATGGCCAGCAGCTGCAGGCGCAGCTGATTGCCCTGGCCCATGAACGACGCCTGCCAGTGACGGAGCAGCCGCTGATTCGGCTGGCCGTGGCCGAGCCGATCCTGCATGACATCCTTGGGCGCGATCTGATCGCGTTGCTGCGCCGCAATGCCAGCGTGCGCCTGGAGATCATCTCCATCGACAGTCAGTTGTCGTTGCAGGCGGTAGAGGTGGATGTGGTGCTGTGGCTGTCGGACGCCGACGGGCCGGTGCCGGGTCCGAGCTTTGCCACTGAGCCACCCCGAGCCTTGGCGCGCTTGCAGTATCTGCCGCATATCGCCAAGCGTTATTCGCGGTTGACCACGCGGCCGGACAGTGTGGAGGACCTCGACGATTACATGCTGGTGCAATGGCAGCCGGATGCGCAGGTGGGGGCTTTGCAGGCGTGGAACCAGGTTGTACAGGAGCGCCTGGCGGCAGTGGTGCAGGTGCATGCGTATTCGCTGATGCTGGAGATGATCCGTTGTGGCGCGTGCATTGGGTTGCTGCCGCAGTACATGAGCAGCTTTGACCGGGGGCTGGTGGCGTTGCCGGGGTTATTGGCCGAGAGCATGCAGCGCCAGGTGTGGTTGGCGGTGAATGCGCAGGTGCGGGATGAGGAGGCGGTGCGGATGATTGTGGAACTGATCGTTGGCACCTTTGAAGGTCGGCGGGAGTGGTTTGATTGACGGATTTCTCTTAGATCACCGAATTCCCCTGTGGTGAGCGGGGCAAGCCCGCTCGCCACAAAAAACAGTTATTTCAGTGTTGCAGCACGCCGCGAAAGGTCGCGCTCAGGGCACGCAGTGTCTCCCGTGAGCGCACATCGGTGATGCGGCTGTAAAGCACCACTTCACTCACCGGCAAGGGTGGCAGGCCGTATTGCTCGCTCACATCTACCGCGCCAGACGGCGCCACGCGGCGGGCGAGGGCGGCGACGCCCAATCCGGCGCTGACGGCAGCACCGACGGCCATGACGCCGCCGCCCACGAAGACTTCGGTCCAGTCGATGCGCGCCGCGTCCAGTGCGCGGGTCGCCAGGTGACGAACACCGCAGGGTGCGGTCATGGTCGCCATGCGCAGGGGCGTGCCTGGGGTGTGTTGCCAAGTGGGGGCGGCGAACCAGCCGAAGCGTTCCACTGCCAGCACTTCACCGTCCCGGCGGTCGCCCTCATTGCGCACGATCACGGCGTCCAACTCATTGCGATCAAAAGCGGCAACCAGTTCGCGGGAGGAGGCGATGCGCACTTCGAGGATCACCAGCGGGTCGTAGGCGGCCAGGCGGCTGAGCCAGGCCGGCAGGTCGGGGCCGGCCACGTGGTCGCTGATGCCGATGACCAGGCGCCGGGGCGTGTGAGTCGCCATGTCGCCCAAGGCGCGTTCATGGGCATTGAGCAGGGCGCGGGCGGCGATGATGAACTGTTCGCCTTGGGGCGACAGCCGTACATGGCGAGGCGTGCGCTCGAGCAGGCGGTAGCCGAGGCGCTCTTCCAGGCGTTTGAGCTTGAGGCTGATGGCCGCCTGGGAAGTGTCGAGGGCTTCGGCGGCGCGGGTGAAACTGGCGAAATCGGCCACCAGCACGAAGGCCTGGACGGTATCGATATCCAGTGGTCTGAGGGCGTCAGTCATATTCGATCCTTATCGCACATATATCGGCTGATATCTTGTTGAAATCATCGCCGCTGCGCAAGCTGAACGCTCATCTTGCACAGGAGTTCTCGCATGTTTGCCAAACAGTATTCACACCGCTTGCCAGCTGACTACGACATGGGCGTGATTCACCGGCGCGCGGCGCAATTGGGGCCGTTGTGGGATGACGCCGAGGGGTTGCTGTTCAAGGCGTTTATCGCCCGCGAGCAGGGGGGCAAAGTGTATTCGTCGGTGTACCTGTGGGCCGACCCGTTGCAGGCCGCTGACTTTTTATTGGGCGAGCGCTTCCAGAAGGTGCTCGACAGCTTTGGTCGCCCGCATATCGAGAGCTGGTTGCCGCTGGATGTACAACGTGGCCCGGCGCAGGGCGCAGTGAGTTTGTACCGCGAGGAATGGCCGCTGGAGGCGGGCGCGGACAGGGCGGTGGCCTTGGCCGAGGGAAAACGGCGCAATCGACAGGTGGCCGACAGCGCAGAGACCTTTGCGGTGTTCCTGGCGCTGGATGTGCAAGCGTGGCGCCTGGTGCGGGTCACCTTGTCGGCCAAGGCGCTGGACGCGCAGCACCCAGGGACGGGTTACCAGGTGCTCTATCTGGCACAAGGCGTTGCGCGACTGGGCTAACTGCGCCAGTCTTGGTGGCCTCATTCCCTGGGCCCAAGCACGCTGCGATGCAAGCCACACGTCTGACACTCATTTGCCATGCCCTCACGCCCCTGCAGAAACAGGGGCGTTTCTGCGATGACGAGCCGGTGGCGATGGATTGGCAGGGCGCGGCCGGCTCCCTCGCCGGGCGTTACAGGAAAACGCCGCGTTTATTCTGCGCTCCCGAGCTGCGTACTCGACAGACGGCTGGCTTGTTCGGCAATGACGCTGTGATCGAAGACGCCCTGCGCGATGCTGATTTCGGCCAGTGGAAAGGCCAGGCCATCAACCAGCTCAGTAGTGATGAGTTGAATAACTGGCTCACCGACAGCACCTTCGCGCCCCAGGGTGGAGAGTCAGTCGATGAAGTCTGTACACGTGTAGCGCAGTGGCTGAAAACCCTCGAAACCCAACCCGGCCATATCGTCGCCATCACCCACCCCTTTGTGATCCGCGCCGCGTTGTTGCAGGTGATGCAGTTCCCGCTGTCGATGTTCTACCGTATCGACGTCGAACCGTTGTCCGCCACCGAGCTACGCTTCAACAACGTCTGGCG
This sequence comes from Pseudomonas sp. NFR09, assembly GCF_900111535.1. Lineage (NCBI taxonomy): Bacteria > Pseudomonadati > Pseudomonadota > Gammaproteobacteria > Pseudomonadales > Pseudomonadaceae > Pseudomonas > Pseudomonas sp. NFR09. The sequence continues at coordinate 47,555 of NZ_FOIH01000012.1, forward strand.
CCTGCGCCTGGAAACTCACGCCTGAGCGCCTGAACATGGCAAAATCCACGCCCCGCACTGAGAGCAACCCATGAAACGCATCCTGATCATCGGCATTGGCGCCGGCAACCCTGACTACATCACGATGCAGGCCGTGAAGGCGCTCAACCGCACCGACGTGTTTTTCCTGATGGACAAGGGCCAGAGCAAAGACAAGTTGATCGACCTGCGTCGCGAGATCTGCGAGACCTACATCACCGAGCCGGGCTATCGCTTCGTTGAGGCCGAGTGCCCGGAGCGCGTGCGCGGCGATATCGACTACACCACCGCCGTGCAGGACCTGAACCGCGACAAGCAGCAGACCTTCGAACGCATGATCAACGAAGAAATGGCTGACGGTGAAGTAGGTGCTTTCCTGGCCTGGGGCGACCCGGCGTTATACGACAGTACCATCCGCATTTTGCAGGCGATTCTGGCCAGTGGCCGTTGCGCCTTTGAGTTCGAGGTGATCCCCGGTATCACCAGCGTGCAGGCGCTGGCCGCACAGCATAAAGTGGCGCTGAACCGTATTGGCAAGTCGGTCGAGATCACCACCGGGCGCCGTCTGGCGGCGGGGCAGGCGAGTGATGCGGACACCCTGGTGGTGATGCTCGACGCGGAAGACTCTTACCGCACCGTGGCCGATCAAGGCCTGGACATCTACTGGGGCGCCTACCTGGGCACGCCGGATGAAATCCTTATCAGCGGCAAGGTCAGTGAAGTGGCAGAAGAAATCGAACGGGTGCGCAAGGCGGCGCGCCTGGAAAATGGCTGGATCATGGACACTTATCTGCTGCGCAAACCCTGAGGTCACGTCCCATGCTCAAACTGTTTGCCCTGGCGCTGACCCTGGTGGTCGGCGTCGCTCATGCCGACGATACGCTGCATACCGACTTGCCGTTGTCGTACCTGGAACAGACCCAGGGCGATGCGCGCAACCAGCCGCTGGTGATTTTCCTGCACGGTTTCGGCAGTGACGAAGAGGATTTGTTCGGCATCAAGGACGCGTTGCCGTCCACCTGGACTTACCTGTCGGCCCGCGCGCCGATGCCGGTGGACCCCCACGGCTATCGCTGGTTTACCAAGACGCCCGGTGACGGCGAATACGATGGCGAGACCGCCGACCTGCAACGTAGCGCCCGGCTGATCGAAGACTTTGTCGGCAAAGCCACCGCCAAATACCACACCCAGCCGGATCGGGTGTTCCTGGTGGGCTTCAGTCAGGGCGCGATCATGTCTTACGAGGTGGGGTTGCGTCGGCCGGAACTGCTGCGTGGGATTGCAGCGTTGAGTGGCAGCGTGTTGCCGGTGCTCAAGGCTGAGCTGAAGCCGGATGCGTCACTGGGCAAGCTGGCGATTTTCATTGGCCACGGCACTTTGGACCAGGCGCTGCCTTATGCGTCGGCCACTCGGGCGAATGAGGTGTTGACGGGGTTGGGATTGAAGCCGGAGTTCCACGGGTATCCGGGCATGCCGCATACCATCAGTGAAACGGAAGTGCAGGACCTGAAAGCCTGGCTGGAAAAGAGCCTGAATTAAACGTGGTCGAGCACTGTGAGAGGGGCTTGCTCCCTCCCACATGTGGATCGGGTTGTTTGGAAGATTGTTATTTCCCGCCGGTAATCTGCCTCACCAGCGCAGCATGCCCCTTCGCATCATCCGCCCGCGAAATCGCCTGGATCACCAGCAGGTGATTGCCCGAACCGCCCAGGAACGTCGAATTCAGCGTCTTGCCGCCGCCCTGGGTGGCGGTGCTGTCCACCTGTCGCAGGCCCAGACCCTTGAAGGTCAGCTTCTTCTCGCTCTGCTTCTTGAAGTCCGGCAGGGCGGCGCTCTGGTCCTTGACGAAGCCGGCCACGGCGCCGTCCAGGAATTTCGCGTCGTTATCCCCAATAGTTACCCCATCGTTGCGCACGGTTTCGGCGACGATCACCACGCTTTTCGTGGTCTGGTTGGCGTACATCGTGCCTTGGGTATCGGCAGTGCCGTCCTCCGCCTTGCCAGCCGGCAGGGTGTCGGCGGCGTAGGCTTTGGGCAGGTTGAAGGTGAACTTGCCGCCCAAGGTGGAGATAGTTTGGGTGGTCGGCTTGGACGCGGCAAACACGCTGCCGGCGGTCAGCGCGAGGGCCAGCAGGACGGCGGTCTTGGTGAAAGTGGCCATGAAGCGCTCCAGGGGATGAACGAAATTGCGGCGTATTCTGTCAGAAAAATCGCTATCTCGTTCATTGGCAGCCTCACAGCTTGTCGGACTCTTCCTCAAGTCGATCCATCTCAAACAGCCGCGCCAGTTCTGCCCGTGCCTCCTGGGCGGTCTGCATCACCTTGGCCGCGTCGTCGTACACCGCGTGTTGCGCGGCCAGCACTTGCAGGTCGTGGTTCTTGAAGCGGGTGATACGTGCATCGGCCTGGGCCTGGCTCAAGCCGAGGCCCACCAGGGTGCGGCGGCTCATTTCCAGGCTGGAATAGAAGGTTTCACGAACCGGCGAGGCGTCCAGGTCGACCAGGCGGTGCACGTGCTGGCGGTTACGTGCACGGGCGATGATCTGCATGTGCGGGTAGAGGTTGCGCACCAACTCGGCGGTCTTGATATTGATCTCAGGGTCGTCCATGGCGATCACGAAGAACTCCGCCTGGTCGACCTTGGCCGCGTGCAGGATCTCGGGGCGTTGCGGGTCGCCGTAGAATACCGGCATGCCGCCGAAGCTGCGGGTCAGCTCAATGGTTTCCACCGAGGTGTCCAGGGCGATGAACGAGATGTTCTGTGCCCGCAGGATCCGCGCCACGATCTGGCCCATACGGCCCATGCCGGCGATCACCACGCGTGGCGCATCGCTTTCGATGGTGCGATATTCCTCGGGCACTTCCACCGGCTTGGCCTTGGGCTTGAACAGCTTCGGGCACACCAGCAGCAACAGCGGCGTCACCGCCATGGACAGGGTGATGGTCAATACCAGCACGTCGTAGAGGTGCGGTTCGAACAGGCCCTGGTCGCGGCCGATCTTGAACACCACGAAGGCAAATTCACCCCCGGCCGCCAGCACCACGCCCAGACGCAGGGCGCTTTCGCGATTGAGGTCACCCACCATGCGGCCCACGGCATACAGCAGCGGCAATTTCAGGCCTATCAACAGCAGCGTCAGGCCAATCACCACCAGCGGCGAGCTGAGCAACAGGCTGAGGTTGGCGCCCATGCCCACGCTGATGAAGAACAGCCCCAGCAGCAGGCCCTTGAATGGCTCGATCTGCGATTCCAGTTCGTGGCGGTACTCCGAGTCCGCCAGCAGCAGGCCGGCGAGGAAGGCGCCGAGGGCCATGGACACGCCCACCAATTCCATCAACCACGCCGTACCAATCACCACCAGCAGCGCGGTGGCGGTGGATACTTCACGCAGGCCGGTCTTGGCCACGATGCGAAACACCGGTCGCAACAGGTAGCGTCCGCCGATGATCACCACGGCGATGCTGCCGAGGATCTGCAGTACGTGTTGCAGGCCCTGGGCCTCGGTGGTCGGGTGATCGCTGCCGGCCAGCAGCGGCACCATGGCGATCAGCGGGATCGCGGCGATGTCCTGGAACAGCAGGATGGCAAAGGCCAGGCGACCGTGGGGCTGGTTCAGCTCCTTGCGCTCGGCCAGGCTTTGCAGGCCGAAGGCAGTAGACGACAGCGCCAGGCCCAGGCCCAGCACGATAGCGCTGTTCCACGACTGGCCAAAAAGCCACAACGCCACCACGCCCATTACCAGGCCGGTGAGCAGCACCTGCGCCAGGCCGACGCCGAACACCGCCTTGCGCATCACCCACAGACGCTTGGGTGACAGTTCCAGGCCGATGATGAACAGCAGCAACACCACACCCAGCTCGGAGAACTGCGCGACGCTTTGCGGGTTGCCGATCAGGCCGAGCACCGAGGGGCCGATGATCACACCGGCGAACAGATAGCCCAGCACCGCGCCCAGTTGCAGGCGTTTGGCCAGGGGCACGGTCAGCACGGCGGCGAGCAGGAACACCACGGCTGCTTGTAACAGGTTGCCTTCATGGGGCATTGGGAACTCCAGGATCTTCAAAACCAATCAACAGGCGGGTATTAGAGCGCTTTTTACATTTGGATAATTGTGTTTTTGCGGCGCAGGAGGGGGAACACGCAGTATTTTTCAAGGAGGGTCGTTACCATGGCTAACAAATTCGCTGAACTTCAAGCGGGCATGGCGCCGCAAGACCGTGCCGAAGCCAAGCTTCTGTTCCAGCAACATCTTCGGGAAATGCCGCTGCATGAGCTGCGCAAAGCCCGGCAGTTGAGCCAGCAGAGCCTGGCGAAGGCGTTGAATATCAACCAGGCGGCCGTCTCCAAGATGGAGCGCCGCACAGACATGTACATCAGCACGTTGCGCGACTACATCCGTGCGATGGGGGGCGAGCTGGAAATCATCGCAACCTTCCCCGATGGCCAGGTCAAGATCGATAATTTCGCTTAATGAAAGCATTGCAAAAGCCCGGCACGAGCAGGGCTTTGTGTTATCTGGTTATTAATCGCCTTGCATGACCGCAACTTGCCCGACCGGTGCGAGGTTCACTGGCCGGCGATACAACCCTACTGCCAACCGGGCGCCTTTTCCCCCAGCGGTACGGCGATGAGCCTCGTCCTTTGTTACTATCGCCGTCCCTTGTCGCCAGGAGTCACTGCCCCATGCAGCACCAGTGGGATGAAATGCACCGCACCCGCAAGCCCACCTTTGTACTGTGCGGCGAGCCTCAGGGCGACGTGCTCAATCTCTATGTTCACGGTTATTCGGCGTTCTTCAATCGGCAACAACTGGGTGGCTTCAAGGAGCAGTTGGCGAGTATCGAAGGTTCGACCAACCTGATGCTGTTCTGGCCGGCCGGGCATTTCCTGGAAAATCTGTTTGCACCCTTCAAGGAGGTGATCGGCGCAGTGCTGGGCGGCGGCAGCCTGGGCGCGGCGACCGTCGGGGTGGGCAAGGCGATTGCCTATTTTCTCGATCACTACAAAAGCGTCGAGGCGCGGGTGGACGAAGTCGCCAAAAGCCTGTTGCCGGAACTGGCCAACTACCTGCACGGTGAATCCCTTGATGTACGGCGTATCAACCTGATCGGCCATTCCCTGGGTGCGCGGATCCTGGTCAAGAGCTTGCTCGCCAGCCCCGAAACCGCCCGTGAGCTGCCGTTGGACAACCTGTTGTTGATGGGCGGGGCGATCTGCACGTCGAGCCCGTGGGACGTGGTGTCGGCGCCGCTCAAGGGGCGAGTGATCAACTGCCACTCCAGCAAGGACTGGGCCTTGGCCATAAAGCCGGACACCGAACGCTGTATCGGCCGTTATGCAATCCCGGTGACACCGGCGCTCAAGGCCAAGGTCACCAACGTGCACCTGGCGACTTTCGATCACGCCGCCTATTGGCCGCAGTTGCAGACGGTGGTGCAGTACACCGACCTGCTGCATGAACGGCGCGGCATGATCCGCTCTGACCAGCGCAGTGCTGAAGTACGTTTTGCCGAGGAGGACATCGATTTGTTCCCGGCGCTGGTGCAGGCCCGGCCGGAAGAGTTGAAGTTCCTCGCCGAATTGATGGCGCAAAAGCGCAGTGCATCGATAGACGCCACGGTGCGCGAGCCGCTCAAGTTGGCTGTTGAGCTGCAACGCATGGGCGGCGACAGCTTCATGAACCTGGCCCGTGGGCATGGCGTGGGTTACCGCCAGATCGCCGAAGATGTGGCGCAGCGGCTGGGGATCAAGTTCGACGAGCCGCTCGATACTGTCGCGCTGGCCGACCTCGAAGCCCGGGTTGCCGAGAAGCTTATCGAACGGTACAAGGACAAACTCAGCAACGCGGACCGCCAGGTATTCGACGCAGAACTCAAGGCTGCCGCGCAAAAGGAGCAGGGCTTGTTCAGCCGTTTTGACGTAGGCCGTTCGGCTGCCACCGCGTTGAGCGGCACGGCGTTGGCCGGGCTCACCGGTTTTATCCTGCGCCGTGGCGCGGCCACGGCAATCCCGGTGGTGGGCCAGGCGTTGGCGGCGGCGATGCTGGTGGTGAGCGGCATGCGAGCATTTTCCGGCCCGGCGTATTCGATCACCACGTTGGCCGTGCTGGTGATCGGCGTGATTCGCCAGCGCATGGAGCGTGAAGCGCTGAACCAGGAGATGGACCTGGTGGTGCAGGTGGTGGAGGCATTCGACCTGCCACGGGACACGGTGATGCGCACGGTCGTGTCCGACTGATAAGCTGCATCCTTGTCTTGTATGTTTGCCTGGGATACCGCGTGAAATTCAGCCTGCCGAAAATTGCTACCGCCCCGTTCTGCCCGCCGGAAGTGGCCGGCTCCGTCGCCGTTGACCCCAAGGCCTCGTTCTTCAAGCGCATGCTGATGTTCGCCGGCCCTGGCTTGCTGGTCTCCATCGGCTATATGGACCCGGGCAATTGGGCCACGGCCATCGAGGCCGGTTCGCGCTACGGCTACAGCCTGTTGTTCGTGGTGTTGCTGGCCAGCCTGGCCGGGATGGCGGTGCAGTGCCTGTGCTCGCGGCTGGGAATCGCCACCGGCAAAGACCTGGCGCAGCTGTGCCGTGAGCGCTACAGCAAGGGTTCCGCTCGTACCCAATGGGTGCTGGCGGAAATCTCCATCATTGCCACCGACCTTGCCGAAGTGTTGGGCTGTGCCCTGGCATTCCACTTGCTGCTGGGGGTATCGCTGACCACCGGCATTGTGATCACCGCCTTTGACACGCTGTTGGTCCTGGCCCTGCAAAACCGGGGTTTCAGGCGCCTGGAAGCGATCATGCTGGCGCTGGTGGCGACCATCGGCGTGTGTTTCTTTATCGAACTGGTGCTGATCAAGCCGTACTGGCCGGACGTGTTCGGTGGTTTCGCCCCGTCACTCTCGGCCATCAGCGACGCGGCGCCGCTGTATCTGGCCATAGGTATCCTCGGGGCCACCGTAATGCCCCATAACCTCTACCTGCACAGCTCCATCGTGCAAACCCGCCTGATCGGCAAGGACCTCGCCAGCAAAGTGGATGCGGTCAAGCTGGCGCGTATCGACACCATCGGTTCATTGGCCCTGGCGCTGCTGGTCAACGCCGCGATCCTGATTCTCGCCGCCGCCGCTTTCCACAAGACCGGCCACACTGAAGTGGTCGAAATCCAGGACGCCTACCACCTGCTCGACCCGCTGGTGGGCGGTGCCTTTGCCAGCATCTTGTTCGGTATTGCGCTGTTGGCGTCCGGGCAAAGCTCTACCTTTACCGGCACCATCGCTGGGCAGGTGATCATGGAGGGCTACCTCAACCTGCGCATCCCCTGCTGGCAACGTCGTCTTATCACCCGTGGGTTGGCGCTGATTCCGGCGTTTGTGGGGGTATGGCTGATGGGCGACGATGCCATCGGCAAATTGCTGATCCTCAGCCAGGTGGTCCTCAGTCTGCAGTTGCCGTTCGCGCTGTATCCGTTGATCCGCATGACCGGCGATAAACAGCTGATGGGGCCATTCGTGAATCGGCTACCAACGCGGTTGCTGGCGTGGTTTCTGTTTGCGCTGATCAGTGGGGCGAATGCCTGGTTGATTGGGCAGTGGGTGTTTGGTTGAGGTGGTGCTGTCGTCGAGATGAGTTAGACCAGGATCGCCAAGGACGTGTATTGGGCGATGCCTGGATCGGCCGTCAATAGCCTCATGGGTTCGCTCATGGCTGTCGCTACGATGAGCCGATCAAAAGGGTCCTTGTGATGGTGTTCGAGATCCTTGACCGCGATGGCATGTTCCGAGGTGACGGGCAGCTCGACAAATCCGCTTTCCAGGCAGTACTCACGGATTTCATCCAGATCGACAGCGAGTTTCCCCAGGCCGACCTTGATTGCCATCTCCCAGAATGTCGCAGCGCTGATGTAGACCTCTGCGGCATTCTCAATCAGCTTCCTGGCTTTGCCGGATAGCCTGGGGTCTTCCGTCAGGGTCCAAAGCAGAATGTGGGTGTCCAACAGCACTCTCATGCAGGCTTGCCTTCGAAGGCATCCAGCAGATCGTCAGGCAAAGGTGCGTCGAAGTCTTCGGGAATGATGAACCTGCCTTTCATGGCACCGATTCTGCGACCCTTGGATTTCCCCATGGGCACAAGCTGTGCCATCGCACGTCCATGTTTGGCTATGGTGATGACCTTGCCCGCAGCGGCCTCATCCACCAGTTTTGACAGATTGTTTTTCGCTTCGCCCAAAGGAACCGTGATCATGTGGTTATCCCCATATTTTGGCCAAATATAGCCAAAACTGGGTGCGCTATCAAAGACGGCCAGACCGCTGGCGGACGCGGCACGCTCAGATCGCGATGGTTTGTGATACGTGACTTTCATGGCAGTTCTCTAAAGGAAGATATCGCAAAAGTCTGCCGTATAAGGCTTGGCCAGAAGAATACTGGCCCGGAAAAACAGAATGGAACTACTTCCTCCTGTAAGAAAATTCCTGATGTGGCGATGTTTCTCCCGAGCCTCTTTGCTCACCGATCCCAATACGGCACCCCCCCAAAACACTCCACAAAATAATCAATCACCGTCCGCACCTTCAGCGACAAGCGCCGGCTGCCCGGCCACAGTGCCGCAATCTGCTGCGGTTCCAGGGTTGTCGCCACTTCATAGTCGGTCAGCACCGCCTGCAACGTGCCTGCGCGCAAGCCTTCGCCGATCAACCAGGAGGGGAACACCACCAGCCCCAGCCCTTGCTCGGCGGCGTGGGTCAAGGTGTCGGCATGGTTGCCGGTGATCGGGCCCTTGACGCTGTAGGGCGTCCAGTCGCCCTGGCCCTTGCGAAAGAACCAGCGCTGCTGGCCGGTGATGCCTTTGTAGGCCAGGCATTGATGGTTGCTCAGCTCGTCGGGGTGCTGCGGGGTGCCATGCCGGGCCAGGTAGGCGGGGCTGGCGGCGATGCGAAAGCGTTGGGGCGCGAAGATGCGGGCCTGCATGCTGGAATCGTTGAGCACGCCGATGCGGAACAGCAGGTCGGTACCGTCCTGCAGTGGGTCGACGTAGGTGTCGGTCTGCTGGATGTCCAGTTGCAGCTTCGGATAGCGTCGGCACAATTCGCCCAGCCACGGTGACAGGTGACGCTGGCCAAATACCATGGGTGCATTGATGCGCACCAGGCCGCTGGGCTCGCTTTCCTGTTCCTGCAACGCCTGGCCGGCGGCTTCCAGTTGTTCGAGCATCAACCGCGCATGCCGCCCCAGCAGCCGACCGGCTTCGGTGGGGCTGACCGCGCGGGTGTGACGGTACAGCAACTGTTGGCCAAGGGCCTGTTCCATCAGCTGTATCTGCCGGGAGATAGAGGAGGGTGCCAGGCCTTCGCGGCGAGCCACTTCGGAGAAGCTGCCCAGGTCCAGAACGGCCACGAACAGGCGCAGCGCCTTGAAACTCAATTCATTCAAGCCTTGCATCATGTCTCCAGGCTGTGCGTTTTGCGCAAAGGTGTTGTCGATATGCTCCCATTTATCGCACAGCACGGCCACCGGATAATGCGCGCCTTGTTTCCTTTCTTGAGCGCGGGTGATGTATGCAAGCAAGTTCCATCGAGGGTGTGGCGCAAGCCAGGCCGAAAAAAAACATCTTGAGGTTGCTGTTGCTGCCGCTGGTGATCCTGGCCGGCATGGGCCTGTCGGTAGAAGCCGGGTTGCTCGGCCCGCTGGGTGTGCAGGTCGGCCACTTGTGGGCGACCCTGAGCATTTTCGGGGTGGGCTCGGCGATCCTGTATCTGCTGCTGTTGTTCAGTGGCCCGCAAAAGGGCCCGGCGCTCTCCGAACTGCCGCGCTGGCAGCTGATCGGCGGTTTCCTGGGACCGATCTACGTGGTCGTGCTGACCCTGGCCACGCCGCACATCGGTATTGCGATGACCATGATCGCGATTTTGTCCGGGCAGGTCGGCAAGAGCGTGCTGATCGACCATTTCGGCTGGTTCGGCTCGGCGCGCAAGCGGGTCAATGGCGAACGCTGGATTGCTCTGGCGCTGATTGTGGTGGCACTTGTTCTGATTGCACGAGGTTAAGGCGATGAATCTGATTCTGTTACTGGTAGTGGTGGTCGCCGCAGGTGCGGTGTTGAGCGTGCAAGCGGCGATCAACGGTCGCCTGGGCCAGGCGGTGGGGGTGTTGCGTGGCAGCCTGGTGACCTTCTCGGTGGGGGCGATTGTCACCGCGTTAATGATTTTCTTCTTTGAACCCGTCCAGGCGGTGAGCCTGCTGGACGTGCCGAAATGGCAACTGACCGGTGCGTTGTTCGGTGTGGTGTACATGATGGTGATGGTCGGCGCGGTGCCGGTGGTCGGCACGGCCGTTGCCACCGTCGCGGTGATCGTCGGCCAATTGGGCATGGGCATGCTGATCGACAACTTCGGCTGGCTGGGCAACCCGGCCATCGAGCTGTCGAGCGGCCGCATCGTGGCGATGGCCTGCCTGGCGTTGGCGCTGGTGTTCATGTATCGCAGCAATACCCGCACCGACTGATGGCTTGAACCAACGAAGGCGGGCCGCAGTCACTGCTTAAGGTGTCGGCGTCCGCCGCACCGGGACGACCATGAAGAAGGAGTCTGACCATGCCAGATAAAACCTGTGCCTGCCCACACTGCAAATGCGTGCTGGGACCTGATGCGGTCATGAAGGACGGCAAGGGCTATTGCTGCCAGGGCTGTGCCGAGCACCATGCCCATGGTGAGCCGTGTGCGGCTGCGACGGGGTGTGAATGTGCCAAGTCTGCCAAAGGCTAGCGGTGTTTGAACCGGTGGGAGCATGCGTGCTCCCACACGGTTTGCGGGCCGCAAAAATCACTCGGATTGTCGTGCGGCGGTGATTACCATAGCGACTCTCCTTCGAATGATGTGCATCCCATGGCCCTGGCCGCGCCGCCTGACCTCAGTGATCCTGCCGTTCCCGTGCAACCGTTGGCGCGCACCTATCTGCGTGGGCTCTACATTGAGCCCCACAGCCACGACTGGGGCCAGTTGCTCTATGCCATGAGCGGCGTGATGTGGGTCGACACCCCGCAGGAAGCGCTGGTGGTGCCGCCACAGCGTGCCGTATGGCTGCCGCCCGGCGTGGAGCATGGTATCCGCGTGGTCTCGGACTTGCAGATGCGCAATATCTACCTGCGCCCGGCCCTGGCGGCAACGCTGGACAGCCAGGTGCAGGTGATCGAAGTCGGTGGGTTGTTGCGCGAGCTGATCGTCACGTTGGTGGACGAGGGCGACAACGGTGAGGTGGCTTACTACGACGCGCTGGTCAGCCTGGCCTTGCTGGAGCTGCAACGGGCGCGTCGCTCGCCGATTCGCATCGCCATGCCGGTGGAGGCCGACCGCCGGCTGATCAATGCCTGTCAGGCGGTCATGGCTGCGCCGTCCCTGGAGATCCCTTTCGAGCAGCATGCCGAAACCGCCGGCGCCAGCGTGCGCACCCTGGCGCGGCTGTTCCAGACCCACCTGGGCATGGGCTTTGCCGAATGGCGCCGCCAGGTGCAACTGGCCACGGCGGTGGCAGAGTTGATCCAGGGCCAGTCGGTCAGCGCCATCGCGCGTTCCCTGGGGTATTCGCCCAGCAGTTTTAGCGACATGTTCCGGCGTGAACTCGGTGTGGCGCCCTCGCAATACGTGGGCTGAGGGGTTGGCCGAAATCCTGAAGCACTTGGCCGATGCTTCAGGCTGGTGCTCTCTACACTGAGCGCATCCACCCATAAGGCGCTGCCCCATGAACTACCTCATTTCCCTGGCCATCGGCCTGTTTGTCGGCGTGATCTACGGCGCCCTCGACTTCCGCTCGCCCGCACCGCCGGCCATCGCCCTGATCGGCCTGATGGGCATGTTGCTGGGTGAAAAGCTCTGGCCCATGGGGCGGCAGCTGGTGGGCACCTGGTTCTCCTGATCTCTTTTTCTCTTCGATGGATATTGGCCATGAAAGCACTGCAATTTACTGCCACCGGCGACCTCAACAACCTGTGCTTTGTCGACGTCGCCACCCCGGTGCCGGCCGTGGGTGAAGTGCTGGTCCAGATCAAGGCTGCGGGCCTCAACCCCAGCGACGTCAAAAACGTGCTCGGTCGTTTTCCCTATACCACCTTGCCGCGCATCCCCGGCCGTGATTTCGCCGGGGTTGTGGTTGAAGGTCCGCAGGCGCTGGTCGGCCAGGAAGTGTGGGGCACCGGCCGTGACCTGGGCTTTTTTGCCGACGGCTCCCATGCCCAGTACCTCACCGTGTCGGCCAAGGGCGTGGCACATAAGCCTACCCACCTGAGTTTCGCCCAGGCCGCGAGCCTTGGTGTGCCGTACACCACCGCCTGGGATGCACTGGAGCGCAGTGGCGTGACCCAGGGCACACGCCTGCTGGTGATCGGCGCCAATGGCGCGGTGGGCAGTGCGACCCTGGCCCTGGCGAAGATCCGTGGCGCCCAGGTGCTGGCCGCCGTACGTCGCCCGGAACAGGTTGAAGTCTTGCAGGGCCAGGGCTTCGCCGCGATTGCCCTGGGCAAGCCGGAAGACCTGGGCGCGCACGTCAACGCCGTGTTCAAGGGCGGTGCGGATGTGATCTTCGACACCACCGGTTTCTGGCTGCCCGCCGCCGTGGCAGGCCTGGCACCGTTCGGCCGCATCGCCATTATCGCCGCACCGGTGGACGGCCATGTACAACTGCCGGCCCTGGCGTTGTACCGCAAGGGCGGTTCGGTGGTGGGGATCAATTCGTTGCTCTACAACTGCGAGCAGTGCGCGGTGATGCTGGAGCAGTTCGGGCGGTTCTTCGATGAAGGCTTGTTGCCGCTGCCCACCGGCCTGCGTGAAGTCGCGCTGGCCGATGGGGTGCAGTGCTTCGAAGAGGTGAACCAGGGCAGCGCAGACAAGCTCATCTTCCTGCCCTGATCCTGGCGGTCATGCCTCGGGAACACCTTTTTCCCAGGCCGACCAGTTGTTGAGGATCGCCTGTACCAGCGGGTTGCCCGTGCGGTACAGGTTCTCCAGCGCCGGGACAAAACCGCCCTGGTCCGCGTACTTCAACAGGTTATCCACTTCGCTGTAGCCCGGGTACGGCCGGTCGAAATCCGAACCGGCCCGCACCACCGCCAGGCGCTGGATGTCCACCAAACCTTCGCGGCTGGCGCGCAGCAGCGCTTCATAGGTGGAGTTGTCTTCCTGCTGCGTGGTGCAGTATTCGCCTTTGTTGTCGGTCAGCAGCTTGGTCCACACCTCGGCGCGCTCGCTCAAACGCGTGCCGGAGAACCAGGTGTTGCCCGCCAGGGTGTCGCAGCGCGTAACTTGTGGCGGCTGGTTGGCCGGCGCGGCCGGGTAGTGTTTGCGCCAGGCGCTGGATTCCTTGCTTTCCGTCAGCTCGACCTTCTGTGACAGGGCAAACGCCTTGGCCTGCAATTTGGGGTTCAGCTCAAACACTTCGGTCTTGTAGTCCAGCGGTGGTTTTTCGTTGGGGCCCTTTGTGTTGATGCCGAGATAGCCGGTCGGCCAATCCTTCGGCGCATCCCGTGAATCCAGCTCCCATTGGGTGCCGAATTCCACCAGGTAATGCGCCCACGCGGCGGTGCCGATCGTGCCGTGCTTGGGGCTGATACCGGCGATCCCGGCGATCAGGAAATAGCTTTGGCGCAGGTCGAATTTGGGCGACAGGGCCAATGCCAGGGTGGAAGCCGCGGCGTTGGTCTGGCCCATGCCGGTGACCAGCAGGCACACATCCCGGGTATTGCAGCGGATCACCGGATACTCGGCGGACAGGCCCGGTACGCGCACTTCCTGCTTGAGTTCCAGGCGGTCGATCCAGGTTTGCGCCTCGGGGGCGAACATGGTGATCAGCATCACCTTGGGCTTGATCGGCGTGGGTGCATCGGCCAGCACCACCTGGGGCAGAAAGGCCAGGCCAGCGGCCATTGAGAGACGGGTCAATGCGTTCATCTAAAGCTCCTTGATCAGAATTGATAGCCCACGCCGGCGTAGTAACCCCAACCGTCCGAGCGGGCGCGGAAATTGCCTTCGCCGAAATTCAACTCGCTGCCGTCTTCCCAGTTGCCGCCGTTATGAAAGTAACGGCCGACCAGGGTGAAGCGCAGATGGGTAAACGAATACAGCAGCACGTTGGTGGCCACCAGCGAGTTGGCGGTGCGTGCAGGGTTGTCCTTGTGCAGGTCCGAGCCAAAATCGTAGTTGGTAAAGCCGATGTAGGTCAGTGAAGCACCGTTATCGAATTTGCCGATCGGCACGATGTACTTCATTTGCGCACGGTAGCCGTCCCAGGAATATTCGTTGCTGGCGCCATAGTTTTCCCACTGGTAACGCCCGTAGAAGTTGGCCGACAGGTTGACCCGCGAGTGGGTGTCGATATCGGTGCCCAGGCCGCTGTACAGCGTATTGGCGCGGTTGGCCTTGTTGCTGCCGTGGTCGTAGATCCAGTCGAAGGCCACGTACCATTCCTTGAACGGCCCGATGGCCAGGCTGCGGCCCGCCAGGTAGTCGATGGAAATCCGCGGCTCATGCTCCATGAACACCGGCGAGCCATGGTCCCACACACCCTTGTCATTACTGTTACCGATGGTGAGGATCTTCGGCACGTCGATATAGCCGTACAACTCGAAAGGCCCCTTGCGGCCGAAGTATTCGTACTCCAGGTACACGTCATCCTGCGGCTTGGGGCCGAAGCTGATGTCTTTGCTGCCGATCAGCGTCAGGTCCTGGTTGAACCAATCCGACAGGTACACGCCTTTTTTCGCCGGGTTGGCTTCCGGGCTGAGGGTTTCGCCCTGTGCTGAGTCATCGACGGGTTTTTCCTGCGCCAAAAGGGGCGCGCTGAGTAGTCCCGTAACGGCGGTCAGTAGCAAGGAAACACCAAAGCAGGTAGGACGCCTTGAGGTGGAATGCATTGAAAATCCCTATTCGTACGCGGTTTGAACCCGATTCTTCGGGTAGAGGTGAACTTGGTCGCCAAGTTCGTACCGCAAACGTTTGCACAGGCTGTACCAACTTTGCTCAATCGATTGATCAGCTTGGAAAAAAACAGGATTAGTCGACCTTTTGGTCAGAATTGACCGGGTGTCATTTTTCGATGCGGTGGAACAGGTGCGTCGCGGTTTGCCGTCGATAGTCACTCGGCGTCTGGTTCATCTCGATGCGAAAGTGCCGGTTGAAATTCGACAGGTTGGCGTAGCCCACTTCAAAGCAGATGTCCGCCACCGACATATCGCTTTGCAGCAACAGCCGACAGGCGCGCTGCACCCGGAACTTGCGCATCAGGTCGATAAAGCCGTGGCCGGTGTTGCGCTTGAAGAAGCGCGAAAAGCCCGGTTCGCTCATCTCCAACTGTTGTGCGATCACCGACAGGCGCACGTCGCCGGTCAGCTCGCGCATCAAATAGTCGAATGCCTTGTTGATGCGTTCGGCGCTGCGTGCATCCAGGGTCGGCGCGTAGCAGGGGCTGGCCAGGGCCTTGGCCTGCTGGGGCGGGGCGTTTTTCAGGGTGTCGAGCAATTGCAGGAACAGGATCAAGCGTTGCAGGCCCTGGGCGTTGCCGATGGCTTCCATCAGGTGGGCGGCGTGCAGCGCCGTGTCCCCGGTGAACTCCAGGCCACGGCGAGCCTGTTCGAACAACGGCTGCAGGTCGCCCAGCTCCGGCAGGGTGTTGCGCAGGGCGAGGAGGGCGGCGCCGTCGAATTGCAGCACCACGTCGCGGCCGCTCAGGTATTCGCCGGGGGCCAGTTCGCCGATCCAGTCGTGGGGCAGGTCGGGGCCGATCAGTGCGACATGCCCGGCGCTGAATGCACCGATGTAGTCGCCCGCTACGAGTTTGCCGCTGCCTTGGCGGATCAGGTGGATTTCGAATTCGGGGTGGTGGTTCCAACGCGCCAGGTCGTAGGGGTAGTCGTGTTCGAACCAGCGGAAACAGTGGTCCGGCTCGGGCAGGATCACTTCCAGTTCGGCGGGGCGGTGCTCGAACAGTGTGGCACGGCTGATGGGCATGAGCGGACTTCTTGGGGTTCTTGTAATCGCTTCAAAATACGCGCCTCGGGCGTTCAGGCGCTACCCCCGCTTGCGTCCGGCACTGGTACTTTTTTAACTCGCACGCCCGGGTTAAAAAAGTACCAGTCGAGCATCCGCCAAGGGTTTGTGAGGGCCTGGCCAAGCTGCTGTAATCGGCGCTCAACAACAAAAACAACAGGTGGAAACCGCCATGTTCAAGCTCCCGCAAGTGTTGTTCCTGCTGTCCGGCCTGGCGCTGGCCATGCCCAGCCACGCTGCCGACACCGTCACCATCGCCACGGTCAACAACAGTGACATGATCCGCATGCAGCGCCTGTCCAAAGTGTTCGAAGCCCAGCACCCGGACATCACGCTCAACTGGGTGGTGCTGGAAGAAAACGTGCTGCGCCAGCGCCTCACCACCGACATCGCTACCCAGGGTGGGCAATTCGATGTGCTGACCATCGGCACCTACGAAACCCCGCTCTGGGGCGCCAAGCACTGGCTGGAACCCTTGGCCCAGCTGCCGGCCGATTACGATGTCGACGATATCTTCCCCTCGGTACGCCAGGGCCTGTCGGTCGACAACACCCTCTATGCCTTGCCGTTCTACGGCGAAAGCACTGTCACCTACTACCGCACCGACCTGTTCCAGCAGGCGGGCCTGAGCATGCCGGCGCACCCCACCTGGACCCAGCTCGGTGAGTTCGCTTCCAAGCTCACCGCCAAGGACAAGGGCCAATACGGCATGTGCCTGCGCGGCAAGGCCGGCTGGGGCGAGAACATCGCCTTGCTCAGCACCATGGCCAACGCCTTCGGCGCGCGCTGGTTCGACGAGCAGTGGAAGCCCGAGCTGACCAGCCCCGAGTGGACCGCGGCCGCCAACTTCTATGTCAACACCCTCAAACAGTACGGCCCGCCGGGCGTGTCCAGCAATGGCTTCAACGAAACCCTGGCGCTGTTCAATAGCGGCAAATGTGCAATCTGGGTCGATGCCAGCGTCGCCGGCTCCTTCACCACCGATAAAAGCCAGAGCAAAGTGGCCGACAGCGTAGGCTTTGCTGCCGCGCCCACCGAGGTCACCGATAAAGGTTCGTCCTGGCTCTACGCCTGGTCCCTGGCGATCCCGGCCACTTCCAAACACAAGGACGCCGCCAAGGCCTTTATCAGTTGGGCGACGTCCAAGGACTACATCCAACTGGTGGCCGACAAAGAAGGCATCACCAACGTGCCGCCAGGCACCCGCCAGTCCACCTACAACGAGGCGTATCTGCAGGCGGCCCCGTTTGCCCGGGTGACCCTGGAGATGATGAAACACGCCGACCCCGCGCATCCGTCCGTCAAGCCGGTGCCGTACGTGGGTATCCAGTACGTGACCATCCCCGAGTTCCAGGCCATCGGCACCTCGGTCGGCAAGCTGTTCTCGGCGGCTCTGACCGGTGGCATGTCGGTTGACCAGGCTTTGCTGCAAGCGCAGTCCACCACCGAGCGCGAGATGAAACGCGCCGGCTATCCGAAGTAACTTTTGACGGGACCTACTGATGAAACGACTGGAAGGTAAAAGCGCGCTGATCACCGGATCGGCGCGCGGTATCGGCCGCGCCTTCGCCCAGGCCTACATCGAAGAGGGCGCTACAGTCGCCATCGCCGATATCAACCTGCAACGGGCCCAGGCCACGGCTGCCGAGCTGGGCCCGCAGGCCTACGCCGTGGCCATGGACGTCACCGACCAGGCCTCTATCGACGGCGCGATTGCCGCCGTGGTGGCCCAGGCCGGCAAGCTGGATATCCTGGTCAACAACGCTGCGCTGTTCGACTTGGCACCCATCGTCGACATCACCCGCGACAGCTACGAGCGGCTGTTCTCGATCAACGTCGCCGGTACGCTGTTCACCCTGCAAGCCGCGGCGCGGCAGATGATCCGCCAGGGCCATGGCGGCAAGATCATCAACATGGCCAGCCAGGCCGGACGGCGCGGCGAGCCACTGGTGGCGATCTACTGCGCGACCAAGGCGGCGGTGATCAGTCTGACGCAATCGGCTGGGTTGAACCTGATCAGGCAGGGCATCAACGTCAATGCCATTGCGCCGGGTGTGGTGGACGGCGAGCACTGGGACGGGGTGGATGCGCTGTTTGCCAGGCATGAAGGGCTGGCTCCGGGAGAGAAGAAGAAGCGGGTAGGGGCCGAGGTACCCTTTGGACGGATGGGCACGGCGCAGGACCTGACCGGAATGGCGATCTTCCTGGCGTCAAAAGAGGCCGACTACGTGGTGGCGCAGACCTACAATGTCGATGGCGGCAACTGGATGAACTAGGGCCCAATGTGGGAGGGGCAAGCCCCCTCCCACAGTTGAGCCTCTTTGTTCGTTGATTCGGGGCTAGTCCGCAAAACTGCGGTCGAAGAAGTAAATCTCTCCAGGCTTCAGGTTCTCCACCGTCGCCTGGGGCCTGCCGCCTTCACCCTGCTTCTTGCGCCCGGTCTCGCGCAGATACCCTGCCTCCGTCAGCTTCAACAACCGCTGGCGAATACTGGTCTTCAACACCGGCCGCGCCAGCACCAGGGAGAAAATCGTGGTCGCGTCCGGTGCGCTGAATTCATTGCCCAGAAACATCAGCGGCAAGTTGCTGTACAACGACTTGGAAAACAAACGGTCCTGCACCGCTGCCACAATGCTGTTGTGATCGAACGGCAACTTGATGCCGCCACTCGCCACCGCTGTCAGCGAATACCAGCCCTGGTGCTCACCCAGCGTCACGTCCTCGTTCACGATCGCCAGGTAATAGGTGGACGACGACCAGCAGCGCGGATCGCGAAACGCATCCCCCACCGTCCCCACCTGTTCGCTCCAGGCCAGGTCCAGCCCGACCTTGTCACTCGCCCGCAAGCGCTCCACCGCAGCCTGGAGGCTCAGGTCCTGCACGCTGCCATTTACCACCACGCCCGGCAGCGCCCAGTGCCCGGCGAAGGGCTCGGCGTCGCGCTGGTTCAGCAGCAGTTTCAGCTCGCCAGAGATGCGGCAGTAAGACAGCACGCACAGGTCGACGGTATGGAGGTAGGCGCTACGAGGCATGTGATGTCCTTCTAAACAGCAGTGCGGCACAGTCTAACGGATCGAACAGATATGTCATGTACTGAGTCCAGGATAGATACACAAATGTTTGTTGCAATGAAAGTACATGACGTGTACTTTTGTTTCCAGGCCACAGGAGAACCACCATGACCCTCGCGACAACCGCCATTGCCTCATTCGACGTCGACGCCCAGAAGAGCTTCACGCCGCTGTGCCCCAACGAGTTGCCGGTGGCCGGCGGTGACCGGATCGGCGCCGAGCTCAACTACATGGCCAGCCTTGCCGGCCATCGTGTCGGCAGTAAGGACGCCCACACCCCGCACGCGCCCTGGGTGGTGGCGCAGCACAGCGACATGCTGCAACCCACCGGCCTGGCCCATGCCGATGTCACTTGGGTCAGCCACTGTGTACCCGGCACCGAGGGCTTCACCCTGCTGGATGAGTTGCCCACGCCTTATGACTACGACTACTTCATCTGGAAAGGCGTCGAACCCGACCTGCATCCCTACGGCGCCTGCTACCACGACCTGCACGACAAGCTGTCCACCGGCGTCATCGAGTATTTGAAAGCCCAAGGCGTGGTTCGCGTGATCGTCGGCGGCCTGGCCCTGGATTACTGCGTCAAGACCACCGCGTTGCAGTTGCTCAAGGCCGGCCTGGAAGTGGTGCTGCACTTGCCGGCGTGCCGAGGCATCAGCGAGGAGGGCGGTGTACAGGCGGTCAATGAGTTGCTCAAGGCCGGTGTCGCTATCAGCCGCACCCGCGAAGAACTGGCCGCAATGGCCACGCGTTAAGGAGAGACACCATGGAAAGTGCGTACGACTACGAATCCCCGGTGATCCAGGGGTTGCTCGACACCGATTACTACACCTTCACCATGATGCAGGCGGTGTTGCACCAGTACCCCAACGTTGATGTGGAGTACAACTTCATCGTCCGCTCCAGGGAAAAGCTCGGCCACCTGATTCCTGAAATCCGTGCCGAACTGGAGAAACTCGCCAGCCTGCGGATGCGCGAAGGCGAGTTGCGCTTCCTGTTCAACCCACGTTTTCGCGAATACCTCACCCCGGATTACGAGCGCTTCCTTGGCCTGTTCCGTTTCAACCTGCGCTACATCCACGTCAGTGAAGTCGACGGCCAACTCAATATCCGCGTGGTCGGGCCGATGCTGCACTGCATCATGTTCGAGCAACCGGTACTGGCGTTGGTCAGCGAGCTGCGCAACCGCGACAAATACCCCGATGTAACCCTTGAAGACGTCACCCGCAAGCTCTACCAGAAGTTCGACTGGCTGGAGAAAAACCTCAGCCGCGATGAACTGGCCGACCTGCGTGTATCGGACTTCTCCACTCGTCGGCGCCTGTCGTTCAAGGCCCAGCGTGAAGTGGTCGACATCATGCGCCGCGATTTCCCCGGCCAGTTCGTCGGCACCAGCAACGCGCACCTGGCCTACGAATTCGACCTGCCGCTGATCGGCACCATGGCACACCAATGGCTGATGGTGCACCAGCAACTGGGCCGGCTGCGCGAGAGCCAGAACGCCGCCCTGGAAAACTGGGTGCGCGAGTACCGTGGTCGCCTGGGGATCGCCCTGACTGACTGCATCAGCACCGACTTTTTCCTCAAGGACTTCGACCTGTACTTCGCCAAGCTCTACGACGGCCTGCGCCAGGACTCCGGCGACCCCATCGCCTGGGCCGACAAGGTGTTGGCCCGATACAAGCAACTGGGCATCGACCCGATGACCAAGGACCTGATGTTCTCCGATGGCCTGAACTTCGAAAAATGCCTGCCGATCCTGCGTCACGTGCGCGGCAAGGCCAGGTTCGGCTTCGGCATGGGCACCAGCCTGGCCTGCGATGTGGACGGCGTTGAGCCGCTGAGCATCGTGATGAAACTGGTGCGGGTGCACGGCGAGCCAGTGGTGAAGTTCTCCGATGACCCGATCAAGAACGTCTGCGAAGACGCCTCGTTTTTGCAGTACGCAGCACAAGTGTTCAACGTTGGTAGTGTGGAGGTGTGACATGCAAGAACGTATCGCACGGGAACTGAACATCAATCGCGCGTTGACCCAAGGCGGCGAGCCCGAGGAAATCCAACGGCGCATCGACTTCATCAAGACCACCTTGCGCCACTCGGGCTGCAAGGCCTTGGTATTGGGCATCAGTGGCGGCGTCGACTCCCTCACCGCCGGCCGCCTGTGCCAAATGGCGGCAGAGCAATTGCGCAGCGAGGGTTACGCCGCACGCTTCATCGCCATGCGCCTGCCCTACAAGACCCAGGCCGATGAACGCGACGCCCAGGCCTCCCTGGATTTCATCACTGCGGACCACATCGACACCCTCAACATCGCCGCCAGCGTCGACGGCCTGATGGCCAGCCTGACCGCCGCCGAAGCCAGCGCCGAGCATGTCGATTTCATCAAGGGCAACGTCAAGGCCCGCACGCGCATGATCGCGCAATACGCCGTGGCCAACCTGCACAATGGCCTGGTGGTGGGCACCGACCACGGCGCCGAAGCGCTGATGGGTTTTTTCACCAAGTTCGGCGACGGCGCCTGCGACCTGGCCCCGCTGTCCGGCCTGACCAAAACCCAAGTGCGCCTGCTCGCCACGGCCCTCGGCGCACCGGACAACCTGGTGCACAAACACCCGACGGCCGACCTGGAAGAGCTGGTACCGGGCAAGCTGGACGAGCACGCCTACGGTTGCACGTATGCAGAGATCGACGCCTACCTGATGGGCGAACCGGTGAGCGAGCGGGTGAGGACGATTGTCGAGGGCGCGTACAGCAAGACAGCACACAAACGCGCGCTGCCGATTGCGCCCCTTTGATTAACGCTCGATCGACCGACTCCACCGCGCGTTCCACTCCGGCCGCGCCTGGTTCACCTGGTCCCAGTCGATCGAAATTGCCGTCTGCAAGTAACCCTGCATCGCTTCCACCCGCGCACGGGTCTTGCCGGTGGTCGGCGTGGTCGGGTTCGACGGAATCTGGTCGCCTTCTTCCAGCGCCGGTACCTGGGCTTCGGCGGTCAGCAGGAAGGCCGCGAGTTTCTGCGCCAGTTCTGGCTGGTCATTGCGGGCGATCACGCATTCGGCCACGTTCAGCACCACGGCGCCTTCCTTGGGCTGCGCGTATTCCATGGGCACGCCGAGCAGTTTCTGGGTGGCGACCTGGGTTGGGGTCAAAGGAAAGATCGCGGCTTCGTCGGTCTGCACCATCTCGGAGATTTTTGCCGAGCTGGCGATGTATTCCAGCACATTGGGGCCTACGGTTTTTGGCCAGGCCTTGAAGCCGGGCTCCACGTTGGTTTCGTCGCCGCCCTGGATGCGGTTGAACATCAGGAAGCCGTGCAGGCCGAAGGTGGACGACGCCAGGGACTGGAACACCACTTTCTCCTTGAAGCGCGGGTCGGCCAGGTCCATCCACGAGGTGGGCGCGGCCCAGCCTTTTTCCTTGAACATCCTGGCGTTGTAGCCCAGGCCGGTCACGCCGAGGGTCACGGCCACGGCTTCGTCCTTGATCTTCGCCTTGGCCGGGATCTGTTCCAGGGTCGGGCTCGGCGCCAGTTTGTCGCACAGGCCCATGGAGATCGCGCGGTACATGATGCCGTCGTCGAGGAACATCACGTGCATCTGCGGGTTGTCTTTGTTGGCCTGGACCTTGGCGAGGATGTCCGACGAGGTGCCGGGCACGATCACCACCTTGACGTTATTGGCCTTTTCGAACGCAGGTAGCACCTTGTCGGCATACACCCGTTCCATGGTGCCGCCGTTCATGCCCAGGTACAGCGTGGGTGCGGCGTGCGCCGTTGAGGCGGCCAGGGCGAGGGACAAGCAGGACAGCGCAATACGTGGGTTCATGGATGTTTTTCCTCTCAGGCTTGGAAACGACGGATGGAAAACGCTTCGATGGGGTGGCGGCTGGCCCCGGCGCAGACGATCTCTGCCAGGGCTTCACCGACCGCGGGACCGAGCTGGAACCCGGCGCCGGCAAAGCCGAAACCGTGGAGCAAGCCCGGTTGGGTACTGCTGGGGCCGATCACCGGTTCGTGATCGGGGAGGTAACCTTCGGTGCCGCTCCAGGTGCGGATGGCCTGGGCACCTTTGAGAAAGGGGTAGAGTTCGCCGGCGTTGCGCAGGATCTCCAGCACCGCCGCCTGCCCTGGGCGCGCGGTCAACGGGCCCAGGGCAAAGCCGCGACCGCCGCCCAGGATGCAGTTGCCCCGGGCGGCCTGGCGCGCATAAATCCCGCCGCCTTCAACGCCGGTACTCACGTTCATCACCACCGGCAACGGCTCGGTGACCAGCATCGCCGGGTGCGCGGAGGTGATCGGCACCGCTTCGCCAAACTGCGCGGCGACGCTTCCGGCCCAGGCACCGGCGCAGTTGAGCAGCCACGCTGCCTGCAGATGCAGGCCGTTGGCGCAATGCACCTGGAACCGGCGGCTGTCATGCTCGATGCGGATCACCTCGGCTTGCTCGTACACGGCGGCGCCACAACGCTGCGCGGCACGGGCGAAGGCAGGAGATACCAGGCGCGGATTGGCATGCCCGTCTTCCGGGCACAGCGAGGCGCCCACGGCAATATCGCCGACCCAGGGGAAGCGTGCGCGCAACTCGGCGTAGTCCAGCAACTGCAGGCCCAGGCCAAAGCCGCGCGTCTGCTCGGCATACGCTTGCAACGCGGCGAAGTCGGCATGACTGCGCGCCAGCTTCAAATGCCCGGAGCGCACGTATTCGCCGTCGATGCCGATCAACCCCGGCAAGTCGGCCCACAGTTGATGGGCGCGCTGTGACAAGGGCAGTTGGTGCAGGGGCCGACCCTGGCGTCGCACGCCGCCATAGTTGACGCCACTGGAATGGGAACCGCAGAAATCCCGCTCCACCAGGGCCACGCGCTGGCCTTTCTGCGCGAGCATCAAGGCTGCCGAGGCGCCGACGATGCCGCCGCCGAGGACGATCACATCGATCATGGCTGCACCTCCACGCCAAACGGCAGCGGCTTGATCGGTGCCTGGCCGCGCAGGCGGCCCACCTGTTCAATCCCGCGACCGCTGCGCTCGGCGACGATTTCCGCCGCCGCCAGCCCACACATCCGGCCCTGGCAACGCCCCATGCCAACGCGACAGTGAGCTTTGACTCGGTTGAGCTCCCAGTGGCCCTCATCCACCACCGCGCGTATCTCGCCGACGCTGACTTCTTCGCAGCGGCACACCATCAACCCGTCCGGCGCTTGGGCCGCCCACTGCTCGGGGAAGGGAAACGCGGTTTCCAGCCCATGACGAAAACGCTGGATGCCCGCCAGTTGCTGCTCCAATACGGCGGGGCGGCGCTGATCAATCGCCACGCCCGAATCTTCCAGCACCGCCAGTGCCGCACGCTCACCGGCCATCTTCGCGGCGTCCGCGCCCATGATCCCTGCGCCGTCGCCGGCCAGGTACACACCGTTGACGCTGCTGCGCCCGGCGTTGTCCCGTTGCGGCAACCAGGCACGGTTCAAGGTGTTCCAGGCGAACTCACAGCCGAGCAAGTCCGCCAGTTGGGTTTCACTGCGCAGGGCATGAGCGAAAGCGACGGCATCGCACGCCAAAACATGGTCATCCCAGCGAATACCGCTGACTCGCTGTTCTCCGTCGATTTTCTGCAGCGTGGCACCCTGATGCACGGGAATCCCATGGGCCGTCAGCCAGGCGCGGTAATACATGCCCTTGGCCAGGGTCAGTGGTTGCCCGAGCAGCGCCGGCAACGCACGGCACTGCGCACTGAACGGCGCGCTGTCGAGTACCGCCACCACCTTGGCTCCGGCCTTGGCGTATTGGTAGGCGACCAGATACAGCAACGGCCCGCTGCCGCAGAACGCCACGCGTTCACCGATGGCGCAGCCCTGGTATTTCAAGGCGATCTGCGCCGCGCCCAGGCTGTACACGCCGGGCAAGGTCCAGCCCGGCACCGGCAGGATACGGTCGGTGGCGCCGGTTGCGACAATGATCCTGGCGTAGTCGACGCTCTCGGCACGGCCGTTGTCGAGCAGGTCCAGGCGACCGTCCTCGGCATTCCACACCAGGGTTTGCGGTCGATAGTCGATCAGCGGCGCCAGCTCATCCATCGTGCGGTGCGCGGCTTGCGCCTTGCTCGCTTCAAAGCCATAGATCTGCCTGGCGCTGCGCTGAAAGCCCAAGGGTTGCCGCCGATAGATCTGCCCGCCGCCGCGCAGGTTTTCATCGATCAGGCACGGTGTGACGCCATGGTCGAGCAGGGTGCGCGCCGCGCTGATCCCGGCCGGGCCTGCGCCCACAATCACCACCGGCTTCATGGCTGGCGCCCCGGGTCGCGGCTGATCGCCTGGCCTTCTTCCAGCAGCGTCGAGCAGGCGCGCACGCGGCGACCGTCTTCAAGGCGCACCCAGCAATCCTGGCAGGCGCCCATCAGGCAGAAACCGGCGCGGCGCTCGGCGCTGAAGTCACTGCCGCGCAGGTGCTCGGCGCAGGTCAGCATGGCGGTGAGCAGGGTATCGCCGAGCAAGCCGCTGGCGGGTTGGCCGTCCAGAGTGAAGGACAGGGCAGGGCGCGCGGTCTCGGCCAAGCGTTTGAACAGGGCCATCAATGTTTCCCCACCAGCACGCGGTCCAGGCCGTAGACCCGGTCCAGCAGAATCATGGTGGCCGCCGTCAGCGCAATCACCAGCGCCGACACCGCCGCCATCATCGGGTCGATGGACTCGGTGGCGTACACGTACATGCGCACCGGCAGGGTTTGCGTGGCTGGCGAGCTGACGAAGATCGACAACGTCACCTCATCGAAACTGTTGATGAACGCCAGCAACCAGCCGCCAGCGACACCGGGCAGAATCATCGGCAGGGTGATCTGGCGAAACAGCGTAAAGCGGCTGGCCCCGAGGGATTCGGCGGCCTGCTCGGCACTGCGATCAATACCGATGGCGGCCGCCAGCACCAGGCGCAGCACATACGGCGTGATGATCACCACGTGGGCCAGCATCAGCCAGGTAAAGCTGCCGTTGACCCCCATCAGCGCGAACAACCGCAGCATCGCCACCCCCAGCACCAGGTGCGGGATGATGATCGGCGACAAAAACAACGCACTGAAAAAATTACGCCCGGGAAACGAATACCGGCTGATCGCCAACGCTGCCGGCACCGCAATCAATGTGGCCAGGCTTGCCGCAGTGAAGGCCAGCACCAGGCTGTTATAGAACGCCTGGATAAAATCCGCACGCTCGAATACCGCACGAAACCAGCGCAGGGAGAAGCCCGAGGTGGGCAGGCTCAAGGTGTTTTCCGGGGTGAACGCCACCAGGCACACCACCACCAGCGGCGCCATCATGAACAGCACCACCAAGCCGTGGAAACCGAGGGCCAAAGGACCGTTTCTGGACATGCGCTTAAACCCCCAGGGACTTTTTATAGCGGCCTTCGACCATGCGGTTCCAGCTCAGCATGATCAGCAGATTGACCAACAGCAGCACCACCGCGATGGTCGCGCCCATGGGCCAGTTGAGTTCCGAGAGATATTGGTCGTACACCACGGTGGCGACCATTTTCAGGCGGCGCCCGCCAAGCAGGCCGGGGATCGCAAAGGAACTGGCGGCCAGGCCGAACACGATCAGCGTGCCGGACAGCACGCCAGGCATGACCTGCGGCAGCACGATCCTACGCATCACTGTGGCCTGGCTGGCCCCCAGCGATAACGCGGCCTGTTCAGCCGACGCGTCGAGTTTTTGCAGGGAGGTCCACACCGGGATGATCATGAACGGCAACATCACGTGCACCAGCGCGATGATCACCGCGAAGGGCGTGTACAGCAGCTTCACCGGGCGCCCGCCGAGCAGTTGGATCAGTTGATTCACCAAACCATCGGCGCCCAAGAGCAGGCTCCAGCCGAAGGCGCGCACCACCACCGAAATCAGCAATGGCGTGAGGATCAGTATCAGGAAGATCGAGCGCCACGGCGTACCCATGCGGCTGAGGATGTAGGCCTCGGGCACACCGATCACCACGCAAAGCAGGGTCACCAGCGCGCTGATCCAGAAGGTGCGCCAGAAGATCTCGTAGAAGTAGGAGTCGCTGAACAATGACAGGTAATGGGCCAAGGTCCATTCATCGGCCTTCACGCCCACCTGGTAGTCGAACACGTTGAACGACAGGACCAGGGTCAGACCCAGCGGTAAGATCAGCAGCCCGGCAAACAGCACCAGCGCCGGCAACGACAGCAGGTAACCACGACTCATGCATGCACCTCGTCGGCTGCCAGCACGCGCAGCAGGTCCGCATGCCAGTCCAGGCCCACCGCCGCGCCGCAGCCCAGCGGTGCGCTGCCATCGTTGCTGCGCACCACGGTGATTTCGCCGAGGTCGGTGTGGACGCGGTACAGCCATTGGCTGCCAAAGAAGTAACGATCGAGCACCTTGCCTTGCAGGCGACCGGCCCCCGCGTCCACCAGCGTGATCTTTTCCGGGCGCAGGCTCAGGACCAGCTCGCCGTCGCCGCCTTGATGCCGCACTTGCGGCGTTCCCAGTGGGTCGTAATCGCCGGCCAGCAGGTTGGCCTTGCCGACGAAGTCCGAGATGAAGCGCGTGCGCGGGTGTTCGTAGAGCTTGTACGGCGCGTCGATCTGGGTCACGCGCCCGGCCTGCATCACCACCACGCGGTCGCTGATGGACAGCGCTTCGGCCTGGTCATGGGTGACCATCAAGGTGGTGATGCCGACGGCGCACTGGATGCGGCGGATCTCGAACTGCATCTCTTCGCGCAGGTTGGCGTCGAGGTTGGACAGCGGCTCGTCGAGCAGCAACACCGGCGGCTCGATCACCAACGCACGCGCCAGGGCCACGCGTTGGCGCTGGCCGCCGGACAACTCCCGTGGGTAGCGCTCGGCGTGGGGGGCCAGGCGCACCAGTTCCAGCACGGTTTTCACCTTGCTGACGATCTCTGCGGCCGGCACTTTGCGCATCTTCAGGCCGAAGGCGACGTTGTCGCGCACGCTCATGTGGGGGAACAGCGCATAGCTCTGGAACACCACGCCCAGGCCACGGCTGGCCGGCTTGGCGTGGGTGATGTCGCGGCCGTCGAGCAGGATCTGCCCGCCGCTCACGTCGACGAAGCCGGCGATCATTTGCAGGGTGGTGGTCTTGCCGCAGCCCGAAGGGCCGAGCAGGGAAACGAACTCGCCTTTTTCCACCGCAAGGTCGGTGGCGACCACCGCGTCGACGGCGCCGTAGCGTTTGCTCAAGGCGTTGAGTTGGAGAAATGCCATGTCTGCGTTCCACCTTTTTTGAGTCGCGTCGAAACGCGCTTTTTTGTTTTGGGCAGATGCGAATGAGGTGTTGCCGGTGCGTTGGCGCTCGATCTTGAGTCGGCTGCCGGTTGTTGTTCATTTCGCCCCTGTGGACGCAGATTAGGACGAAGACTAGGATGGGCGGAAGAAGGAATTTCACTGAACGGACTATTATTTTCAGATTTATTCACTCACCGGAATTTATAAAGAGATTGAGTGTTATGGATTCCACTAATCGAAACGAAAGTAGCAAAGAAGTCGGGCCGGGCGGGGTGTCTCGTCTGTTCGCGCTATTGCGCACCTTGGGTAAAGTGCCGGAGGGCGGCGAACGCGTCACTCAACTTGCGCAACAGGTCGGCCTCTCGCAGCCCACTACCCACCGCCTGCTGCGCAGCCTGATGGACGAAGGCATGGTCGAACAGGACGCACGCAGCAAGCGCTATCGCCTGAGCCTGGAGTTCTTCGCCCTGGCGGCGAACGCGGGCAAGACCGGCAACCTGCGCGACCTGGTGCGCCCGAGCATGCTGCGCCTGAGTGCGTCATTGGGCGACTCGCTGTTCCTGCTGGCGCGCAGCGGTTTCGATGCGATCTGTCTGGACCGCAGCGAAGGCCCGTACCCGATCCGCACCTTCACCGGCGATATCGGCGGGCGCGTGGCATTGGGGGTGGGGCAGGGCAGTTTGGCGATCCTGGCCTTTCTGCCGGAGGAAGAGCGCGAAACCGTGATCCGCTACAACCTGCCACGGCTCAAGGACTTCCACCTGTATGACGAAGTGCTGTTGCGCTCGGAAGTGGAGAACGTGCGCAACCTGGGGTATGCGGCGCGCAATACCGGGGTGCTGGAAGGCATGGCCGGGTTGGCCGTGCCCATCCTCGATCGGGACGGGCACGCGGTGGCGGCGCTCAGTGTGGCGACCATCAGCGATCGCCTGGGGCCGAGCCGGTTGCCGATGGTGGTGGAGTTGCTCAAGCGCGAAGCGGCGGCGATCGGGCCCAGGATCAATCCGTTTGATCCGACGTTACGCAGGCCCTCACAAACCTTTGGTAGGTAGTTCAGATGGCGGTCAACACTACCGACCTGGCCGTCGTGTCGTACTGAACATACACATGGGTGCGAATTAGTTATCCAGCAGGTAAGTTTTTTTGTTCATGTTTAATGGAACTGTCCTTTTACATGTTGCCACAGATGGATGTTGACTTAATGCTAACTGGCGCGTTGGTCGGCTTATTCGCATCAACTATCTGAGGTATTGCAATGACTACTCTTTACGGTTCGTTCATACAAAGTCCCTGCCCTTACTCTAATCTGTTGGACAGGGGCGCCAGGTTTGGTAATGAGCCCGCAATGAGGACCTTACTGGGGACCTCTCAGCTGCCTCCCCCTTCCACAGTTGCACGGGCCTTTGTCGACGCCTTCCCTTATTTCCAGGGAGAATCTGGTTTTGTCACGAGGGCAACGCTTGAGCATGCTGCCAATCGTCTACCGACCGGGGATCCGTATCACGATCGAATGACACAGCTGGCAAGGGACGTTCTTAGCCGTCCAGGAATGTTTGAGTCACTCGATGGTATCAACCATGGCGGCCATGAAGATGGTCTGATCAGCCTGGGTGATGCGCAGGCGGTGGTCTTTGAGTACGAAGACCAGGAGGGAGCGTACATGCTGGGTGGACCGGATGCGTATAACGGTGGCATGCGAGTTGGGCCAGGAGGGAATTATGGTGGTATGCA
The DNA here is from genome assembly GCF_900111535.1 of Pseudomonas sp. NFR09. Classification (NCBI taxonomy): domain Bacteria; kingdom Pseudomonadati; phylum Pseudomonadota; class Gammaproteobacteria; order Pseudomonadales; family Pseudomonadaceae; genus Pseudomonas; species Pseudomonas sp. NFR09. The sequence goes on from NZ_FOIH01000012.1 coordinate 77,656, forward strand.
AGGAGCGCCGGTGAATTATTACGGCGATATGCAGAGCCAGCAAGAGGGGTATTACGGTGGCATGCAGCGCAGTCGTTTTGAAAATGGATATGGCGCCAATGGGGCACGCAATTATTATCCGGCAGCGAGCGGCATGAGCCCGCAGAATGCTGAGGTCGCAAATAATTTCAAACAGGCCAAAGACTCAGATTTAACGACGGAGTTGGGTAATAACTTTGATTACTTCAAGCCAAACGAGCATGGCAAGATCACTCAGAAATCGCTTCGTGAAGTTGCAAATCGTCCTTTGACTGATAACCCTGTGGATGACCGAATGACCCTGTTGGCCAAGGAAATCATCAGTCGGCCGGGGCTCAATAGCAAACTGGATTCCGACCATGATGCTGACATTCCTGACGGGAAAATCGGGCGCGACACTATTGGAAGGGTAGCCACGCAGAATGCAGCGCCAAGCTATCAAAAAATGAGTGATGTTGAACTGCTTCAGGCCCTTGACGAAAAGTTCAAACAGTACTGGAGTGCGGATAACTACATCAGCTTCGATAGTTTAAAAAGTGCCGCTGCAGAGTCCCCGCCAACAGATCGGTCTCGGCTCGCAGCTGAACTTCTCCGGCGCCCGGGCCTGATGAAGGAGGTCGATATTGGCACTGATGGCAAAGGCGGTAGGGGCGCAGAAGATGAAAGGTTTAACTGGGTCAACGTCGACCACGTAATAAGAGAAAAACAAGCGCATTCGTCGCGTGGTTGATTGTGGGCCGCCACATTCCGTGACCAGTCGGGGCTGATCATTCTTTCCGGCTGTACCTGTCGCTCATACTCTTCGGCGGTGATCAGTCCCAACTGCACCGCCGTCTTTCGGGTGATTTGCGCCACACAGTCATAACCCAGCAGCGGATTCAGCACTGTCGCTATCAAATCATCCGCCAGTATCGTGATGAGGATGGCGGGCTGATTGCGGTGTCGGAAACGGTCTATTCAGCATGCCGTTTCACCTGACCCTGCAAATGAAGCGCGACAACCTCTGACCCATACGACAATAACCTTGCATCTGGTAAAACTTTGGCTAATATGATCCGGGTAAAACACATATCGCCCGGGTAATAAACATGCCTACACACCCCCTTCCTGCTTGCACAGCCTTTGTTCGCCACCAACGTGTGGCGGCAGGTTCCTATGCCGACGTCGCCACGACGCTCGCCGAGCTTGACCAGCCCGCGGGCAGCTTCCTGGTCTTCGACGATGCCACCGGCAACCAGGTCGACTTTCCCTGGCCTGAGGGCTATGCGCCCGAACCACCTGCCCAGGTCGACATGACTGACGAGCCTCCCGCTCCCCCCTCGGTCGGGCGCCCGAAGCTGGGGGTGGTCGCGCGGGAAGTCACGCTGTTGCCGCGTCATTGGGAATGGCTGGGCCAGCAACGCGGCGGTGCTTCGGCGGCGTTGCGCCGGCTGGTGGATGAAGCGCGCACTGCCCATGCTTCCCGTGACCGGATACGCCAGGCCAAGGAAGCCGGCTATCGGTTCATGAGCGCCATCGGCGGTGACCTGCCCGGCTTCGAAGACGCCTCGCGTGCGTTATTTGCCTTTGATGCGGCGGATTTTTCGAGCAAGATCGCGCACTGGCCGGTAGACGTGCAGGCCTACCTGGCCTGGCTGTCGCGCGACGCGTTCCCTGTCTGATAACAACTCCTGGATCCGAACCCTCATGGAAGTCACCCAGCAACGGCCGTTGTGGCAGATCTACCTGATCTTTCTGGCACCGATGGTGCTGTCCAACTTCCTGCAAAGCTTTTCCGGCACCCTCAACGGTATCTACGTCGGGCAGATGCTCGGCACCCAGGCGCTGGCGGCGGTATCTGGGATGTTTCCCATCGTGTTCTTTTTTATCGCCCTGGTGATCGGCCTGGGGGCGGGCGCCTCGGTACTGATCGGCCAGGCCTGGGGCGCGCAGGAAACCGCGCTGGTCAAGGTGATCACCGGCGCCACACTGACTCTGGGGGCGTTGGTGGGGGTGATCGCTGCGGTGCTCGGCAGCCTGTTTGCGCGCCCGGCCTTGCAGGCACTCGGCACGCCGGTCGATGTGCTCGACGACGCCGTGGGTTATGCACAGATGATGATGTTGATCATGCCGCTGCTGCTGGTCTTTATCCTCTACACCCAATTGCTGCGTGGTGTCAGCGACACGATCTCGCCGTTGCTCGCGCTGATGGTTTCGACCCTGGTGGGCCTGTTGCTGACACCGGCGCTGATCCGTGGCTGGATCGGCCTGCCGCCCTTGGGTATCCAGAGCGCGGTGTACGCCGGGTTGGTGGGTAACGCGGCAGCGATGCTGTTTCTGATAATGCGGCTGCGCCACAAGAACCATGTGATGGCGCCGGACCGTGAATTGTTGGCGGCCCTGCGCCTGGATCGGGTCATTCTCGGCAAAGTCCTGCGCATCGGCTTGCCTACGGGCTTGCAGATGGTGGTGTTGTCGCTGTCGGAATTGGTCATCCTCGCCCTGGTCAACGGCCATGGCTCCCAGGCCACCGCGGCCTATGGCGCGGTAACGCAGATCGTCAACTATGTGCAATTCCCGGCGCTGTCGATTGCCATCACCGCATCGATCCTTGGCGCCCAGGCGATTGGTGCCGGGCGCCTGGAGCGCATCGGGCCGATCCTGCGCACCGGTTTGCTGATCAACACCTGCCTCACCGGAGGGCTGATCGTGCTCGGCTACCTGTTGTCCCATTGGTTGCTCGGCTTGTTCATCACCGACGACGCGGCGCGGGTCAAGGCCGAGCACCTGCTGCACATCATGTTGTGGAGCATCCTGGTGTTTGGCTTCCAGGCGGTGGTGGGCGGAATCATGCGCGCAAGCGGCGTGGTGTTGATGCCGGTGGCGATCTCGATCTTCTGCGTGCTCTGCGTGGAAATGCCGATGGCGTACCTGCTCAACGCCCACTTCGGCCTGGAAGGGGTGTGGATGGCATTTCCGGTGACCTACCTGGCCATGCTGGCGTTGCAGACTGCGTATTATCGGCTGGTGTGGCGACACAAGCAGATCAAGCGGTTGGTGTGATAAAAGGTTGCGCACCTTAAGGACAGAAGGTTTCTGAGCCATGGCAAACCCTTACGCCGAATTGTTCCAGGTACCTGGCGCCCGGGCTTTTGTACTGGCGGGGATGCTGGCGCGCATGCCGGTCTCGATGACGGGGATCGGCTTGATCACCATGCTCTCGCAGGTGCACGGCGGTTACGGACTGGCGGGCTCGGTGGCGGCGGTATTTGCCCTGGCCACGGCGTTTTGCGCGCCGCAGGTATCCAGGCTGGTGGACCGCTACAGCCAAGGGCGGGTGTTGCCGGTTGCCGCGTTGATCGGCGGCGGGGCGTTGCTGATGTTGCTGCTGTGCACCCGCTTGCAGGCACCGAACTGGACGTTGTTCCTGTTCGCCGCCCTGGCCGGTTGCATGCCCAACATGTCGGCCATGGTGCGGGCGCGCTGGACCGAGTTGTACCGAGGCCAGCCCAAGTTGCAGACCGCATTTGCCCTGGAGTCGGTGCTGGATGAGGTGTGCTTCATCATCGGCCCGCCGATCTCGGTGGGTTTGTGCGTGGTGCTGTTCCCGGAAGCCGGGCCGCTGGTGGCTGCGTTGTTGCTGGCGGTGGGCGTCACCACCTTTGTGTTGCAGCGTGAGTCCGAGCCGCCGGTGCACGCGCATCACGGGCATCACGGTCGCTGGCTGATCGCCTCGCCCTCGGTGCTGATCCTGATGATTCTCCTGCTGGCCATGGGTGTGATCGTCGGCGTGGTAGATGTGGTCAGTGTCGCCTTTGCCCAGCATCAAGGCCAGCCGGCGGCTGCCAGTATCGTGCTGTCGGTGTACGCCATCGGTTCGTGCCTGGCGGGGCTGGCGTTCGGCACCCTTAAGCTCAAGGCGCCGTTGCCCCGGCAGTTCCTGTTGTGCGGCATCGCCACGGCGTTGACCACTTTGCCGTTGCTGCTGGTGACCAACATCGCAGGGCTGGCGGTGGCGGTCTTTGTCTCCGGGCTGTTCTTCGCCCCCACCCTGATTGTGTCCATGGCCCTGGTGGAACAGGTCGTGCCCGCCAGCCTACTGACCGAGGGCATGACCTGGCTGATCACCGGCCTCAGCATCGGCGTGGCCATAGGCGCGGCCAGCTCCGGGTGGATGATCGATCACTTTGGCGCCACCAGCGGGTTCTGGGTGGCGCTGGCGGCGGGGGCGGTCGTGTTGGGGGCTGCGGTGTCGGGGTATCGGCGGCTGGGATGATCAGTTGATCGCAGGGCAAGCGTCTGCGCTGTGATGCTGCAGAAACTCGTTCAACGCCTGGCGCGTCAGGTCGTTGAGCGTCACTTTCTTGCGCGTCGCCTCAAGGGCGGCAGCAAGATGCAGATCATGGCCGACCCGGACGTTGAAGGAACCTTTGCAAGGTTTCTCTGGTGCATGCCCCAGGGTCTTGCAGGTGGCGAGGTAATCATCCACCGCCTCCCGAAAGGCCTTATCCAGTTCGGCGACGGTTTTCCCTTCGTAGCTCACCAGCGCCTTGATGAACAAGACCTTGCCGAACAGGCAGTTGTCTTCGAGGCTGGCTTCGATGGAGCCGATGTAGCCGTTGTGTTTCAGTTGGTTGTTCACTGAATCAGCTCTCCTGATTTCAATTGTTCGATGATCTGGCGCCGAATGTAGTGTTTCAACTCGTTGCCAGGGTGAGGCTTGTGCAAGGTGATCATTGCACTGGGGTCGCCGATGTCGAATTTGACGCGGCTTCCAGCCCCTTCAATCTGCGTGTAGCCCAGTCGTCGCAGCAGCGTGACGAGCTCGGGCCAGGTAAATGTCATTTGCTCGTTGAGCAGTTTGGTCAGCAGCTTTTCATTTTTGGACACGGCGTTCCCTGCGTGTAACTAAATGTAGTTGCAAAAAGTAGTGTTCGTCAATGCTAGCTGCTGTTCGGGTGGTCTTCCCGAGATTGATGTAACCCTTGATGACACTGTGCGCCGCGCCTCCCATCCCCCGCTAATTTTTCCCTCTCCGGTTCGTTTTATAGGGACGACGTGCCTTTGTGCTTCCTGCCTACTGCTCCGGACTCCAAGAAATGAATGCTGAAGACTCCTTGAAACTTGCTCGCCGGTTTATCGGGTTGCCCCTGGAAAAACGCCAATTGTTCCTGCAGGCCCTGCAGAAAGAAGGCGTGGATTTTTCCCGGTTCCCCATTCCGGCGGGGGTGGAAGTGGAGGATCGCCAAGCGTTGTCCTACGCGCAGCAACGCATGTGGTTTCTTTGGCAATTGGACCCGGCCAGCGGCGCCTATAATCTGCCGGGAGCGGTACGGCTCAAGGGGGCGTTGAGCCTCGGCGCGTTGGAGCAGGCCTTTGCCAGCCTGGTCGCGCGCCACGAAACCCTGCGCACAGTATTCCAGCGCCAGGCGGACGAGCGCCTGATGCAGGTGCCGGCAGACACGTCGTTGACCGTCGAGCACCTGGACCTTAGCCACCTGGTCGCCGCCGAGCGCGAACAGGCCGTCAACGAGGCCGCGACCCGTCAATCGCTGCTGTCGTTCGACCTGGAAAACGGTCCGTTGCTGCGCGTGCAATTGCTCAAGCTCGACGCGCAGGAACACGTGCTGCTGTTGACCCTGCACCACATCGTCTCCGATGGCTGGTCGATGAATGTGCTGATCGACGAGTTCATCCGCTGCTACGACGCCCACGAGCGCAACGAAACCCCGCAACTGCCGGCCTTGCCGATCCAGTACAGCGACTACGCCCTGTGGCAGCGCCGCTGGCTGGAAGCGGGGGAGCAGACGCGCCAACTGGATTACTGGCAAGCACGCCTGGGTGATGAGCACCCGGTGCTGGAGCTGCCCACCGACCGCCCGCGTCCGGCGATGCCGAGCTACCAGGGCACACGCCACAATTTCGCGATTGAGCCTGCGCTGGCCATGCAGCTGCGCAGCTGCGCGCAAAAACACAACGTCACCCTGTTCATGCTGTTGCTCGGTGCTTTCAACGTGTTGCTGCATCGCTACACCGGGCAGGGCGATATCCGCGTCGGTGTGCCGATCGCCAACCGCAACCGCACTGAAGTCGAAGGGTTGATAGGCTTCTTCGTCAATACCCAGGTCTTGCGCACCGAGCTGACCGGGCAAACCCGCATCAATGAGCTGCTGCAAAGCATCAAGGAGCACGCCCTCGGTGCCCAGGCCCATCAGGAATTGCCCTTCGAACGCCTGGTGGAAGCCCTCAAGGTCGAGCGCAGCCTGAGCCACACGCCGCTGTTCCAGGTGATGTACAACCACCAGCCGGTAGTGGCCGACATTGCCAGCGTTAGCACCGCCTCCGGCCTGGAACTGGCCCTGGTGGAGTGGCAAGGCCGCACCACCCAGTTCGACCTGACCCTCGACACCTATGAAAAATCCGGCACCCTGCATGCCGCGTTGACCTACGCCAACGACCTGTTCGACGCGCCAACCATCGAGCGCATGGCCGGGCATTGGCTCAGCCTGTTGCAGGCCATGGTGGCCGACGATGAACAGCGCATCGGTGAATTGCCGATGTTGGCGGCGGATGAGCGGCAGGTGCTGGTCCACGCATGGAACCAGACCGCCGAGGCGTACCCGACCGAGCGCGGCATTCATCACCTGATCGAAGACCAGGCGCAGGCCACGCCGGATGCACCGGCGCTGGTGTTCGGTGCAACCACGCTGACCTACGCCCAGCTCGACACCCGCGCCAACCAGCTGGCCCACGCCTTGCGCGAGCAGGGCGTCGGCCCTGACGCGCTGGTGGGGATCTGCGTCGAGCGCTCCATCGAAATGGTGGTCGGCTTGCTCGCCATTCTCAAGGCCGGCGGCGCCTATGTCCCGCTGGACCCTGAATACCCCCGGGAACGCCTGGCCTACATGATCGAAGACAGCGGCATCCAGTTGCTGCTCAGCCAGCGCGACCTGTTGCCATTGCTGCCCACCGAGGGCATCCAGGTGATTGCCCTGGACCAGCCTGCGAGCTGGCTCGACGGTTACAGCCGTCAGTCGCCACGCGTCGACCTGCAGGCGCTGAACCTGGCCTACGTGATCTACACCTCCGGCTCAACGGGCAAGCCCAAGGGTGCCGGCAACAGCCACCGTGCGTTGGTCAACCGTTTGTGCTGGATGCAGCAGGCCTACGGCCTGGACGCCAGCGATGCGGTGCTGCAGAAAACCCCGTTCAGTTTCGACGTCTCGGTGTGGGAGTTCTTCTGGCCGCTGATGACCGGCGCCCGCCTGGTCGTCGCTGCGCCCGGTGAACACCGCGAACCGGCGCGGTTGATCGAGACCATCGGGCAACACCGCATCACCACCTTGCACTTCGTACCGTCGATGCTTCAGGCGTTTATCCATGAGCCGGGCGTGCAAGCCTGCAACACGCTGCGACGCATTGTCTGCAGCGGCGAAGCCTTGCCGCTGGATGCGCAGTTGCAAGTGTTCGCCAAGTTGCCACAGGCGGGCTTGTTCAACCTATACGGCCCGACCGAAGCCGCCATCGACGTGACCCACTGGACCTGCGTCGACGAAGGCGCCGACAGCGTGCCCATCGGTCGACCCATCGCCAACCTCGGTACGTACGTGCTCGATGCCCAACTGAACCCGGTGCCTGCGGGCGTCAGCGGTGAGCTGTACCTGGGCGGCGCCGGCCTGGCACGCAGTTACCACCGGCGCCCGGCACTGACCGCCGAACGTTTCGTGCCAAGCCCGTTCGGTGACGGTGTGCGTCTGTATCGCACTGGTGACCGCGTGCGCCAGCGTGCCGATGGGGTGATCGAATACCTGGGTCGCCTCGATCATCAGGTCAAGCTGCGTGGCCTGCGTATCGAGCTGGGCGAAATCGAAACGCGCCTGATGCAACACCCTTCGGTGCGCGAAGCCGTGGTGCTGGTGCAAGGCGGCAAGCAACTGGTGGCCTACCTGGTACTGGCCGACGAAACGCCTGCCGACCTCAAGGCCTGGCTGCTCGAAAGCCTCCCGGAATACATGGTGCCGACCCATCTGGTGCACCTGGCCAGGCTGCCGGTGACCGCCAACGGCAAGCTCGACCGCAAGGCCTTGCCATTGCCGGATGCTGCGCCCCAGCAGGCCTATGTAGCCCCGGAAAGCGACGTGCAAAAAGCCCTGGCAGCAATCTGGAGCGATGTGCTCGGTGTGGAACACGTCGGCCTGGAAGACAATTTCTTCGAACTGGGTGGCGATTCGATCATCTCCATCCAGGTAGTCAGCCGTGCGCGCCAGGCGGGCATTCGCCTGAGCCCGCGGGACCTGTTCCAGTACCAGAGCGTACGCAGCCTGGCGCTGGTGGCGACCTTCGAGCAGGCGACCCTCATCGACCAGGGGCCGGTCACCGGCGAGGTGTTCCTCACGCCAGTGCAACACAGCTTTTTCGAGCAGGCGATCCCGGCGCGCCAGCACTGGAACCAGTCGTTGCTGCTGACTCCGCGTGAGGCGCTGGAGCCCATGCGCCTTGAGGCCGCCTTGACCCGCTTGATCAACCATCACGACGCCTTGCGCCTGCGTTTTGTGCAACAGGCGGACGGTTGGCGCCAGGCCCACGCCGAGCCGGTTGCATCGGCTTCGTTATGGCAGTCCCAGGTCGCCGGCGAGGCTGAGTTGGCCGCACTGTGCGACGAGGCTCAACGCAGCCTTGATCTTGAACAGGGCCCGCTGCTGCGTGCGGTCCTGGCAATGATGGCCGACCGCACCCAGCGCCTGTTGCTGGTGGTGCATCACCTGGCAGTGGACGGCGTATCGTGGCGTATCCTGCTCGAAGACCTGCAACAGGCCTACGTCAACGCCGCATTGCCGGCCAAGACCAGCGCCTACCAGCAGTGGGCGCATCGGTTGCAGGCCCACGCGCAGACGCTGGACGCGCAACTGCGGTATTGGCAGGCACAGACCGCAAGCGCTGACCTGCCGTGCGACAACCCCCAGGGCGGCCTGCAAAATCGCCTGGGCAGTACACTCGAAATCCGCCTCAGCGCCGACCACACCCGCCAACTGCTGCAAGACGCTCCGGCGGCCTACCGCACCCAGGTCAACGACCTGCTGCTGACTGCGTTGGCGCGGGTCATCAGCCGCTGGAGCGAGCAACCTGCCGCACTTATCCAGCTGGAAGGCCATGGTCGCGAAGACCTGTTCGACACGCTCGACCTGAGCCGCACCGTGGGTTGGTTTACCAGCCTGTTCCCGGTGCGCCTGCAAGCCGAGGGTGAGCTGTCGGCTGCGATCAAGTCGGTGAAGGAGCAACTGCGTGCGGTGCCGCACAAAGGTATCGGCTATGGCCTGCTGCGCTACCTCGGCGCACCCGAGGCGCGTGAGGCCTTGTCCAAACAGGCCGTGCCGCGCATCACCTTCAACTACCTGGGGCAGTTCGACCGCCAATTCAACGAGGCGGCGCTGTTCGTTCCGGCTGACCAGGGCAGCGGACAGGCCCAGGACCCCGAGGCACCGCTGGCCAACTGGCTGACGGTGGAAGGGCAGGTGTACGGCGGTGAGCTGGCCCTGCGGTGGGGGTTCAGTCGTGAGATGTTCGAGGTGGCGACCGTCCAACGCCTGGCGGATGACTATGCCGCTGAACTCCAGGCCTTGATTGAACACTGCTGCGCCACGCCGGCGGGGCAGGTCACGCCTTCGGACTTCCCCCTGGCGCGCCTGACCCAGCAGCAACTGGACGCCTTGCCCATCGCCGGGCCGGCGATTGCCGATCTCTACCCGTTGTCGCCGATGCAGCAGGGTATGTTGTTCCATACCCTGTATGCGCCCGAGGCCGAGGCTTACATCAACCAGTTGCGCCTGGACATTGAAGGCCTGGACTTGCTCGCATTCGGCCGTGCCTGGCAAGCCGCGCTGGATCGCCATGACATCCTGCGCAGCAGCTTCCACTGGCTCGGCCTGGACAGTGCCCATCAAGTGATTCAGCGTCATGTCGATGTGCAGTTGCAAGTGATCGAAGATGTCGATGCTGATTTTGATGCATTCGCCGCTGCCGAACGCGAGAAGGGATTTGCGCTGAATGCTGCGCCGCTGTTTCGCCTGATGCTGGTGCGCGGTGCCGGCGGTGCCTGGCACCTGATCTTCACCAGCCACCACATCCTCATGGACGGCTGGAGTAACGCCCAGTTGCTCGGCGAAGTGATCGCCCATTACGCCGGGCAAAACGTGCCGGTGCCGCAGGGGCAGTTCCGCGATTACCTGGGCTGGCTGCAACAGCAAGCGTCGGGCGAGGCGTTCTGGAAGTCTGCGCTGGCGCCGCTGCAAGCGCCAACCCTGCTTGCGCAGGCGCTGCGTGTGCCGTTCGAAGGCAAGGGCATGGCTGACCATCAGGTCGTGCTGAGCGACGACTTCACGCGTGCCCTGGGCGAGTTTGCCCGCCACCACAAAGTCACCCTCAACACCTTGCTCCAAGGCGCATGGAGCGTGCTGCTGCAACGCTATACCGGGCAGGACTGCGTGGCCTTTGGTGCCACCGTCGCGGGACGCTCGGCACCATTGCCGGGGATCGAACAGCAGTTGGGCCTGTTCATCAACACGCTGCCGATCATCAATGCAGCATCGCCGGCCCAGCCGGTGGCCGACTGGCTGAGTGAGCTGCAAGCCCTCAACCTGAGCCTGCGCGACCATGAACATGTGCCGCTCTATGACATCCAGGGATGGGCAGGACAGCAGGGCAGCGCGCTGTTCGATACCTTGCTGGTGTTCGAAAACTTCCCGGTGGCCGAGGCCTTGAAGCAGGGCGCGCCTGCCGGCCTGGCGTTCGGCCGCCTGCATAACCACGAGCAGACCCATTATCCACTGACCCTGGGCATTGAGCTGGGCAGTTGCCTGCGCCTGGAGTTTGGTTATGACCAGGCGTGCTTCAGTGCTCGGCAGGTCGCTCAATTAAGCCGCAACCTGCACCACCTGCTGGTGCAGATGCTCGCGGATGCCCAGGCGCCCATTGGCAACCTGCTTCTGCTCGACCAAGCCGCACGGCGCGACATGCTTGCCCTCAGCCAGTCGCCCAGCCAGGCCCAGCGTCACCTGCGCGTGCACGAGCGTATAGCCGCCCAGGCCAGCGCCACACCCGACGCGATGGCCGTGCAGGCGGGTGAGGCACGCCTGAGCTACGCCCAGCTCAATGCTCGCGCCAACCGGCTTGCCCATCGCCTGCTGGAACTGGGCGTTGGCCCAGGCCAGCGCGTCGGCCTGGCGGCACGACGTGGTCCGCAGTTGATCGTCAGCCTGCTGGCGGTGCTCAAAAGTGGCGCCGCCTATGTGCCGCTGGACCCGAACTACCCCGCCGAACGCCTGGCCTACATGCTGACAGACAGCCGGCTCGACCTGCTGCTCAGCGAAACCGGGCTGCTGGCCGACCTGCCGTTGCCCCAAGGGCTGGCGCGCGAGAGTTTCACCGCGTCCGGCGAAGAACTGGCAGGCTACCCGTCGACCAATCCAACCAACCATGCCGCCGCTGCCGACCTGGCCTATGTGATCTACACCTCGGGCTCCACCGGGCTGCCCAAGGGTGTGGCCATCGACCATGCCGCCCTCGGCCAGTTCTGCGACAGCGCCGAGGCCTATAGCCGGTTGAGCGCGGCGGATCGCGTGCTGCAATTTGCCACGTTCAGCTTCGACGGCTTTGTCGAGCAATGCTACCCGCCGCTGTGTGTGGGCGCAGCGTTGGTCATGCGCGGCGATGAGCTATGGGATGCCGGGCAATTGGCGCGGGAAATCGTCGAGCAGGGCGTGACCCTCGCCGACCTGCCCGCCGCCTACTGGTATTTGCTCGCCAAGGAGTGCGCCCTCGACCAGCGCACCCTGGGCAACCTGCGTCAGGTGCATGTCGGCGGCGAGGCGATGTCGGTGGAAGGGCTGCGCGCTTGGTACGCCGCCGGGTTGGGTGACGTGCGTTTGGTCAACACCTACGGGCCCACCGAGGCCACCGTGGTGTCCAGCGTGCATGACTGCCAATTGGTGGATGCCAGCGATGCGTTTGGTGTGCCGATTGGTCGGGCCATCGACGGTCGCTCCTTGTATGTGCTGGACAGTGGTTTCGAATTATTGGCCACCGACGGCGTGGGCGAGCTGTGCATCGGCGCCGAACACGGTTTGGCCCAGCGTTACTTCGATCGCCCGGCGCTGACCGCCGAGCGCTTTTTGCCAAACCCGTTTTCCGCCGTGCCCGGCGCGCGGCTTTACCGCAGTGGCGACCTGGCACGCTATAACCAGGCGGGTGCGCTGGAGTATGTCGGGCGTATCGATCATCAAGTGAAGATCCGCGGGTTCCGCGTGGAAATGGGTGAGATCGAAGCCAGCCTGCAAGCCTTGCCGCAGCTGCGTGAAGCGGCCGTCATCGCACAATCGAGCCCGACGGGCACGCTATTGGTGGCATATGTGGTCGCCGCCAACGGGCAAAGCGTGGACACCCCGGCATTGGCGGCCACCTTGCGCCAGTCCTTGCCGGATTACATGGTGCCGGGGCACTGGGTTGTCCTCGACGCCTTGCCGTTGAACAACAATGGCAAGCTTGACCGTCGCGCACTGCCGGCACCGGACCTGAACCAGGCGCGCCAGGCTTACCGGGCGCCGCAAACCCCGCTGCAAACGCGTTTGGCCGCCATCTGGCAAGCGGTGTTGCAAGTGGATCAGGTGGGGCTCAATGACCACTTCTTCGAACGTGGCGGTCATTCGTTGCTGGCCACCCAAGTCATTTCGCGGGTGCGCCACGCACTGCAACTGGAAGTGCCGTTGCGGGCGCTGTTCGAACAACCGACGCTGGAAGCGTTCGCAGCCGCTTGCGCCGGGTTGCAGACCGCCAGGGAGCTGCCGCTGGTGGCTGTGACGCGGGACCAGCCGCTGGCGCTGTCGTTCGCCCAGGAGCGCCAATGGTTCCTCTGGCAACTGGACCCCACCAGCGCGGCTTACCACGTGCCGAGTGCAATGCATCTGCGCGGCCCCTTGGACGTCGCGGCGCTGGAGCGGGCGTTCCAGGCCCTGGTACAGCGCCATGAGCCGCTGCGCACCACCTTTGTAGAAGAGGACGAGCACACCTGGCAAGTGATTCATCCGCGCATGGCGATGCCGATCGAACACCAGCGGGTCGCGGCCTCGGTGATCGAACAAGCGGTGGCGCAGGAAATCCAGCGCCCGTTCGACCTGGTCAATGGCCCGCTGATGCGCGTCAACTTGCTGGAGGTCGAGGTCGAGCACCATGTGCTGGTGATCACCCAGCATCACATCATCTCCGACGGCTGGTCGATGCAAGTCATGGTCGACGAACTGGTGGCGCTCTATCAGGGCCAGTCCCCGTTGCCTGCGCCGCCGATCCAGTACGTCGACTATGCCCAGTGGCAACGTGACTGGATGGCGGCCGGTGAAAAACAGCGCCAACTCGACTACTGGCGCACCCGTCTGGGCACCGAGCATCCGGTGCTTGAGCTGCCGCTGGATTACCCGCGGCCGGCGCTGCAAAGCCATCGTGGCGCACGCCGCCAAGTCCAGCTCGACAACGCGCTGGTCACTGAGCTCAAGGCCCTGGCCCAGCGTCAGGAGGTGACTCTGTTTGTCGTGCTGCTGGCGTCGTTCCAGACCTTGCTGCATCGCTACAGCGGCCAGTCCCGGATCCGCGTCGGCGTACCGATCGCTAACCGTAATCGCCTGGAAACCGAGCGTCTGCTGGGCTTCTTCGTCAACACCCAGGTGCTGCAAGCCGACGTGCACGGGCAGATGGCCTTCGATCAATTGCTCGCCCAGGTCAAGCAGCACGCCCTGGACGCCCAGGCGCATCAGGACCTGCCGTTCGAACAACTGGTCGAAGCCCTGCAACCGGAGCGCAGCCTCAGCCATAACCCGCTGTTCCAGGTGATGTTCAACCACCAGGACAACCTGCGTGCAGCCCCGCTGCAGTTGCCGGGCCTGGACCTGCAAGCGGTGGATTGGGCCGGGCACAGCACCCAGTTCGATCTGAACCTGGAAACCGAAGAGTCCGCCGAAGGCCTGTGGGCGTCCCTGACCTACGCCACCGACCAGTTCGACGCCACGACCGTCGAGCGCCTGGCCGAGCACTGGCAGAACCTGCTGCGCGCCGTGGTGCACGATGCATCCCAGGCTGTGGATGAGCTGGCGATGCTCAGTGCGCCGCAATGGCAACAGATGGTCGAGGCCTGGAATGACACGTCGGTTGATTACCCCCGCGAGCGTTGCGTGCACCTACTGTTCGAGGCCCAGGCCCTGGCACACCCGGACGCGCTGGCGCTGCAGTTCAATGGCCAGGGTCTCAGCTACGGCGAACTCAACCGTCGCACCAACCGCCTGGCCCATCGCCTGATCGCGGCGGGCGTAGGGCCGGACGTACTGGTGGCGGTGCATGTCGAGCGTTCGCTGGACATGGTGATCGGCCTGTTGGCGACCCTCAAGGCGGGTGGTGCCTACGTGCCGCTCGACCCGCAATTCCCGGCGGACCGCCTGGCCTTCATGCTTGAAGACAGCCGTGCGCAAGTCTTGCTGACCCAGCCGCACTTGGACGGCAGCTTGGCGCACTCGCAGGGTGTGCAGGTGCTGATGGTCGAGGCGGATGACAATGCCGCCGAGCACAACCCCCAGGTCAACGTCACGCCGGAACACCTGGCCTACGTGATCTACACCTCCGGCTCCACCGGCAAGCCCAAGGGTGTGATGGTGCGCCACCAGGCGCTGTGCAGCTTCACCTGCGGCATGGCCGGCACCCTGGACATCGGCGCTGACGCCCGCGTGTTGTCGCTGACCACCTTCTCGTTCGATATCTTCGCCTTGGAGCTGTACGTGCCCCTGACGGTGGGTGCCACGGTACTGCTGAGCGGCCAGGAGCTGGCCCTCGACCCGGAAGCGATCATCGATCTGGTCCACAGCCAATCGGCCAACGTGCTGCAAGCCACACCGTCGACCTGGCGCATGCTGCTGGAAAGCCCGCGCGCCCAACGGCTGCGCGGTATCAAAAGCCTGTGCGGCGGCGAAGCACTGCCGTCGGACCTGGCCCAGCGCCTGCTCGACCTGCAAGGCCCGCTGTGGAACCTCTATGGCCCGACTGAAACCACTATCTGGTCCGCTGCCCATCGTCTGCACGAGGCCCAGCCTTTTGTCGGGCGGCCTATCGCCAATACCACGTTGTTCATCCTCAATGCCGGTTTGACGCCCAGCCCGGTGGGGGCCGCCGGTGAACTGCTGATCGGCGGCGTCGGCCTGGCTCGCGGTTACCACGAGCGCCCCGCGCTGACGGCCGAGCGCTTTGTGCCCAACCCGTATGGTGCGCCGGGAGAACGCCTGTACCGCACCGGCGACCTGGCCCGCTACCGTGCCGATGGCGTGGTGGAATACATCGGCCGGGTCGACCATCAGGTCAAGGTACGTGGGTTCCGCATCGAACTGGGTGAAATCGAAGCCTGCCTGCGCGAGCAGGCCGGTATACGCGAAGCCGTGGTCCTGGCCGACAACGACCGCTTGGTCGCCTACCTGGTCAGTTCCGCACCCGACACGCCAGAAGTCTACAAGGCGGCCCTGCGCGAGCGCCTGCCGGACTACATGGTGCCGGCGCACCTGGTGTTCCTCGATAGCCTGCCCCTGACCCCCAACGGCAAGCTCGACCGCAAGGCGTTGCCTGCGGTGGACGTGGCACGATTGAGCAAAGGCCATGTAGCGCCAGTGACACTGCGTGAACAGCAGGTCGCGGCGATCTGGGCCGAGGTGCTGGAGCTGCCGCAGGTCGGCCTTGACGATCACTTCTTCGAACTCGGCGGGCATTCGCTGCTGGCCACCCGTGTTGTCTCGCGGGTTCGCCAGGTGCTGGCGCTGGAAGTGGCGCTCAAGACTCTGTTCGAACACCCGCGGTTGGAGGATTTCGTTCAGGCGCTGGGCGAGGAGGGCGTGGTTGCGCCCGCGTTGCTCAAGGCTGACCGCAATCAACCGCTGCCGTTGTCCTATGCCCAGGAGCGGCAATGGTTCCTTTGGCAACTGGACCCGCAAAGCACGGCGTATCACATCCCCAGCGCATTACGTTTGAAAGGGCCGCTTGACCTGGCCGCGCTGCAATGCAGTTTCGACACCTTGCTGGCACGCCATGAAAGCCTGCGCACCTATGTGCGCCAGGACGCTGGCGGCGCAGTTCAGGTGATTGAAGACTCGGGCCTGATCGAGATCAGCCTGCTCGACACCGAAGAAGACAGCCTCAAGGCGCGGGTCGCAGAAGTGGTTGCGCAGCCATTCGACCTGCTGCGCGGGCCGCTGTTGCGGGCCAGGTTGCTGCGCCTGGCTGTTGATGAGCACGTACTGGTGCTGGTGCAGCACCACATCGTCTCCGATGGCTGGTCGATGCAACTGATGGTCGAGGAACTGGTGCAGCTGTACGCCGCCTTCAGCCAAGGCCACGTGCCAGACTTGCCAGCCTTGCCGATCCAGTACGCCGACTACGCCCTGTGGCAGCGCAACTGGATGGAGGCCGGCGAGAAGGCCCGCCAACTGGCGTACTGGCAGGCCCAGTTGGGTGGCATGCAGCCGGTGCTGGAGTTGCCTTTCGACTACCTGCGCCCCGCGGTACAAAGCCACCGTGGCGCCCGCCTGGGCATTGAGTTGCAACCGCAGCTTCTGGCCGGTTTGCGCCGCTTGGCGCAAGCCGCCGGTGTGACGTTGCCGGTGGTACTGCTGGCGTCCTACCAGGCGTTGCTGCACCGCTACAGTGGCCAGGAAGACGTGCGTGTCGGCGTGCCGATTGCCAACCGCAATCGCCTGGAAACCGAAGGGCTGATCGGCTTCTTCGTCAACACCCAGGTACTCAAGGCCGATATCCACGGGCAGATGAGCGTCGTGCAACTGCTGCAACAGGCACGCCAGCGTTCCCTGGAGGCCCAGGCCCACCAGGACCTGCCGTTCGAGCAACTGGTAGAAGCCCTGCAACCCGAGCGCAGCATGAGCCTGAGCCCGCTGTTCCAGGTGCTGTTCAACCATCGCGTGACCTCGGCCGCCAATCACTTGCAACGCCTCGCCGAACTGGATGTCGAGGTGCTGGGTTGGGATGAAGGTGTGGCGCAGTTCGACCTGGCGCTGGATGTGGAGGAAAGCCAGGCGACGCTGCGTGCGTCCCTGAGTTATGCCACTGATCTGTTTGCCCCAGCCACGATCGAGCGCATGGCCGGCCACTGGCAGAACCTGTTGCAGGCGATGGTCGCCGATCAACAGCAACCCATCAGCCAACTCAACCTGCTGGGCGAGGATGAGCAACAGCACATCCTGCAATTGTGGAACCAGACCGATGCCGGCTTCTCGGCCGAACGCCTGGTTCACCAGTTAGTGGCCGACCGCGCCCGGGAAAACCCGGATGCAGTCGCCGTGAAATTCGACGCACAAACCCTGAGCTATGGCGAACTGGACCGCCAGGCCAACCGCCTGGCCCATGCGCTGATCGCCCGTGGCGTCGGCCCGGAAGTGCGCGTGGCGATTGCCATGCCGCGCAGTGCCGAAATCATGGTGGCGTTCCTGGCGGTGATGAAGGCCGGTGGCGTCTATGTGCCGCTGGATATCGAATACCCGCGTGACCGCCTGCTGTACATGATGCAGGACAGCCGTGCCCAGTTGCTGCTGACTCATAGCAGTGCCTTGCAGCAACTACCGATTCCCGAGGGTCTGGACAGCCTGGCGATTGATCGCACCGAGGAATGGTCCGGTTACAGCGACACGGCGCCTGATGTGAAACTGGACGGCGACAACCTCGCGTACGTGATCTACACCTCCGGCTCCACCGGCCTGCCCAAGGGGGTGGCGGTGTCCCACGGTCCGCTGGTGGCGCATATCATTGCCACCGGCGAGCGTTATGAAACCTCGCCCGCCGACTGCGAACTGCACTTCATGTCGTTCGCCTTCGACGGCTCCCATGAAGGCTGGATGCACCCGCTGATCAACGGCGCCAGTGTGTTGATCCGCGATGACAGCCTGTGGCTGCCGGAATACACCTACCAGCAAATGCACCGCCACAACGTGACCATGGCGGTGTTCCCACCGGTGTACCTGCAACAGTTGGCCGAGCATGCCGAGCGTGACGGCAACCCGCCGAAGGTGCGGGTGTACTGCTTCGGTGGCGATGCCGTGGCGCAAGCCAGCTACGACCTGGCCTGGCGCGCACTCAAGCCGACCTATCTGTTCAACGGCTACGGCCCGACCGAAACCGTGGTCACGCCATTGCTGTGGAAAGCGCGCAAGGGCGACCCGTGCGGTGCCGTCTACGCTCCCATTGGCACGCTGCTGGGCAACCGCAGCGGCTACGTGCTGGATTCACAACTCAACCTGCAACCCATCGGCGTAGCCGGTGAGCTGTACCTGGGCGGCGAAGGCGTGGCCCGTGGGTATCTGGAGCGCCCGGCGCTGACTGCCGAACGCTTTGTGCCGGACCCGTTCGGCAAGCCCGGCAGCCGTGTGTATCGCAGTGGTGACCTAACCCGTGGCCGCCCGGATGGTGTGGTGGACTACCTCGGCCGTGTCGACCATCAGGTGAAAATCCGTGGTTTCCGTATCGAGCTGGGTGAAATCGAAGCGCGTCTGCGCGAACAGGACAACGTCGGTGAAACCGTGGTGGTCGCCCAGGAAGGCCCGACCGGCAAGCAGTTGGTGGCTTACGTAGTGCCCGCAGACGGCAGCCTGATCAACGAAACCGAGTTGCGCGACACCCTGCGCCGCGCCCTGAAAACCCACCTGCCGGACTACATGGTGCCGACACACTTCATGTTCCTGGCGCAAATGCCGCTGACCCCCAACGGCAAACTCGACCGCAAGGGCCTGCCCGAGCCGGATGCGAGCCTGCTGCAACAGGCCTATGTGGCCCCCGAAACCGAGCTGGAACGGCAGATCGCCGCGATCTGGGCCGATGTCCTGCGCCTGCCGCAAGTGGGCCTGAACGACAACTTCTTTGAAGTGGGCGGCCATTCCCTGCTGGCGATCCAGATCACCTCGCGGGTCCAGGCCGAACTGGGGCTGGAAGTGCCCTTGCTGGAAGTGTTCCAGACCGAAACCCTGCGTGCCTACGTGCAGGCCGCCGCCACCTTCCGCGCCGGCAGCGCGGAAGATTTTGATGATCTTCGTGACTTTTTGAGCGAACTAGAGGCGATTTGACCCATGCTTTCCAACCCTAATATCGATCTGGTTTCGCGCTTTCTTCGCCTGCCTCTGGAACAGCGCCAGCAGTTTTACCAGCGCCTGCAAAGCCGGGGCATGAGCTTCGCCCAGCTGCCGATTGCCTCGATCCGTGAGGACGGCCAGAGTCTGCCGTTGTCCTACGCCCAGGAGCGCCAGTGGTTTCTCTGGCAACTGGACCCGGACAGCGCTACTTATCATATTCCCGGCGCACTGCGTCTGCAGGGCCGACTGGACCTGGCGGCCCTGCAACGCGCGTTCGACAGCCTGCTGGCCCGCCATGAAAGCCTGCGCACACGCCTGGTACAGGACGGCGAGCGCCTGCTGCAAAACGTAGCGCCCGAGGCGCGCATCGAGATACACCAGGACGTTGCCGACGAACACCAACTGATCGCGCGCATCGAAGCCGAGATAGCCCGGCCTTTCGATTTGCAGGCGGGGCCGTTGTTGCGCGTGACCTTGCTGCAACTGGCCGAAGACGAGCATGTGCTGGTGATGGTGCAGCACCACATCATTTCCGATGGCTGGTCGATGCAGGTCATGGTCGAGGAACTGGTGCAGTTCTACGCCGCGCACAGCCAAGGCCAGGAGGTGCAATTGCCGGGCTTGCCGATCCACTATGCCGACTACGCGCTGTGGCAGCGCAGCTGGATGGAAGCCGGGGAGAAGGCTCGTCAATTGGCCTACTGGCAGGACCTGTTGGGCGGTGAGCAACCGGTGCTGGAGTTGCCCCTCGACTATTCGCGCCCGGCGCAGCAAAGCCATCGCGGCGCCAGCTTGCAGGTGCATCTGCCGGCGGACCTGGTGGCTGGTATCAAGCGCCTGGCCCAGCAAGAGGGCGTAACCCCGTTCATGCTGTTGCTGGCCTCGTTCCAGACCCTGCTGTTTCGCTACAGCGGCCAGTCGGACATCCGCATCGGCGTGCCGAATGCCAACCGCAACCGCGTGGAAACCGAGCGGCTGATCGGCTTTTTCGTCAACACCCAAGTACTCAAGGCCGACCTCGACGGGCAGATGAGCTTCGCCGAACTGCTGCAACAGGCCAAGCGCCGCGCCCTGGAAGCCCAGGCGCACCAGGACTTGCCGTTTGAACAATTGGTGGTGGCGCTGCAACCTGAACGCAGTCTGAGCCATAACCCGCTGTTCCAAGTGATGTTCAACCACCAGACCGACGCCCAGGGCGGGCGCGATGACCAGCCATTGCCTGGCCTGCGGGTGGCGGAGCTGAATTGGGAGAGCCGGACCACGCATTTCGACCTGAGCCTGGACACCCATGAGTCTGGCGAGGGCCTCTGGGCGGCGCTGACCTACGCCACCGACCTGTTCAAAAGCGCAACCATCGAACGCTTGGCGCAGCATTGGCAGAACCTGCTCCAGGCGGCAGTGAGTGCACCACGCAGCCTTCTTTGCACGCTGTCGATGCTCGATGCACCCGAACAACAGCGGATGCTCAAGGACTGGAATGCCCCCGTCACCGTCGCGGCGTCGCACGCCGTGCACCAGTTGTTCGAGGCCCAGGCCCGCGAACATCCGGCGCGCCAGGCGCTGGCCTTGGATGAGCAAACGCTCAGCTACGGTGAACTGAACCGCCAGGCCAATCGCCTGGCGCACTACCTGATCGCCCAGGGTGTAGGCCCGGAAGTGCTGGTTGGCATCGCGGTCGAGCGCTCCTTTGCCATGGTGGTCAGCCTGTTGGCGGTGCTCAAGGCGGGTGGCGCCTACGTGCCGCTTGACCCTGAATACCCGCGTGAACGCCTGGTGCATATGCTCGACGACAGTGGTGTGCGACTGGTGTTGACCCAATCCCACCTGCGCGACCGCTTGCCATTGCCGGCCGATCTGACGGCGCTGGACATCGACCTGGCCGACGCGCAGTTGGCGCAGTGTGCCGAGCACAACCCGCCTACCGCGTTCGAGCCCCGCAGCCTGGCGTATGTCATCTACACCTCCGGCTCCACCGGCAAGCCAAAAGGCGTTGCCATCAGCCATGCGGCATTGAGCGAATTCGCCGGTATCGCGGCCGAGTATTCGCGCCTGGTCGCGGACGACCGCGTACTGCAGTTCGCGACCCTGAACTTCGATGGTTTTGTCGAGCAGCTGTACCCGGCCCTGACCCTGGGCGCGACGGTCGTGTTGCGCGGGCCGCAGTTGTGGGACGGCGCTGACCTGTACAGGCAGATTATCGACCAAGGCATCACCCTGGCCGACTTGCCCACCGCCTATTGGAAACTGTTCCTGCAGGATTGTCTTGCAGCGGGGCCACGGCCCTATGGCGCATTGCGGCAGGTGCATATCGGCGGCGAAGCGATGCCGCTGGATGGCCCGGTGTCGTGGCAGCGCGCGGGGCTGGGGCATGTACGGCTGCTCAATACGTATGGGCCGACCGAGGCCACGGTGGTATCCAGCGTGCTCGATTGCAGCGACGACAACGCCGTGATTGGCGCCACTGCCAGCCCGATTGGCCGCGCGTTGCCGGGGCGCGGTCTGTATGTGTTGGACCGTGACCTTAACCTGTTGCCGGTTGGCGCCGTGGGTGAGCTGTACATTGCCAGTGCCAGTGGCTTGGCCCGTGATTACCTGCAACGCCCGAGCCTGACCGCCGAACGTTTTGTCGCCGACCCGTTCAGCACCCTGGGTGAGCGTCTTTACCGCACCGGTGACCTGGCGCGTTATCGCGCCGACGGGGTGATCGAATACGTCGGTCGCGTCGATCATCAGGTCAAAATCCGCGGTTTCCGAATCGAGTTGGGTGAGATCGAAGCGCTGCTGTTGGCCCAGGAGGCGGTGCGCGAAGCCTTCCTGCTGGCGGCCGACAACCAGTTGGTGGCTTACCTTGTGCCAGCCCAGCCGTTGTCCGCCGCCGAGCATGCGGCAGCGGGCGAAACGCTCAAGGCCACCTTGCGTGAGCAACTGCCCGATTACATGGTGCCTGCGCACTTGATCTTCCTCGACCGCATGCCGTTGAACCCCAACGGCAAGCTTGACCGCCAGGCGCTGCCCAAACCCGATGGCAGCGCGGTGCAACAGGCCTGGCAGGCACCGGTTACGCCACTGCAACAGCAGGTTGCGGCGATCTGGGCTGATATTCTTGGCGTCGAGCGTGTGGGCCTGACCCACCACTTCTTCGAACTGGGCGGGCATTCGCTGATGGCCATGCAAGTGGTCTCGCGCATTCGTCAGGCATTGAAGCTCGAAGTGCCGCTCAAATTGCTGTTCGAACAGCCGCGCCTGGAGGGGTTTGTCGCCGCACTGACCACCCAGGCCCCAGGCGCGCCGAACGCGCCCGCGCTGTTGCCGGTAGGGCGGGACCAGCCGTTGCCGCTGTCCTACGCCCAGGAGCGCCAATGGTTTTTATGGCAACTGGAGCCGCAAAGCGCCGCGTACCACATCCCCAGCGCCTTGCGTTTGAAAGGGCAGCTTGATCTGGTTGCACTGCAACGCAGTTTCGATACCTTGCTGGCCCGGCATGAAAGCCTGCGCACCCATTTGCGCCAGGAGCGCGACCGCACGGTTCAAATAATTTCACCGCAGGTGTCGTTGCCGATAGCGCACGCCGAGGTACAGGAAGCGCAGCTCAAGGCGCGGGTCGAGGCCGAAATAGCCCAACCCTTCAATCTGGAACAAGGGCCTTTGCTGCGGGTTTCGTTGCTGCGCATCGCCGCTGATGAACATGTATTGGTATTGGTGCAGCATCACATCGTGTCCGATGGCTGGTCGATGCAGCTGATGGTTGAAGAGCTGGTGCAACTGTATGCGGCCTACAGCCAGGGACAGGTGTTGCAATGGCCGGCGCTGCCGATTCAGTACGCCGACTACGCCGTATGGCAGCGCAACTGGATGGAGGCGGGCGAGAAGGCCCGTCAACTGGCGTATTGGCGCGACATGCTCGGCGGTGAGCAGAGCGTGTTGGCGTTGCCGTTCGACCACCCGCGTCCTGCTGTGCAAAGCCATCGTGGCGCGCGCCTGGCATTCGAACTGCCCGGCGCGTTGACCCAAGGCCTCAAGGCCCTGGCCAAGCAGCAGGACGTGACCTTGTTCATGCTGCTATTGGCCTCGTTCCAGACCTTGCTGCATCGCTACAGTGGCCAGGAAGAGATCCGTGTCGGGGTGCCGATCGCCAACCGCAATCGCAGCGAGACCGAGCGTCTGATCGGCTTCTTCGTCAACACCCAGGTGCTCAAGGCCGATCTCCACGGCCAGATGAGCGTCGAGCAACTGCTGCAACAGGCCCGGCAACGGGCGCTGGACGCCCAGGCTCACCAGGACCTGCCCTTCGAACAACTGGTGGAAGCGCTGCAACCCGAGCGCAGCCTGAGCCACAACCCGTTGTTCCAAGTGATGTTCAACCACCAGACCGACGTGGGCCAGGCTCAGGTTCAGCAGCAACTGCCGAATCTTTCGGTAGAAGGGCTGGAATGGGAAAGCAAGACGGCGCATTTCGACCTGGACCTGGATATCCAGGAATCCACCGAAGGTATCTGGGCCACGCTCGGCTATGCCCAGGACCTGTTTGAGGCCAGTACCGTGCAACGCATGGCGCGACACTGGCAGAACCTGTTGCAAGGCATGGTTGCCGACCCACGGCAGAATCTCAGCCAATTAAACCTGCTGGACAACGCCGAACGGCAACAGATTCTTCAACTGTGGAACCAGAGCGACGCCGGCTTCTCGGCCAAGCGCCTGGTCCACGAGTTGGTGGCCGACCGCGCCTGGGAAACCCCCGAGGCGGTGGCGGTGAAATTTGGCGAGCAGCAGCTGACTTACGGCGAGCTGGACCGCCAGTCCAACCGTCTGGCCCATGCGCTGATCGCCCGTGGCGTCGGCCCGGAAGTGCGCGTGGCGATTGCCATGCCGCGCAGTGCCGAGATCATGGTGGCGTTCCTCGCGGTGATGAAAGCCGGTGGCGTCTACGTGCCGCTGGACATCGAATACCCGCGTGATCGCCTGCTGTACATGATGCAGGACAGCCGTGCCCGGTTGCTGCTGACCCACAGCAGTGCCTTGCAGCAACTGCCGATCCCCGACGGCCTTGATTGCCTGGCGATTGATCTTACCGAGGAGTGGGCAGGCTTCAGCGACACGGCGCCGCAGGTGAAACTGGACGGCGACAACCTCGCCTACGTGATCTACACCTCCGGCTCCACCGGCATGCCCAAGGGGGTTGCTGTCTCTTACGGTCCACTGGTGGCGCATATCATCGCCACCGGCGAGCGTTATGAAACCTCGCCCGCCGATTGCGAACTGCACTTCATGTCGTTCGCCTTCGACGGGTCCCACGAAGGCTGGATGCACCCGCTGATCAACGGCGCGAGCGTGTTGATCCGCGATGACAGCCTGTGGCTGCCGGAGTACACCTACCAACAAATGCACCGTCACAACGTGACCATGGCGGTGTTCCCGCCGGTGTACCTGCAACAGTTGGCCGAGCATGCCGAGCGTGACGGCAACCCGCCGAAGGTGCGGGTGTACTGCTTCGGTGGCGATGCCGTTGCCCAGGCCAGCTATGACCTGGCGTGGCGCGCGCTCAAGCCGACTTATCTGTTCAACGGCTACGGCCCGACCGAAACCGTGGTCACGCCGTTGCTGTGGAAGGCCCGCCGTGGTGACCCGTGCGGTGCCGTCTACGCGCCGATCGGCACACTGCTGGGCAACCGCAGCGGCTACGTGCTGGACGCGCAACTTAACCTGCAACCCATCGGCGTAGCCGGTGAGTTGTACCTGGGCGGCGAGGGCGTGGCCCGGGGTTACCTGGAGCGCCCGGCCCTGACCGCCGAGCGCTTCGTACCGGACCCGTTCGGCAAGCCCGGCAGCCGTATGTATCGCAGCGGCGACCTGACCCGTGGCCGCCCGGATGGCGTGGTGGATTACCTCGGCCGCGTCGACCATCAGGTGAAAATCCGTGGCTTCCGTATCGAGCTGGGCGAGATCGAAGCGCGCCTGCGCGAGCAGGACAGCGTCGGCGAAACCGTGGTGGTGGCCCAGGAAGGGCCGAGCGGCAAGCAACTGGTCGCCTATGTGGTGCCGCTGGACCCCTTGCTCGTCGACGACGCAGTGGCGCAGTCGACCTGCCGCGAAGCCTTGCGCCGCGCCCTGAAAACCCGTTTGCCGGACTATATGGTACCCACGCACCTGATGTTCCTTGAGCGCATGCCGCTGACGCCGAACGGCAAGCTCGACCGCAAGGGCCTGCCGCGCCCGGATGTCAGCCAGATGCAGCAGGTGTACGTGGCGCCACAGAGTGAGCTGGAGCAGAAGATCGCGGCGATCTGGTCCGACGTGCTGCGTCTGCCACGTGTCGGTTTGCACGATAACTTCTTCGAGTTGGGCGGTGACTCGATCATCTCGATCCAAGTGGTCAGCCGTGCCCGCCAGGCCGGTGTGCGCTTCACGCCCAAGGATCTGTTCCAGCACCAGACGGTCCAGAGCCTGGCGGCCGTGGCCCGGGAAGGCGAGGGCGCGGTGGTGCTGGATCAGTCGGCATTGACCGGCGAGTTGTTGTTGCTGCCTGTCCAGCAGGCGTTTTTTGCCGATGACATTCCCCAGCGTCATCACTGGAACCAGTCGGTGGTGCTACAGCCACATCAGGCGTTGCAGGCGCCGCTGCTGGTGGCGGCGCTGCAGGCGTTGATCGTGCATCACGACGCCCTGCGCACCGGTTTCGTCCAGGGCGCGGCAGGCTGGAGCGCGGCGTATCGCGGGCCGCAGCAGCATCAGGCCGAGCAGGTCCTGTGGCAGACCACCTTGAATGCAGTCGAAGAGTTAGAGGCCCTGGGTGAGGAAGCCCAGCGCAGCCTCGACCTGAGCGAAGGGCCGCTGCTGCGAGCAGTGCTCGTCGACCTCGCCGACGGCTCCCAGCGCCTGCTGCTGGTGATTCATCACTTGGTGGTGGACGGTGTGTCCTGGCGCATCCTGCTGGAAGACCTGCAAACGGCTTACCGCCTGCTTGCCCAAGGTGCCACGGTCGTGTTGCCCGCCAAGACCAGCGCGACCCGTGCCTGGGCCGAGCGTCTGCAAACCTATGCACGCAGCGCCGCACTGGCGCAGGAACTGGCCTGGTGGCAGACGCAGTTGCAAGGCAGCCCTACCGGACTGCCGGGGGCCGATTCAAAGGCCAGCTTGAGCAACCGGCATGCGCTGAGCGTGACCACCCATCTGGATCAGGCCTTCACGCGGCGTCTGTTGCAGGACGCCCCCAGTGCTTACCGCACCCAGATCAATGACCTGTTGCTGACTGCACTGGCTCGCGTCGTTGTGCGCTGGACCGGTGACGCGTCGATGTTGATCCGCCTGGAAGGCCATGGCCGTGAAGACCTGTTCGACGAGATCGACCTGACCCGTACCGTCGGCTGGTTCACCAGCCTCTACCCGGTGAAGCTGGTGCCGACCGATTCGTTGGGCGGCTCCCTCAAGCAGATCAAGGAGCAGCTGCGCGCGATTCCCGACAAGGGCCTGGGCTTTGGTGCCCTGCGTTACCTGGGGAATGCCGAGGCTCAACAGGCCCTGAGTGAACTGCCGCGCCCACGCATCACCTTCAACTACCTGGGGCAATTCGATGGCAGTTTTGACGGCGGCGAACAAGAAGGCTTGTTCGTCCCCTCCGGTGATGGCAGTGGTTCCGAACAGAGTGCCGAGGCACCGCTGGGTAACTGGTTGGAAATCAACGGCCAGGTCTACGCCGGTGAATTGAAGTTGAACTGGAGCTTCAGCCAGCAGATGTTCGATGAAGCGACCGTACAACGCCTGGCGGATGACTACGCGACGGAACTCAAGGCGTTGATCGAGCACTGTGGTGTCAACCGGGGTGTCACGCCCTCGGACTTCCCGTTGGCGCGCTTGTCCCAGGCGCAACTGGACAGCTTGCCGGTGACGGTGGCTGATATCGAAGACGTTTACCCGCTGTCGCCGATGCAGCAAGGCATGTTGTTCCAATCGTTGTACGGCGAAGGCTCGGGTGACTACATCAACCAGATGCGCATTGATGTCGAGGGCCTGGATGTACCGCGCTTCCGCCAGGCCTGGCAGGCGGCGCTCGACAGCCATGAGATCCTGCGCAGCGGTTTTCTCTGGCAGACCGAGCTTGAGCAGCCGTTGCAGGTGGTCTACAAGCAGATGCAAATGCCGTTCGCCGAGCTGGACTGGCAAGATCGGCCCGGCAGCAGTGCGGCACTCGATAGCCTGGCCGAGTCGGCGCGGGCCCAGGGGTTCGTGCTGGAACAAGCGCCATTGCTGAGCCTGACGGTGGTCCGTACGGGGGCGTCCCGTTATCACTTGATCTACACCAACCACCACATCTTGATGGACGGCTGGAGTGGTTCGCAGTTGTTTGGCGAGGTGTTGCAGCATTACGCCGGTGAACCGCTACGTGCGCCCATCGGGCGTTACCGCGATTACATTGCCTGGCTGCAGGCACAGGACAAGTCGGTCAGCGAGGCATTCTGGAAAGAGCAACTGCTCAACCTGCAAGAACCAACCCGCCTGGCCCGTGGCCTACAGGCTGCGCACAGCGAGGCGCTGGCCGTCAACGGCGAGCATCGTCTGAACCTCGACGCCAGCCAGACCGCTCAGCTCAAGGCCTTCGCCCAGCGCAATAAAGTCACCCTCAATACGCTGGTGCAAAGCGCCTGGCTGCTGCTGTTGCAGCATCACACCGGGCAGTCCACCGTGGCGTTCGGCGCCACCGTGGCAGGCCGTCCGGCGCAATTGCGCGGTATCGAACAACAGGTCGGTCTGTTCATCAACACCTTGCCCGTCGTGGCCACGCCGGATGCACAGATGACGGTCAGCCAGTGGCTGCAGCAGATCCAGGCGCAAAACGTGCGCTTGCGTGAGCAGGAGCATACGCCGCTGTTCGAGATCCAGCGTTGGGCCGGGCTGGGTGGCGAGGCGCTGTTCGACAGCATTCTGGTGTTTGAGAACTACCCGGTGTCCGAAGCGCTGGAGCAGGGCGCACCTTCGGGGCTCACGTTTGGCGCCGTCCACAGCCTGGAGCAAACCCACTATCCGTTGACGGTCTTGCTGGGCATCGGTGACACCTTGGGCCTGGAGTTCAATTACGACCGCCAGGCATTCAGCGCGGCGCATATCGAACGGTTGGCCGAGCACTTCCAGCAGGTGTTGCAGGCATTGGCAGTGGACGGCGCCCAGCGTCTGGCAACGTTGCCTTCGCTGGCCCGTTC
Source organism: Pseudomonas sp. NFR09 (assembly GCF_900111535.1). Taxonomy (NCBI): domain Bacteria; kingdom Pseudomonadati; phylum Pseudomonadota; class Gammaproteobacteria; order Pseudomonadales; family Pseudomonadaceae; genus Pseudomonas; species Pseudomonas sp. NFR09. The sequence goes on from NZ_FOIH01000012.1 coordinate 105,989, forward strand.
CGAGCGCGAAACGGTCCTGCATGCCTGGAATGACACGGCCACGGACTACCCGCTGCACCTTCCGGTGCATCAGTTGATCGAAGCCCAGGTGGTGCGCACGCCGGACGCACCAGCGCTGGTATTTGCCGGGCAGGTATTGAGTTACGCCGCGCTTAACCGCCGGGCAAACCGCCTGGCGCATCGCCTGATGGCGGCCGGCGTCGGGCCGGATGTCCTCGTGGGGCTGGCGGTTGAGCGTTCGATTGAAATGGTCGTTGGCCTGCTGGCGGTACTCAAGGCAGGTGGCGCTTATGTGCCGCTGGACCCGGAATACCCCCGCGATCGATTGGCCTACATGCTGCAAGACAGCGACGTGAAGCTGTTGTTGACCCAGGCGCATTTGCTGGAGCAACTGCCGATTCCAGCGGGCTTGCACAGCCTGGTGCTGGAGCAGGGCGATGAGGGGTTGCAGGCCTACGCCGAGCGGAATCCGCAGGTCGCCGTCGATGGCGAAAACCTTGCCTATGTGATCTACACCTCGGGCTCCACCGGCCAACCCAAAGGTGCGGGTAACCGCCATTCGGCGCTGACCAACCGGCTGTGCTGGATGCAGCAGGCGTATGGCCTGGACGGCAGTGATACGGTCTTGCAGAAGACGCCGTTCAGTTTCGACGTGTCGGTGTGGGAGTTCTTCTGGCCGCTGATGACCGGTGCGCGCCTGGTGGTGGCCGCGCCGGGCGACCATCGTGATCCGGCCAGGCTGGTGAGCCTGATCAACGCCGAGCAAGTCACTACGTTGCACTTTGTGCCATCCATGCTCCAGGCCTTCTTGCAGGATGCCGGCGTCGGCGCCTGTCACAGCCTGCAGCGCATTGTGTGCAGCGGTGAAGCGCTGCCGGTGGATGCTCAGCAACAGGTGTTCGCCAAACTGCCGCGTGCCGGGTTGTACAACCTGTATGGGCCGACCGAAGCGGCAATCGACGTGACGCACTGGACCTGCGTCGACGAAGGGGGTGACGCCGTGCCGATTGGTCGGCCGATCGCCAACCTGGGCTGCTACGTGTTGGACGGCAACTTGGAACCGGCACCCGTTGGCGTGTTGGGTGAACTCTATCTCGGCGGCGTCGGCCTGGCGCGCGGTTATCACCGTCGGCCGGCGCTGACCGCCGAACGCTTTGTGACCGATCCGTTCGGCAGTGGCACCCGTTTGTATCGCACCGGGGACCTGGCGCGTTATCGCGACGATGGGGTGATCGAGTACGCCGGGCGCATCGATCACCAGGTCAAGCTGCGTGGCTTGCGCATCGAATTGGGTGAAATCGAGGCCCGCCTGCTGGAGCACGCGTGTGTGCGTGAAGCGGCGGTGCTCGCCGTGGACGGCACGCATCTGGTGGGCTACCTGGTGCTGCAGGCGCCGAGCGAGGATTGGAAAGCACAGGTGGCGATGCACCTGGCGGCGCAGTTGCCGGACTACATGGTACCGGCGCAGTGGGTGGTGTTGACACAGATGCCGCTGAGCCCCAATGGCAAGCTGGATCGCAAGGCGTTGCCTAAACCGGAGGCGCAAGGCGCGGACGCTTATCAGGCCCCGCAAAGCGCCGTCGAGCAGCAAGTCGCGGCGATCTGGCGTGATGTCCTCGGTGTCGAGCGCGTAGGGCTGAACGACAACTTCTTCGAGTTGGGTGGTCACTCCTTGCTGGTGCTGATGCTCAAGGAGCGTATCCGTAAAGTCATCGGTGTCGGCTTGTCCGTCAGCCAGTTGATGCTTAACCCGACGGTACGCAGCCAGGTCAACTGCCTGAAGGGCGACGCGCGCAGCTCGTTGATCGTCAAGCTCAACAGCCAGACCGAAGGCACACCGTTGTTCATGTTCCACCCAAGCTTCGGTTCGGTGCATTGCTACACCGCGATTGCCCTCGCGCTCCGGGAGCTGCGTCCGGTGTTCGGGGTGATTTGCCGTGCATTGGCCGAGGACGGTGCAGTGGTGCCCGAATGGCAAGCCATGGTCGAGGATTACGCCGAGCAACTCCTGTTGGCCCAGCCCCAGGGCTCCTTCCGCCTGGCAGGCTGGTCGTTGGGTGGCAACCTGGCGATGGAAGTCGCCTACGTGCTGGAGCAAGCGGGACGCGACGTCGAGTTTGTCGGCTGGATCGACTCCGCGCCGCCGCAGTGGCTCAGGCCCTATTGGCAGGCGGTCGTCACCGAGGATGCCCGTGAAGTCTCGGCGAACGAGCGGCGTGCGGCGTTGTTGGGCGTGATGTTCCCGGCGTTTGCCGAGCGGATTCAGGCGGCCTGGCAGCAATGTCAGCGCGATGCCCAAGACGAAGCTGGGCAATGGCAAGGGTTTATCGCCTGGGCCGAGCAGACCCTGGGCGACACCTTTACCGGTATCAAGAACGAGTTGCTGCGTGGCAATGAGGCGCAGATTTCCTGGGAGGTCGACCGCGCGCTCAGTGAGCGTCTGTCGGCGGCGGACTTCAAGCCGATCAAGGCCCCGGTCAGTTGCTGGTGGGCGTCCATGAGCCGCGCCGGGCAGTTCAAGGAGCTGATCGAGCAGCACATGGCAAGCACCCTTGTTCAGGGGCGGATCGAGCGTTCAGTGGTGATCGAGACTGATCACGACGGGATCATCGACAGTGCCGAGTTCATTCGTAGCCTGGTGGCCGCCATGGAATAACACCTCAAGTGATGAACACTGAACCTGTGTCGAGGGGGCAAGCTCTCTCGCCACAGGGGACTCGCCACAGGGGAGGGCGGGGCACAAAAAAGCCCGATGAAAGCAGCGCTTCCATCGGGCTTTTGGTTGATCGCCGCCAGGGCGATCAAGGCATCACATCAGAAGTCCCAGCGGGTGCTGAACATCACGTTGCGCGGCTCGCCATAAGCGGCCGAGTTATAGAAGCCCACGTTGGTGTAGTAGGACTTGTCGAAGATGTTGTTGAAATTGACAGTCGCCGAGAGGTTCTTGGTGACCTGGTAGCGGGTCATCAAGTCCACCAGCCAATAGGACTCCTGGGTGATGTCCTGGTTGGTGTTGAGCTGCGAGTTGTAGATTTCATTCCAACCCTTGCTCTGCCAGCGCAGGCCGCCACCGATGGTGAACTTGTCGAGGTCGCCCTTGAGTTTGTAAGTGGTGTTCAGGTTGACCTGGTGCTCAGGTTCGAAGGTGGAGATCTTCTTGTCGTCTGCGTCCCGCACGATCTTGTGGGTGTAACCGCCTTGTACTTGCCAGCCGGGCGCCAGCTCACCTGAGATTTCTGCTTCGTAACCCTTGGTGACGGCCTTGGAGCTCTTGAACGCATAGTTTTGCGGGGAAGGAGTCTGGTTGTTATAGGCATCGTCCGGGATGGCACGGTTGTCTTCATGCACTTCGAAGTAGGCAATGCTGGTGTTCAAGCGACCGTCGAGAAACTCGCCCTTCAGGCCCAGCTCGTAGTTTTGGCCTTCGTCTGGTTCCAGCAACGTCTGGTTGCGGTCTTTGTACGTGCTTTCCTGGGGTTGGAAGATATCGGTGTAGCTGGTGTACACCGAGAGATTGTCGTTCAGGTCGTAGATCACGCCGGCATACGGCACGAACCGGCCGGTTTCCTTGTAGGAAGGGTTGATACCGGTGACGTGGTAGTTGGCGACGCGCCCACCGAGGATGACGTGCAGGTCATCCATCACGTTCAAGCGTGTGGTCACGTAGTAGCCGGTCTGGCGGATGGTATCGTCGATGTATTGCTGGACAGGGCCGTAGATCGGCTTGGCAATGTGGCCATTCCAGTTATAGAAATCGACTTTGTTGCCGCCTGGCCATTCCGGCGCCCAGTACCCCTTGCCTTGCCAGCGCGACGTGCCGATCGAGCCGCCCACCACCAGTTCATGTTCGCGGCCAAACAGGCTGAAAGGCCCGGTGGCGTAGAGGTCGGCGGAGGTGCTTTTGGTTTCGCCGGTGTATTTCTGACCGTTGACCTCGGCGGTGCCATCGGCTGCCGGCTGGACAAACTGGATCGAACCGAGGTCGGCATGGTAGCTGTTGATCTTGTGGTCGAGCTGGAATTTGGTGACCCAGCCGTCACCCATATCATGCTCAAGCATGGCAAAGGCGGTGCGGGTGTTCTGTTCCCAGGAGCTCCAGGTGGCGCCGTTGTTGTAGGAGCGTGGCATCTTGTTGATGCTGCCGTTGGAGTTGACCAACGGGAACGAACCGGACCAGCTGGAGCCTTTCGGAATATTGTCCTGATAGTCGAAGCCGACGGTCAACATGGTGTCGGGGGACAGGTCGAACTCGGTAATGCCGTAGTAGGTTTCGGTCTTGCGCGAGTAGTGGTCCATGAAGGATTTTTTGTCCTGGTACGCCGCCACTGCACGGCCCCGGACATTACCGCTGTCGGTTAACGGGCCGCTCACATCCACTTCGCTGCGATAGTTGTCCCAGGAGCCGGCGCCCAGTTGCACATGGCCCTTGAACTCCGACGTCGGCTTCTTGCGGATCAAGTTGATGGTCGCGCCCAGGGAGCCGGCGCCGTTGAGCAGGCCGGTGGCACCCTTGAGCACTTCGACGCGGTCATAGATCGCCATGTCGCTGAGGGTATTCCCGGCCGAGTAGCCGACGTTGCGCACGGTGGACGGAATACCGTCGTACTGGAAACTGTTGACCGAGAACCCACGCGAGTAATAGTTGGTACGGTCGGTGTCATAGGCCGATACGGTGATGCCAGGCGTGTGGCGCATCACGTCATCGACGTTGTTGAGGCCGAAGTCCTCGATATGTTGGCGGGTAATCACCGTGATCGACTGCGGGGTTTCCCGCGGGGTCAGGGTCAGCCGCGTGGCCGTGGCAATGGTGCCCGGCGTGTAGGAGCCGGAGCCCTCGGTGATGTTGCCCAGCACGTTGCCGGTCACTTGGGTCGGACTCAACTCCAGCCCGGCGGACGCGCCGGCGGCGGTAACGGTCAGCGCGTTGCCACTGAGGCTGTGAGTGGTCGAAGTGCCTGCCAGCAAGGTGTTGATCGCCAGCTGCGGATCCAGTTTACCTTTGATCGCCGTGCTGTTTTTTCCCGCCACGTCGGTCGGGCTGTACAGCACCTGCAGGTTGGCCTGGCGGCCGAATTCCTGCAGTGCACTCCCCAGTGCCTGTGCTGGAATATCCAACTCGATCTCCTGTGCCTGCACATAGCCGGCAACCGGCAGCGATACCGCCAGGGTAAGCGCGCTCGGCAGGAGGTTGATGTTCAGGGCCCTGGTTAGCGCTTTGCTCAGTGGGCTGAGACCGAGTCGTGCTGACATGGATGGTTTCTCTTCTATGTTTTAAGTGGGCAAATTCTGATATTTGTTGAGGTTAGTTCTCATTACCACTAGTGAGACGTTCCTACCTCGGAAAACCGGAAAAGAAAATTTCATGCAGGCTCCATTTCATGCACTACCTGGCCGGCGCGCAGCCGTACCAGCTGATCGGCGATGTGGAAATAGCGGTCGTCATGGCTGATCACGATGATGGTTTTGCCCAGGCGCTTGAGGTCCGGCAGCAGCTCGGTATAGAAAATCCGGCGGAAGGCCGGGTCCTGGTCGGCGGCCCATTCGTCGAACACCAGCACCGGGCGTTCTTCCAGCCAGGCGTTGACCAGTGCCAGGCGCTTGCGCTGGCCGGTGGACAGGTCGGTGGTGCTGAACACACCGTCCTTGACGCTGACCTTGTGCGCGATCTCCAGGCGTTCCAGGTATTTAGTGGCGCTGTCCAGTGACTGGGTGGCGCTGCCCTGGACCAGGTCGTCGAACAGGTAGTAGTCGGCGAATACCGTGGTGAACAATTGGCGATAGTCATCGCGCTCGGGGTCGGTCACGGCCTCGCCGTTGAGCAGGATTTCGCCGGACTGCGGCGGGTAGAGCCCCAGCAGCAATTTGATCAGCGTGGTCTTGCCACTGCCGTTTTCGCCGACGATAAATACGATGTCGCCTTGGGCAATGCTCAGGTTGATCAGCCCCAGGTGAAACGGCTCGCTGCCTTCCACGGCCGGAGGGCTGTAGCTTACGTTTCGCAGCTCAAGGCTGTTGACGATCGGTGTCGGCGCCTCGCTGTCATCCATCAGCAGGTGCGGTTCAGGAGAGGAGAAGCGCTCCGACAACTCGCTGATACGCCCGAAGGCAATCTTCGCCTTGCCCACCACGGGCAGGTAACCCAGCAGGTGTTCCAGCGGGCCTTTCATGTACAACAGCACCAGCACGAAACCGGTAATCACGGTCGGGTCCGGGTTCGGGTTATAGGCCTGCATCGCCAGGGCCAAGCCGATGACCACGAAGAACAGCATTGAGCCGAAGGTCTTGGCGAGGATGTAGATGTTGACCGAACGCACCTGAATATCGCTGATGCGGTCCGCCGTTTCCTGGATACGGTGGGTGTTCATGCGAAAGCGCCGTGGCCGATGCATGCGCAGTTCCTTGGCGCCGGACGCGATGGCGTTGTAATAACGCTGCAATTCGTCTTCATGGCTGCGTGCGAGGTCGAAGCCTTGGATACCTTTGCCGCCGGCGATGAACTGCACGGCGCTGCCAATCACGATGGCGACGACCATCATCAGGAACATCGGCACCGACAGGTACGCCAGGTAGCCCAGGCAGCCCAGCGTCACCGTGGCGGCAATGGCCAAGGGCGTGAACGCGAAGGAGAAGTCGCTGATGGTGTCGACATCGTGGGTAAGCACCGGGATCAGTCGGTGGGAGCGGTAGCGCTCGATTTGCCCGATGGGCGCCGACAGCACCTTTTCACCCAGCTCTTTGCGCAGGGCTGCAATGATCCGTTGGCCGACGTAGTTGGTGCCGATGTCGGAAATGATCGAGCTGACCAGCGCCAGCACGCACAAGGCTGCAAAAGTCAGGATCACGCCCTGGGTCATGCCTTGTGGCGAGTGCAGGGCATTATTGATCGTCGCCAGCAACAACGTGATGGCCAGGCCGCCGGCCATGCCCAGGGCGACGGAGACGGTCACGATGGTGCGAAAAGGCCTGAGCAATGCGAGCAAACCTTTGAAGGCGCCGCGCTTGGGGTCGGTCATAAATACTTCCCGGAAAGTGAACAAGAGGGGGCTGGGCACACAGACCCTTACCCATGACAAACGAAAGATTGGCGCGACTATTTAGCGCGGCGCGCCCGGCGGTGGCGCGCGGATGGATAAATTAGGCGGGGCCTGGTTCGTTCTTGTGGAGTAGCCGCACGCGTTTTGGCGCGTGCCTGATCTATCCAGCGAGAGCGAAACAATGACGAAAAGGAATCTGGTGTACGTGTGGTCACTGCGCAATGCCGCCGCCGACAAGGCCGGGCAGCCAGTGGCCTACAAGGACCACGAACGCTACATGATGTCGGTGCTGGAATCCCTGGCAGGGGCGCTGAACGACACGCCGCTGGGCGAGGCCTACAACCTGGTGGGCGTGGTGTACGACGATGACGAGCAGAATCCGCGTGACCAGCAACTCGTCCGCGACTACGGCTTTGCCTACCAGCCGGGCCGCCAATGGCTGTACCCGGCCGACCTGCGCGTGCAGGGGCGGCTGGTCAATGACCTGCTGCTGAGTGTGCCGTCCACCTACCGGCGCTTGCCACGGGGCAGCGCAGAACACATTGCCGGCAAGCAGGACTTCGAGCGTCGCCTGCACGACACGCTGGTGGAATTGAAGGCGGACATCGTGGTGCTCGACGGCCTGCTGGTGATCCTGGATGAACTGGTGCGCCCTGGCGCGCCGTTTGCCGGCCGCATCATGAACATCCATCCCGGCATTACCCGCATCGAATCGCCGTACGAGCGCCGTGGCGCCTATGCCACCTGGAACGCGCTGTACGGCGCACGGGGGCTGACGGTCACGGATTGGGCGACCAAGGCCACCACGCCATCCGAGCCGCTGTACCTCACCGGTGCCTCGTTCCACTACGTGGACAACGGCATAGATTCGGGTGAAGTGTTCCACGACGTGCTCAAGACCGAGATCGCGCCGGACGACACCATCCTTGAGTTGCGCTGGAACAACTTCAACAACAGCCTGTTCCCGGCGTTGCATGAAGGGTTGGCGTTGTTGGCGCAGAAGGCAACCTAAAGCAGGCACGGATAAACATGTGGGAGGGGGCTTGCCCCGATGGCGGTAGTGACTGATACACCGCCATCGGGGGCAAGCCCCCTCCCACAAATGGATTTCCAGTGCGGTTAGAGGTCGCGCACCACGCGAAACCCAATCCAATCCCCCCGCGTCTGCGGGTAGATGGTGTTGCGGTTGCCCGAGCGCGAAAACACCGGCGCCTCGCCCCAGTCATTGCCGCGAATCATGTAGCCCTCGCAGTTCGGCTCCATCCACGCACTGCCGTCGGTGGGCGCGCCGATGTAGTTGGGGTGTTCGCAGTCGGCCACGCGCTCGTAGACGTTGCCATGCATGTCGTACATGCCGAAGGCATTCGGCGGGTAGCTGCCCACCGGCGATGAATAGCTGTAGCCATCGGCCGGACCATAGGTGTTGGCGTGCTTGGCGATGCTGTAGCCCTTGCCCTCATCGAACGGGAAGGGGAACGGTCCGGTGGAGCCGGCGCGCGCGGCGTATTCACGTTGGGCTTCGCTGACCATGTGGTACTGCTGGCCGGTTTTCTTCGACAGCCAGGCCACGTACTGCTTGATATCGTCCATGTCCATGCACACTGCCGGCTGGCGCGGGCCCTGGGGGTAGCGCGGCTTGCTGGCGATGCATTCGCGGCCGGGGCGGGTATCGCCGTCGGCGATCTTCACGCCGGTCTGGCGGATATAGCTGTCCCACTCGCCGGCGGTGATGTGGAAGCGGCTCATGGCGAACGGCTTGGCGAAGGTCACCTCGTGCATCGGGCCTTCATCCGGCTCGCGACCGACTTCATCCTCGGGGGTGCCCATGGTAAAGGTGCCAGCCGGCAGCACCACCATCTCCGGGCAGTCCTTGCAGTCCTTGAACACTTTGCCAGGTTGCGGCGTGGCGGCCTGGGCCAGGTTGGGCAGCAAGGCGCCGCACAGGGCGGTGAGTGCCAGTGCCGTGAGGGGTTTGTTCATGGGGTCCTCTCATTCAAAGTGGAAAAACTGTGCGTTACACCCGTTGGCCCAGCAGCGTCATGAAGCGCTGGATCTCATCGGAGGAATTAAGCAGGCCGGGCGAGGTGCGGATCACCGGGCCGACATCACGGTCCACCGCGTCGATCACCACGCGGTTTTTCATCATGTAGTCGGCCACGGCATCGCTGTCCTGGCCCTTGACCCGGAAGAAGGTGAAGCCGGCCGACAGTTCGGGGCTGCGCGGGGTGACCAACTCGATACGCGGGTGCGCCAGCAGGTGGTCTTTCAGTTCACTGTTCAGGGCGTGGATGCGCGCCTGCACCTGCGCCTTGCCCAGTTGCAGATGCAGCTTGAAGGCCTCATCCGCCGCCCAGCGATGCTCGAAGGCGTGAAAGCCGCCCGGGGTCATGGTGGTGGCGAAGTCCTGGTCTTCGGAGAAGGTCGGCACCATCGGGGTCACGTACTGGTTTTGCGGGTCGCGGGCGCACACCAGTCCGGTGCCTCGCGGGCCGAACATCCACTTGTGGGTGCCGGCGATGAAAAAGTCGCAGTGCATGTCCGGGAAGTCGAGGTTTTCCACGCCGAAACCGTGCACACCGTCCACCACATAGAGCATGCGGTCCCTGTCGTCTCGGTTGCGGTTGTGTTCTTCCACCAGCTTGCCGATCTCGCCGATGGGCAGTTTCACGCCGCTGCCGGACTGCACCCAGGTCATGCCGAGCACGCGGGTGTTGGGGCGGATATTGCGTTGGATATTGCCCAGCACCTCGTCGACGGACACGCGATTGGCGTTTTCAAACAAGCGAATCTTGCGGACCCGGGTCTGCTCCTTGCGCACCCGGAAGTCCAGGCTGAACTCGGTGGCGTAGTGTTCGTGGACGGTGGTGAGGATCTCCTGGTCGGGTCGCACCTTGATCCCGCCATAAATCATCGCCAGCCCTTCGGAGGTGCTGCCGGTGAGGGCGATCTGCGCCGGCGTGGCCTTCAGGTAGCGGCCGGCCCACTCGCGTACCTGGCCTTCACGCTTCCAGGTTTCCTGTAGGCCCCAGTCCATGGCCAGGCCTGGGTTGCGGTCGATCTGTGCGCGATAGCGCTCGATGGCTTCGCGTACCGGCTTGGGGTGCGTGGCCACCAGGAAGTTGGAAAAGTGCAGGTAGTCCGGGTCCTGGTTGAACAGTTGCTTGAAACCCGTCCATGGGTCATTCGATGCAGGGGCGGCGATGGCGTGGGGCAGCAGGGCGGCGCCCAGTGGCAGGCTGGCGGCAAATACCCCGGCCTGCTTGAGGAACGTACGGCGGTCGGTCATGGACTGGCTTCTGGATGATTAACGGTTGGCCAACGGCTTGGCGGCTTTTTGTACCTGGTCCCACACTCGCAGGAAGTTGCCGCCCCACAGCTTGGCGATATCGGCTTCGGAGTAACCGCGCTGGATCAGTTCGGCGGTGACGTTGCGGATTTCACCGACGTTGTTCCAGCCCTGCACGCCGCCGCCATCGTTGAAGTCGGAGGCGAGGCCGACATGGTCGATGCCGATCTTGCGCACGGTGTAGTCGATGGCGTCGCCCAGGTCCTTGAGGGTGGCCTTGGGTTCTTCATCGAGGATGCCGTACAGCGCGCTGGCGTACTCGCCGAACTTGTGTTCCGGCCAGGCGGCGATGATTGCGTCGCCCGGCATCAAGGCCACGGCCAGGTTGGGCAGGGGCGGCAGGTCGAAGCGCGCACGCAGGACGTTGAGCTTGTCCTGGGTCGGCTGGCTCAACGGGCGCAGATAAGCGGAGAAGCCCACGATCTGCACCACGCCGCCACTCTGCTTGATCAGTTGCAGCTCTTTGTCGCTCAGGTTGCGCGGGATATCCACCGATGCACGCGGTGCCGAGTGGGACGCCACCATCGGTGTGCGGCTCAACTGCGCGACCTGCTCCAGGGCCTTGGTCGACATCTGCGATACATCGATGATCACCCCCAGGTCATTGAGGCGGTGCACCGCTTGTTTGCCGATGTCCGACAAGCCGTCGAGGGCGTCGGTGGAGTCATTGAAAAACGGCAGCGGGCGCGACGAGTCCGACCAGGCGTTGTTGCCCACATAGCTGAAGCCGAACATGCGCATGCCGCGCGCCGCCCACAGGTCCAGCAGGTTCAGGTCGTTGCCCAGCGGGTAGGCGTTGAGCATGCTGATGAAGATCGCGAACTTGCCTTCGCCATGCAGGCGCCGGAAATCATCCGGGGTGTAGGCGATGGCGACCTGGTTGGGGTAGTCGCGTACCATGCCGCTGATGATCTTGTAGCGCACTTCCTGCTCGTTGCGCGCGGCTTCGACAAAACCATCGGTGGGCTTGTGCGGGGCGTTGGGGCCGTTCCAGATTTCCGGCCAGCCGAAAATCGTCAGTGCCGCACCGGACAGGCGCCCGCGTGCCGCCTTGGCCAGGTCGAACTGGCCGCTGCCGTCCTTGTCCGCCTCGTTGCCGGCGGTGCCGAAATCGATGGGCACGGTGATATGGCTGTCGAACGACAACAGCCGGTCCTGCATTTCATTGGCCTGCTTGATCACCTCCAGCGGGTAACCGGCATTGCCCTTGAACCAGTGATCCCAGACCAGGAAACCGGCCCCGGCACCGATGGCCAGTGCCAACGGCAAGCCGATATACAGCGCCTTTTTCGAACGTGGTTTTGTCATTGCCATCTCAGTCAGTTGAGGCCTTCGCTATCAGGGAGGAACGAGTGATGGGCGGGGAAATTTAGGCGGGCAGGGCGCGCCGGTAAATTTCCCCGGCGTGCAAACGTTCTAGCTCTGATAAAGCCGTTTCCTAAGGTAGACAATGACCATCTCTCGACGTGGGTTCATCGCAGGCCTGGCGCTGACCGGCGCCGCTGTGCCGGCCGCCTTCTATGCCCATCGCGAGTTGACGCGCGAAGAAGAATTGCCCATCACTCCCGGCGAAGCCACGGTGGACCTGGCCGACACCGCCGGCCAGCACCTGGCGAACACATTGCGTGGGGTGTGGAGCCTGCGCCTGGAGGGCCGCGACGCCGGCCTCAAGGGCCTGCCGTTGGAAGGTCTGGAGCTGCTGCTCGACATCGCCCCGCGTGGACGTGGCTTGCGAGGGTACCTGGACACCGCTGGCAACCTGCGCGCCGAGGGCGAGCCGCGTTACCGCGTGCTGGGTGATCTGCTGACAGGCGAGAGCGCCGTGCTCTACTGGCGCCTGATCGACCGCGACTCGATTGACGGCGCCCCGGCCTATGAATTCAAGATGACCCTTGACGAGGTCTGGGCGGATTTTGCCAATGCCGGCAGCAGCACGCTCAGCGGGCAGATCCTTGACCTTGCTCGGCCATTGGCGCTGGTCGAGCGCGATAACCGCTTCATCGCCCGCAAACAGTGGTTCCCCGAGGCGCGGCAACGCATCGGCCTCAACCCGACCCTGCTGGCCTGGCTGATTTCCCCCGAACACCGTCTGTTCCACCAACTGTGGCACGCTACCCGTGACCAGTGGCACAAACTCTCCGAAGAAAAGCGCGACGCCCTGCGCGGCATCGGCTGGCAACCCGGGCCACGGGGCCAGGAACGCGACGCCCGGGGCAAGCGCAAGGACCGCAACGGCTCGGGCATCGATTTCTTCTTCATGCACCGCCACATGCTCGGCACCGCGCGCTCCATGCAGGACCTGCCCTCATGGCCGCAATTCCCCGAGCCGCAACCGGCCCTGGAGCGTGATCGCCTGGGCTTTCTGCGCTATTTCGACAACCACGACGGCTTTGCGCTGCCGCCGACCTGGTCGGCGCCGGACGACAGCGACTACACCCAGTGGGTCAGCGACATCAAGAGCGCTGAGACCTACCACAGCAACTTCCAGGTGTGGGAGTCGCAGTACCGCGACCCACGCTACCTGGCCAGATTCACCCTGGGGCAGCTCGGTTCCGAAATGGAGCTGGGCCTGCACGACTGGCTGCACATGCGCTGGGCCTCGGTGCCCCGCGACCCGTCCAACGGTGCGCCGGTGCCCATGGCCCGTGACCCCTCCGACTTTGCTGCGCGCTGGTACGCGGCGGAAAACGATTTCCTCGGCGATCCGTTTTCCTCCCACGTCAACCCGGTGTTCTGGCACTTCCACGGCTGGATCGACGACCGCATCGAAGACTGGTTTCGCGCCCATGAGCGTTTCAATCCAGGGGAAGTCCGCCGCATGGAAGTCAACGGCGTAGCCTGGTTCGCGCCGGGCCGCTGGGTGGAAGTCGGCGATCCCTGGCTGGGCCCGGATACCCATGGCTGCAGCACCACGCCGGGGTTGCAGATGGGGCGTTCGATGGAGATGGATCCGGAGACCATGAAGCTGGCGTTGCGCATCACTTTCGGTGAAGACGAGAATATGCTGCAGGGGCTGTTCAAGCGGGTGCCGAGACGACCGTGGTATGCCCGTCACCTGAAACTTGCCTGAACCTGTAGTGAGCAGGCTTGCTGTGGTGAATGGGGCTGTTGTGGTGAGCAGGCTTGCTGTGGCGAGCAGGCTTGCCCTGCGTTGGGGCGCGAAGCGGCCCCATCAAGACCGCTGTGTTCTTTCAGGTAAAACGAGGTGGCCGGATTAGGGCCGCTTCGCAGCCCAACGCAGGGCAAGCCTGCTCGCCACAGCAAGCTAAATTGAACCAACCCCCTCCCGCCTTGTCCCCGCTTCCCATGTCACCCCCCGTCCGCCAAATCCCGTAATTTTCCAAGCCTGCCGGAAGCCTCTCCAGGCCCCCGGCTGCGCCCGCTTTTTTTAATGGCGGGCGTCCAGCAGACCCGATCCAAGCGGCAGCTGAAAACGGACTTTCTCCTCAACCGTGACTTATCAGGCAGGTTACCCCCATGCAGTTCAGCGAATTATTGGCAGCGATTTCCACCCATGCGATCCGTCTGCAACGGGAAGAAGGCGACCTGGTCATCCTGGGTGACGACGAGGCGCTGGACGATGCGCTGTGGGACCAACTGATCGCCCACAAGCCGCGCCTGCTGGAGCTGGTCGCCGAACATGGCGGTGACTGGCTGAGCCCGGCCTACCGCATCACGCCGGCCATGCTGCCGCTGGTCAGCCTCGACCAGGCGGCCATCGACCGTATCGTCGCTGCCATCCCCGGTGGCGCGGCGAATGTGCAGGACATCTACCCGCTGGCGCCGCTCCAGGAGGGCATGCTTTACCACCATCTGTCGGCGGAACAGGGCGATCCCTACGTGCTGCACGCGCAGTTCGAGTTCGACAGCCACGCACGTTTGCAGGCGTTTGCCGAAGCTTTGCAGTGGGTGATCGATCGCCACGACATCCTGCGCACTTCGATGGTCTGGGAGCGACTTGATGAGCCGTTGCAGGTGGTGTGGCGCAAGGCGACCCTGGCGTGCGAGGCCGTTGGCTTCGAGGCGCGCACCGATCGCATGGACCTGGGCCAGGCACCGCTGCTGCGCCTGGTGTATACCGCAGATCCAGCGGACGGGCGTGTGGCGGCAACGTTGCTGTTTCACCACACCATCCTCGACCACACCGCCCTTGACGTAGTGCGCCACGAGATCCAGCTGTACCTGGCCGGCGAGCAAGCCCAGGCCGGTGAGCCGGTGCCGTTCCGCAGCTATATTGCCCAGGTGCGCCATGGCGTCAGCGAGCAGGCCCATGAGGCGTTTTTCCGCGAGATGCTGGCGGATATCGACGGGCCGACCCTGCCGTTCGGTTTGCAGGATGTGCAGGGCGATGGCCTGGGCATCGACGAGGCACGGGTGCCCGTCGACAGCGCACTGAGCCGCCGTCTGCGCACCCTGGCCCGCCCGCTTGGCGTGAGCGTGGCGAGCATGATGCACCTGGCGCTGGCCCGCGTATTGGGCGTGGTCGCCGGGCGTGACTCAGTGGTGTTCGGCACCGTGATGCTCGGGCGCATGGGGGCGGGCGAGGGCGGTGAACGGGCCTTGGGCATGTTCATCAACACCCTGCCATTGCGCGTGGATGTGGGCGAGCAGGGCGTGCGGGCCGGGGTCAAGGCCACCCACGAGCG
The DNA here is from genome assembly GCF_900111535.1 of Pseudomonas sp. NFR09. NCBI lineage: Bacteria > Pseudomonadati > Pseudomonadota > Gammaproteobacteria > Pseudomonadales > Pseudomonadaceae > Pseudomonas > Pseudomonas sp. NFR09. The sequence continues at coordinate 121,015 of NZ_FOIH01000012.1, forward strand.
CCTCACGGCATTGCTCAACCACGAACACGCGTCCCTCGCGCTGGCCCAGCGCTGCAGTGGCGTGGCGGCACCGACGCCGTTGTTCAGCGCCATGCTCAACTACCGCCACAGCGCCGCCACGGACATGGCCGAGGTGATCGAGGTGGCCGAAGGCATCCGCGTGCTCAGCGCCGAGGAGCGCACCAACTACCCGCTGACGGTCAACGTCGACGACCTGGGTGAAGATTTCGCGCTGACGGTGATGGTCGATGCCTCCATCGGCGCCGAACGTGTCGCCACCTACCTGCACACCGCCCTGGAAAGCCTGGCCGACGCCCTTGAGCAGCGACCGGATATGCCGCTCAGCGGCCTGAACATCCTGCCTGACGCCGAACGCCATACCCTGCTGCACGGCCTCAACCACAGCGCCACGCATTACGCCGATACCGCGCTGATCCACTCTCAAGTCGAAGCCCACGCCGCCGCCCAGCCTGACGCCATTGCGCTGCGCTTCGACAATCAGCGCATCAGCTACCGCCAACTCAACGAACGTGCCAACCAGGTCGCCCATCGCCTGCTGGCCCAGGGCATCCGCCCGGATGATCGCGTGGCGATCTGCGTGGAGCGCGGCCCGGAGATGATCATCGGCCTGCTGGGCATCCTCAAGGCCGGCGCCGGCTACGTGCCGATCGACCCGGCCTACCCGCAGGAACGCATCGCCTACACCCTGGCCGATAGCGCACCCTTGGCGGTGCTGGTGCAGGCCAATACGCGCCACCTGGTCGGCGACCTGCCGCAGATCGACCTCAACGGCTTGCGCGGCGAATCCATCGTCAACCCCCGCGTCGACCTTAGCCCGGCCCACCTGGCCTATGTGATCTACACCTCCGGCTCCACCGGCCAGCCCAAGGGCGTGATGATCGAACACCGCCAGGTCGCGCGCTTGTTCACCGCTACCGAACACTGGTTCGGCTTCAACCGCAACGACGTCTGGGCGTTGTTCCATTCCTTTGCCTTCGACTTCTCGGTATGGGAAATCTGGGGCGCGCTGATGCACGGCGGCCAGTTGCTGATCGTGCCGCAACTGGTCAGCCGCTCGCCGGACGAGTGCTACACGCTGCTCTGCGAGGCGAGCGTGAGCATCCTCAACCAGACGCCCAGCGCCTTCCGCCAATTGATCGCCGCGCAAGGCCAGACCCCCCGGTCCCATTCCCTGCGCCAGGTGATCTTCGGCGGCGAGGCGCTGGAACCGGGCGTGCTGAAGCCGTGGTACGCCCGGGCGATCAACGCCGGCACGCAACTGGTGAACATGTACGGCATCACCGAAACCACCGTGCACGTGACCTATCGCGCCCTGGAAGCGGCGGATGCGCAGTTGGTCGGCGTCAGCCCGATTGGCGTGCGCATTCCCGATTTGCAGTTGTATGTACTCGACGCGCGCCGCGAGCCGTTGCCGCTGGGCGTAGTCGGCGAGCTGTACGTGGGCGGTGCCGGGGTGGCGCGCGGTTACCTCAACCGTGAGGCGCTCACCGCCGAGCGCTTCCTGGTCGACCCGGCCAGCGGCCAGCGCCTGTACAAGACCGGCGACCTTGGCCGCCTGCTGGCCGACGGCAGCGTCGAATACCTGGGCCGCAACGATGACCAGGTTAAGATCCGCGGTTTCCGTATCGAACTGGGCGAGATCGAAGCGCACCTGGCCAGCGCCGACGGCGTGCGTGACGCGGTAGTCATCGCCCGGGAAGACCAGCCGGGCGACAAGCGCCTGGTGGCCTACGTGATAAGCGAGGGCGAGCTGCGTGCGGCCGATCTGCGCGACCATCTGTTGCAGAGCCTGGCCGACTACATGGTGCCCAGTGCCTTTGTGCAACTGGATAAATTGCCGCTCACCACCAACGGCAAGCTCGACCGCAAGGCGCTGCCCGCACCCGATGCCGATGCCCTGGCGCGCCGGGGTTACCAGGCGCCCCAAGGCGCGGTGGAAACGGCCATCGCGGCGATCTGGCAAGACCTGCTCAAGCTTGACCGGGTGGGGCGTGACGACAACTTCTTCGAACTCGGCGGCCACTCCCTGTTGGCGGTCAAGCTGATCGAGCGCATGCGCCAGGTCGATCTCAGCGCCGATGTGCGCGTGCTGTTCGGCCAACCGACGCTGGCGGCGCTGGCCGCCGCAGTGGGGGGGCAGCAAGAGGTGCTGGTGCCGGCCAACCGGATCACCGCCGCCACCCAGCACATCACCCCGGACATGCTGCCCCTGGTGGAGCTGGACCAGGCCAGCCTCGACCACATTATCCAGGGCGTGCCCGGCGGCATCAGCAATGTGCAGGACATCTACGGCCTGGCGCCGTTGCAGGCCGGCATCCTGTATCACCACCTGGCAACCACCGAGGGCGATCCCTACGTGTTGCAGGTGCAGTTCAGCTTCGACGACCAGGTGGCGGTGGACGCGTTTGTCCAGGCGCTGCACAGCGTGATCGAGCGCAATGACATCCTGCGCACCGCGATCCTCTGGGAAGGCCTCAACGAGCCGGTGCAGGTGGTGTTGCGCCAGGCGGCGCTGACCGTGGAACGTATCGACGAACCGCTGGCGCAGTTGCAGCAACGCTTCGACCCGCGTCACTTCCGACTGGACTTGAGCCGTGCGTCGCTGATGCGCTTTGTCTACGCCGAAGAGCAGGGCCGGTTTGTCGGCATCCTGCTGTTGCACCATATCCTGCTCGACCACACGGCCTTGCAAGTGCTGGTGGAAGAAATGAGCGCCAGCCTGGCCGGCAACAGCGCGCAACTGCCCGCCGCCGTGCAGTACCGCAACTACGTGGCCCAGGCGCGGCTTGGGGTCAGCCAGGCCCAGCACGAAGCGTTCTTCAGCGAGATGCTCGGCGATATCGACGAGCCGACCCTGGCCTTCGGCCTGCAGGACGTGAATGGCGATGGCAGCGGCATCATCGAGGCCCACTTGCCCCTGGAGCCGGCACTGAGCCTGGGGCTGCGCGAACAAGCGCGGCAACTGGGCGTGAGCAGCGCGAGCCTGGTGCACCTGGCCTGGGCGCAGGTGCTGGGGCAGGTGTCCGGCCAGCAGTCGGTGGTATTCGGCACCGTGCTGCTGGGGCGCATGCAAGGCGGCGAAGGTGCCGACCGGGCGCTGGGGATGTTCATCAATACCTTGCCGCTGCGGGTCAGCCTCGGTGCCGTGGGTGTGCAAGCCGGCGTGCGCGCCACCCATGCGCGCCTGGCGCAGTTGCTCGGGCATGAACATGCGTCGTTGTCCCTGGCCCAGCGCTGCAGTGGCGTGCCGGGTTCGCTGCCGCTGTTCAGCACCTTGCTCAACTATCGCCACAGTGCGCCGGGGGACGCGCCGGGAGACAACCCGTTCGCGGCCTCCGGCATTCAGATACTCAGTTCCGAGGAACGCAGCAACTACCCGCTGGTGCTCAACGTCGATGACCTGGGCACAGGCTTTGCCCTGACGGTACAAGGCGTCGCGAGCCTGGATGTGCAGCGCGTGGGGGACTATATGCTCACCGCGCTGCGCCATCTGGTGGCGGCGTTGCAACAGGCACCGACCACGCCGTTGCAGGCCGTGTCGATCCTGCCGGCCGCCGAGCGTCATCAGATACTGGTGGACTTCAACGCCACCGCCCGTGAGTACCCGGCGCACCTGACCGTGCACCGGTTGTTCGAAGCCCAGGCGCTGGCCCGTCCGGAAGCGGTCGCGGCAGTGCAGGGCGCATTGTCCCTGAGTTACCGCGACCTCAACCGGCGTGCCAACCGCCTGGCCCATCACTTGCTCAACCAGGGTGTGCAACCTGGCGAGAGCGTGGCGATTGCGCTGCCGCGCTCGCTCGACCTGCTGATCTGCCAACTGGCGATCCTCAAGTGCGGTGCGGTGTATGTACCGCTGGACATCAACGCGCCGGTCGAACGCCAGGCATTCATCGTGCAGGACAGCGGCGCGCACCGGGTGCTCACGACCCTGGCCGACTTGAACCTGGACACGTTGTCGCCGCGCAACCCTGAGCTGCCGCAGTCTGCCGAAAGCGTCGCCTACATCCTCTACACCTCCGGCTCCACCGGCGCGCCCAAAGGCGTGCAAGTGCCGCACCGCGCCATCTCGCGCCTGGTGCTCAATAACGGCTATGCCGATTTCAATGCCCGCGACCGCGTGGCCTTCGCCTCCAACCCGGCATTCGACGCCAGCACCCTCGACGTGTGGGCGCCCCTGCTCAATGGCGGTTGTGTGGTGGTGGTCGAACATGCGGTGCTGTTGTCCCAGGCCGCGTTCGCCGCGTTGTTGCAGGAGCAATCCGTCAGCGTGCTGTGGATGACCGCCGGGCTGTTCCACCAGTACGCTGACGCGCTGTTGCCGGTATTCGCGCAGTTGCGCTACCTGATCGTCGGCGGCGATGTCCTCGACCCGCAGGTGATCGACCGGGTGCTCAGGCACGGCAAGCCCCGGCACCTGCTCAATGGCTACGGGCCCACCGAAGCCACCACGTTTTCCACCACCCACGAAATCACCCGGGTCGGCGAGGGCGGCATCCCCATCGGGCGCCCGATCGCCAATGCCCAGGCGTACGTGCTGGACCCGCGCCAGCAACCACTGCCGTTGGATGTGGTCGGCGAGCTGTACATCGGCGGTGCGGGCGTGGCGACGGGGTATTTGAACCAAGCGCAACTCACAGCCGAGAAATTTATCCCGAACCCCTTCGGCGAGGGCCTGTTGTACCGCACCGGTGACCTGGCCTGCTGGCAGGCCGACGGCACCTTGCTGTACCAGGGGCGCAATGACCTGCAGGTGAAGATCCGTGGTTTCCGTATCGAACCCGGCGAGATCGAGACCTGCCTGGCCAGTTTCCCGGGCGTGAAGGACGTGGTGGTGCTGGTCCGCGAAGACCAGCCCGGCGACAAGCGCCTGGTGGCCTACTACACGGCCAGTGTGACGCTTGAGATTGAAGCCCTGCGCGCTCACCTGCAAGGCCAGTTGCCGGACTACATGGTGCCGTCGGCGTATGTGTGGCTGGAGCTGCTGCCGCTCACCGCCAACGGCAAACTCGACCGCAAGGGCCTGCCGGTGCCGGACCAGAGCGCGCTGCTCAGCCGCGGCTTCGAGGCGCCGGAAGGCGAAGTGGAAACCCAGCTGGCGCAGATCTGGCAGGACGTGCTCAAGCTGGAGCGGGTTGGCCGTCATGATCATTTCTTCGAACTGGGCGGGCATTCGCTGCTGGCGGTCAGCCTGATCGAACGCATGCGCCAGGTCGGCCTGAGCTGCGACGTACGCGTGTTGTTCAGCCAGCCAAGCCTGGCGGCGCTGGCCGCTGCCGTGGGCAGTGGCCGGGAAATCGTGGTGCCGGCCAATGGCATCCCCAAGGATTGCACCCGGATCACGCCGTCGATGCTGACGCTGGTGCAACTCGACCCCGCCGCCATCGAACGTATCGTCGCGAACGTGCCGGGCGGCGCGGCGAATGTGCAGGACATCTACCCGCTGGCGCCGTTGCAGGAAGGCATTCTTTATCACCACATCAGCGCCGAGCAGGGCGACCCGTACCTGCTGCAATCGCGCATGGCGTTCGACAACCTGGAGCGTTTGCAGGGGTTCATGGGTGCGCTGCAACAGGTGGTGGCCCGCCACGACATCCTGCGTACCGGCGTGGTCTGGGAAGGCCTGGACAGCCCGGTGCAAGTGGTGTGGCGCGAGGCGAAACTGATCGTGCAAGAGGTCGATCTGGACCCGGCCGAAGGCGACATCATCGAGCAGTTGCATGCACGCTTCGATGCCCGTCACTACCGCCTGGACATCACCCAGGCGCCGTTGCTGCGCATGGTGTATGCCCAGGATCCGGCGAATCACCGTGTGGCGGCGATCCTGCTGTTCCATCACCTGGCGCTCGATCACACCGCCATGGAGGTGGTGGGCCAGGAAATGCGTGCGTTCATGTTCAACCAGGCCCGGGACTTGCCCGAGGCGGCGCCGTTTCGCAACTACGTGGCCCAGGCCCGCCTTGGCGTCAGCGTGGAGGAACACGAGGCGTTCTTCCGCGACATGCTCGCCGATGTGGATGAGCCGACCTTGCCGTTCGGCGTGCAGGACGTGCAGGGCGATGGGCGCGATATCGAGGAAGCCGAACAGGCCGTGGATGCCGCGCTGGCCCAACGGGTACGCGAGCAGGCGCGGCAACTGGGCGTCAGCGCCGCGAGCCTGATGCACTTGGCCTGGGCGCAGGTGCTGGGGCTGGTATCCGGGCGTGACGACGTGGTGTTCGGCACCGTGTTGATGGGGCGCATGCAGGCCGGTGATGGCGCGGACCGTGCGCTGGGCATGTTCATCAACACCTTGCCCTTGCGCGTGGACGTGGCAGCCACTGCCGCCGCTGCGGTCAAGGCCACCCACGGGCGCTTGAGTGCCTTGCTCGGCCATGAACACGCGTCCCTCGCGCTGGCCCAGCGTTGCAGCGGCGTGGCAGGTGCATCGCCGCTGTTCAGCGCCTTGCTCAACTACCGTCACAGCAGCCCCGGTGAAATGGCCCGCGACGGCCACGGCATCTGGGGAGGCGTGCAATTGCTCGGCGGCGAAGAACGCAGCAACTACCCGCTGACCTTGAGCGTGGATGACCTGGGTGAAGGCTTTGGTCTCACGGTACTGGCGCTGCCGCAGATCGGCGCCCAGCGCCTGTGTGCCTATATGCATAACGCCGTAGAACAGTTGGTGGCCTGCCTGGAAAACGCACCGAAGACCCTGCTCAACCAGCTGACGATCCTGCCGGCGGCAGAGCGTGAAACCCTGCTGCGTGATTTCAACGCCACGGCCGAGGATTTCCCGCAGGGGCACACCGTCCACGGTGCCTTCGAGGTGCAGGCCGAACGCCAACCCCAGGCTATCGCGGTGATGCAAGACGGTGAGGCGTTGACCTACGAACAGCTCAACCGGCGCGCCAACCAACTGGCCCATTACCTGTTGGCACTCGGTGTACAGCCCGACGACCGAGTAGCCCTGTGCTGTCGTCGCGGCCCGCAGATGCTGGTGGGTTTGCTGGGCATCCTCAAGGCCGGTGCCGGTTACGTGCCCATCGACCCGGCGTATCCCGCCGAGCGCATCGCTTATTTGCTACACGACAGCGCGCCGGTGGCGGTGCTGGCCGAAGCCAGTACCCGCGACCTGTTGGGCAACATCGCCACGGTGGACCTGCACGACCCATGTCTGCAGCAGCATGCCGTCAGCAATCCGCAGCTCAGCCTTCTGACCCCTGCGCACCTGGCCTACGTGATCTACACCTCCGGCTCCACTGGCCAGCCCAAGGGCGTGATGGTGGAACACCGCAGCGTGGAAAACCTGGTGCACTGGCACTGCGAGGCCTTTGGCCTGGATGCGACGAGCCACACCAGCAGCGTCGCCGGTTTAGGGTTTGACGCGATGGCCTGGGAAGTCTGGCCGGCGCTGTGTGTGGGCGCTACCTTGCACCTGCCGCCGGCCGATGTCGGCAATGAAAACATCGACGAACTGCTGGCCTGGTGGCTGGCACAACCACTGGACGTCAGCTTCCTGCCGACCCCGGTGGCCGAATATGCTTTCGGCCAGCAGTTGCAACACCCGAGCTTGCGCATCCTGCTGATCGGCGGTGATCGCCTGCGCCAGTTCACCCAGGAGCGGCGCTTTGCCGTGATCAATAACTATGGCCCCACCGAAGCCACGGTGGTTGCCACCTCTGGCCGCGTACGCGCCGGGCAGGTGCTGCATATCGGGCGGCCCATTGCCAACGGCCGTGTCTACCTGCTGGACGCGCACTTGCGTGCGGTGCCGGTGGGCGTGGCGGGCGAGTTGTACGTGGGCGGCAGCGGCGTGGCACGGGGTTACCTGAACCGTCCGGACCTGACCGCCGAACGCTTCCTGCAAGACCCGTTCAACGCCGGTCGCATGTACCGCACCGGCGACCTGGCGCGCTGGTTGCCCGATGGCAATATCGAGTACCTGGGCCGTAACGATGACCAGGTCAAGGTGCGTGGCGTGCGGGTTGAGCTGGGGGAGATCGAAAACTGCCTGGCTGCCGTGGAAGGCGTCGGCGAAGCGGTGGTGCTGGTGCGTGAAGGCCGCCTGATCGCCTGGTTCACCGCACGGCAACCGCTGGCTATCGAGACCCTGCGTGCCGACCTGCAAGCCCGGTTGCCCGAGGCCCTGGTGCCGGTCGCCTATGTGCAGGTGCAGGCACTGCCCCTGACCGCCAACGGCAAGCTGGACCGCAAGGCCCTGCCGGAGCCGGATCAGGCCGCGCTGCTGACCCGCGAATACGAAGCCCCCCAGGGCGACGTGGAAACCACTCTGGCGCGCATCTGGTCCGAAGTGCTGCAGGTTGAACGAGTGGGTCGCCATGACCACTTCTTCGAGCTCGGCGGCCATTCATTGTTGGCCGTCAGTCTGATCGAACGCATGCGCCAGGTCGGCCTGAGTGCCGATGTGCGCGTGCTGTTCAGCCAGCCGACCCTGGCCGCTCTGGCCGCCGCTGTCGGCAGCGGTCGCGAAGTGCAGGTGCCGGTTAATCGCATTCCCGCCAACTGCCGGCGCATTACGCCGGACCTGCTGACATTGGTGGAACTCGACCAGGCAACCATCGATCAAGTGGTCGCGCAAGTGCCCGGTGGCGTGGCCAATGTGCAGGACATCTACCCGCTGGCGCCGTTGCAAGAGGGCATCCTCTACCATTACATCACCGCTGAGCAGGGCGACCCGTACCTGCTGCAAACGCACCTGGCGTTCGACAGCCTCGACCGCCTGAATGCCTTTGCCCAGGCGTTGCAGCAGGTGATCGATCGTCACGACATCCTGCGCACCGGTGTGGTCTGGGAGGGGTTGGCGCAACCGCTGCAAGTGGTGTGGCGCACCGCCGAACTGCAGGTGCAGGCGCTGCACCTGCAAGGCGATGTACTGGCCGGCCTGCACCAACGTTTCGATGCACGACGCTATCGCCTGGACATCAGCCAGGCTCCGCTGATCCGCCTGATGTACGCCCAGGATCCCTCCCACCAACGGGTGGTCGCGGTATTGCTGTATCACCATATCGTCCTCGACCACACCGCGTTTGACGTCGTGCTGCGGGAAATGCAGGGCTTCCTGCTCGGCCGGCAAGTGCCCGCGGCTGCACCGATGCCGTACCGCAACTACGTGGCGCAGGCGCGGTTGGGCGTGAGCGAACAGGAGCACGAAGGCTTTTTCCGCGCCATGCTCGGCGATATCGACGAGCCGACCTTGCCCTTCGGCTGGCAGGACGTGCGCGGCGACGGCAGCGCCGTCGAGGAACACAGCCTGCGCCTGCACAGCGACCTCAACCGCCGCTTGCGGGCCCAGGCCCGGCTGATGGGGGTGAGCACGGCGAGCCTGTTTCACCTGGCGTGGGGCCAGGTGCTGGCGGCGACATCGGGCCGCCACAGCGTGGTGTTCGGCACCGTATTGGTCGGTCGCCTGCAAGGTGGCGAGGGCGCCGACCGCGCTCTGGGGGTCTTTATCAATACCTTGCCGCTGCGTCTGGATATCGACGGTCAAGGCGCACGTGCCGCCGTACGGGCGACCCACGAACGGCTCAGCGCCTTGCTCGGCCATGAACACGCGTCCCTGGCGCTGGCCCAGCGTTGCAGTGGGGTCGCGGCCCCGGCCCCGCTGTTCAGCTCAATGCTCAATTACCGTCATCGTGGCACGGCCACCCGCTCGCAGGAGGCGCAGCAGGCCTGGGAAGGCATGCAGACCCTGGCCAACGACGGACGTACCAACTATCCGTTGACCTTGAACGTGGACGACTTGGGCGACGGTTATGACATCACCGCTCTGGCACGCGCCGATGCGCAACGCGTGTGCGAGTACCTGCACACGGCGTTGTCGGGCCTGGTCGAGGCGTTGGAGCACGCGCCGCAACACGCGCTCGATCGTTTGCCGATCCTGGGCGCCGAAGAGCGCAATAAGCTGCTGGTCGAATTCAACTCAACCGAGGTGCCGTACGATCTCGATCAGACCCTGCAGGCGCTGTTCGAAGCCCAGGTCGAGCGCACGCCGGAGGCGGTGGCAGTGATTGCCGCCGAGCAACGGCTGACCTACCGGGCACTCAACGAACGCGCCAATCGCCTGGCCCATCATCTGCGTGAGCACGGCGTCCAGCCGGATACACGGGTGGGGATCTGCCTCGAGCGTGGCCTGGACATGGTGGTCGGCCTGTTCGCCATTCTCAAGGCCGGCGGCGCCTACGTGCCGCTGGACCCGGCCTACCCCCAGGAGCGCATCGCCTACATGCTGCAGGACAGCGCGCCGGTGGTGGTCCTCGCGCAAGCGACCACCCGTGCGCTGCTGGGCGACGTGCCGGTGATCGAGCTTGATCACGTCACGTGGCAACGCCAGCCCGCGACCAACCTCCAGGTCCCGGGCCTCACCGCTCGCCACGCCGCCTACGTGATCTACACCTCCGGCTCCACCGGCGAGCCCAAGGGGGTGATCAACGAGCACGCCGGGGTGGTCAACCGCTTGCTCTGGATGCAGGACGCCTACGGGCTCAATGCTGAGGATGCAGTGCTGCAGAAAACCCCGTTCAGTTTCGACGTGTCGGTGTGGGAATTCTTCTGGCCGCTGTTCACCGGTGCACGCCTGGTGATGGCGCGCCCGGGCGGGCACAAGGACCCGGCCTATCTGTGCGAAGTGATCGAGGCGCAGCGGATCACCACCTTGCACTTCGTACCATCGATGCTCGACGTATTCCTCGCCCATGGCGATGTGAGCCAGGCCGAAGGGTTAGTGCGTGTGATGTGCAGCGGCGAAGCCCTGCCGGGCAGCCTGGTGCGGCGCTTCAAGCAGCAATTGCCGGGCATCGGCCTGTACAACCTGTATGGCCCTACCGAAGCGGCGGTGGACGTGACCGCCTGGAACTGTGCGCGGCCCGAGGTGCCGGACAACACACCGATTGGCAAACCCATCGCCAATACCCGCATGTACGTGCTGGATGCACAGTTGCAACCGGTGCCATTGGGCGTGGTGGGCGAGTTGTTCATCGGCGGGGTGCAAGTGGCGCGGGGTTACTTGAACCGTGCGCAACTGACGGCCGAGCGCTTCCTCGAAGACCCGTTCACCGGCGGGCGCATGTATCGCACAGGGGATGTGGGTCGTTACCTGCCCGATGGCAATATCGAGTACCTGGGGCGTAACGACGACCAGGTAAAAATCCGTGGCCTGCGTATCGAATTGGGGGAAATCCAGGCGCGATTGCGCGAGCACACATCAGTCAAGGACGCCGTGGTGGTGGCCCGCGACGAGCGCCTGATCGCCTACTACACCGGAGAACATGCGCCCGTCGAAAGCCTGCGTGCCCAACTGCTACTGCACCTGCCGGACTTTATGGTGCCCGCGCTGTTCGTGCACCTCGACGCGTTGCCCTTGAGCCCCAACGGCAAACTCGATCGCAAGGCCCTGCCGGCCCCGGGCATGGAAGCACGGCTGGTACGCGCGTTCGAAGCCCCCGAAGGGGAGACCGAAATCCTGCTGGCCCGGCTCTGGGCAGAACTGCTCAACGTGGAGCGGGTAGGGCGCCACGACAATTTCTTTGAACTGGGCGGGCACTCGCTGCTCGCCGTCAGCCTCATCGGGCGCTTGCGCCAGGAAGGCATGGAAGCCGACGTGCGCGCGTTGTTCGAACAGCCGACCCTGGCTGGCTACGCCGCATTGACTGAACGAATGGAGATCGTCCTGTGAGCATCAACCAACTGCTGGCGACGCTGAAGACCAAGGACATCCAACTGGCGCTCAAGGGCGAACAGCTATCGGTCCAGGGCAACAAGCAAGCCTTGAGCGACCCGGCGATCCTCGCCGCCCTGCGCGAGCACAAACCGGCGTTGATCGAGCTGATCAAGGCCGGTGAATACTCGGCGACGAAGGCGGGCGTAGTCGACGTACCCGCCAATGGCATACCGGCGGACGCCGAGCGCATCCTGCCGTCGATGTTGACGTTGTCGACGCTGAGCCAGGATGAGGTCGACCGCATCGTCGCCAGCGTCGATGGCGGCGTGGCGAATATCCAGGATATCTACCCGCTGGCGCCCTTGCAGGAAGGCATTCTGTTCCACCACGTCAGTGCCGAGCGGGGCGACCCGTACGTGATGCAATCGCAGTTTTCCTTCGACAGCCTGGAGCGGTTCGAGGCGTTTGCCCAGGCACTGCAAGCGGTGATGGACCGCCACGACATCCTGCGCACAGGAGTGGTCTGGGAGGGTGTGCAGCAACCGTCGCAAGTGGTGTGGCGCCGCGCGCGCCTGCCGGTGCAGGCCTTGGCGCTGGACCCGGCCGACGGCGACATCGCCACGCAACTGCGCGCGCTGTTTGATGCCCGCCACTATCGCCTCGACGTGTCCCAGGCGCCGTTGCTGCGTCTGGTGCGGGCCGAGGACGTGGCCAATCAACGTATCGTTGCCAGCCTGCTGTTCCACCATATGGCCCTTGATCACAGTGCCCTGGAAGTCGTGTGCCACGAGTTGCAGGCCTGCCTGTTGGGGCAGGGCGCGACGTTGGGCCAGGCCGTGCCGTTTCGCAACTACGTGGCTCAGGCGCGGTTGGGGATCAGCGAGCAGGCACACGAACACTTCTTCCGCCAGATGCTTGGCGACATCAGCGAACCCACCTTGCCGTATGGCTTGAGCGATGTGCAGGGTGATGCGCGGGGAATTACCGAGGTACACCTCGCGCTGCCGGCGGCGTTGTCGCAACGGTTGCGAGCACAGGCACGGCAACTGGGGGTCAGCGCAGCCAGCCTGTTTCATTTGGCGTGGGCGCAGGTGCTGGGGGTGTTGGCCGGCAAGGAACAGGTGGTGTTCGGCACGGTATTGATGGGCCGCATGCAGGGCAGTCATGACACAGACCGGGCGCTGGGTATCTTCATCAACACCTTGCCGTTTCGCGTGGACGTGGGCCGCGAGGACGTGCGCACCGGGGTCAAGGCGACTCATGCGCGGCTGACGACGTTGCTGCGGCATGAGCACGCACCGTTGGCGCTGGCCCAGCGGTGCAGCGGCGTGGTGGCGCCGACGCCGTTGTTCAGCGCCTTGCTCAATTATCGCCACAGTGCCTCGGCGGCCAGTGACGAAGCGATCTCGGCCTGGCAGGGCATCGCTGCGCTGAGCGCCGAGGAACGTACCAATTACCCCTTGACCCTGAGTGTCGACGACTTCGGCGATGACTTTGCCCTGAGTCTGCTGGCCAGCACCATGGTGGATCCGCAGCGCGTCTGTGCCTACGTGCAGACCGCCTTGGAAAACCTGCTGACCGCGCTCGAGCAGGCGCCAGACACTGCGCTCAATCAGGTGTCAGTGCTTCCGTTCGCCGAACAGCAGTGGTTGTTGGAACACTTCAACTCCACCCACACGGATTTCCCCCAAGGCACCACGCTGCACGGGCGCATCGAAGCCCAGGCCGCGCTGAGCCCCGACGCCATTGCCGCCGTGCATCAGGGCCGCCAGCTCACCTATGCCGAACTCAACCAGCAAGCCAACCTGCTGGCCCATCACCTGCTGGCGCTGGGGGTCAGGCCTGACGACCGCGTTGCCATCGTCGCCCGTCGCGGGCTGGATACCCTGGCCGGCCTGCTGGCGATTCTCAAGGCCGGCGCCTGCTATGTACCGGTGGACCCGTCGCACCCGGCCGAGCGCCTCAACTACCTGCTCAGCGACAGCGCCCCGGTGGCGGTGTTGACCCAGCACGCCTTGCTCGAGCGCCTGCCGGCCCTTGACGTGCCGGTGATCAACCTCGACCGCTACACCTGGCAGCACCATTCGGCGAGCAACCCGAAGGTTGCGGTCACGCCGTCCAACCTCGCCTATGTGATCTACACTTCCGGCTCCACCGGTCTGCCCAAGGGCGTCATGGTGGAGCACCACACCGTCGCCAATCTGGTTGACTGGCATTGCCATGCCTTTGACCTGTGCGCCGGGCGCCACACCGCCAGCGTCGCCGGGTTCGGCTTTGACGCGATGGCCTGGGAAGTCTGGCCGGCGCTGTGCGTGGGCGCGACCCTGCACCTGCCACCGGCCCATGACGGCACCGAGGATGTCGACGCACTGCTGGCCTGGTGGTGCGCGCAGCCGTTGGACGTATGCTTCCTGCCCACGCCGGTGGCCGAGTACGCATTCAGCCAGCAGCTCGAACACCCGACGCTGCGCACGCTGCTGATCGGTGGTGATCGCTTGCGCCAGTTCGGTCGCGCCCAACGTTTCGACCTGATCAACAACTACGGGCCGACCGAAGCCACGGTGGTCGCCACCTCCGGCAAGGTCGAGGCCGGCCAGCCGTTGCACATCGGCAAACCCATCGCCAATGCCACGGTGTACCTGCTGGATGAGCAGCAGCGGCCGGTACCGCTGGGGGTGGCGGGGGAGTTGTATGTGGGCGGTAAAGGCGTGGCGCGGGGTTATCTCAACCGTGCGGAGTTGACGGCCGAACGTTTCCTGCAGGACCCATTCAACGCCGGGCGCATGTACCGTACCGGCGATCTGGCACGCTGGCTGCCGGACGGCACTATCGAGTACCTGGGGCGCAATGACGACCAGGTGAAGATCCGTGGCATGCGCATCGAACTGGGCGAAATCGAAGCCCAACTCAACCAGTTGGCGGGTATCCAGGAAGCCGTGGTGCTGGTGCGTGAAGAGCGGCTGGTGGCGTATTTCACCGAAAACCGCCAGCTCGACCCGCTGGTGGTAGCCGAACTCCGCGCCCACCTGGTGGCGCACCTGCCGGACTACATGGTGCCGGTCGCCTATGTGAAGCTGGACGCGTTGCCCCTGACCGCCAACGGCAAGCTCGACCGCAAGGCCCTGCCGGCGCCGGACATGGCCGCAGTGTTTACCCGCGAGTACGTGGCTCCCGAAGGTGAAATCGAAACCGTACTGGCGCAGATCTGGGCCGATGTGCTGCAGGTGGAGCGCGTCGGGCGTCGCGATCATTTCTTCGAACTGGGCGGGCATTCCTTGCTGGCGATGCGCATGGTCTCGCAGATCCGCCAGCGCCTGGGTGTGGAGTTGCTGCTCGGCGATTTGTTTGCCAATGCCGAGTTGGCGGCGGTGGCCGAGGTGCTGGCCCAGTCCGGTCGCAGCACCTTGCCAGCTATCCTCCCGGCCAATCGTGATGAGCCCACGCCGCTGTCCTTCGCCCAGCAGCGCCTGTGGTTCCTGGCGCTGATGGAAGGCGCCAACACCGCCTACAACATTCCCATCGGGCTGCGTCTGCGTGGGCAGTTGCATGTGGAGGCGCTGCAACGGGCGCTGGCGCGCATCGTCGCACGCCACGAAACCCTGCGCAGCCGCTTTGCCCAGCGCGGCGACGAGGCCCAGGTGGTGATCGTGCCCGCCGAAGACGTGTTGCCCCTGCAAGTGCAGGACCTGCGCCGCCACCCGCAACCACAGCAGGCGCTGGACGCGTTGATCCATGGCGAGGCCTCGGCGCCGTTCGACCTGGAGCGCGGCCCGCTGCTGCGCGGGCGTCTGGTGGTAATGGCCGACGATCACCATGTGCTGTTGCTGACGCTGCACCATATCGTGTCCGATGGCTGGTCCATGGGCGTGCTCACCCGCGAACTGATGGCGCTGTACCAGGCCTTCAGCCACGGCCAGCCCGACCCCTTGCCGGCGCTGCCGATCCAGTACGGCGACTTCGCGGTATGGCAGTGCCTGTGGCTCAGCGGTGAAGTGCTGCAGCGCCAGAGCACCTTTTGGCAACAGGCGCTGGCCGGTGCGCCGGCCTTGCTCACGCTGCCCACCGACCGCCCGCGCCCGGCGCAGCAGGACTACGCCGGCAGTAGCGTCGAGGTGCGCCTGGACGAACGCCTCACCGCCGGGCTCAAGGCCTTGAGCCAACGCCACGGCACCACGCTGTACATGACCTTGATGAGCGCCTGGGCCTCACTGCTGGCACGGCTCTCCGGGCAGCACGATGTGGTGATCGGCTCACCCGTGGCCAACCGCACGCGCAGCGAAGTGGAAGGGCTGATCGGCCTGTTTGTGAACACCCTGGCGGTGCGCATCGACACCTCGGGCGAGCTGAGCACCGAAGCGCTGTTGGCGCGGGTCAAGGCCCAGGCCCTGGAAGCCCAGGCCCACCAGGACCTGCCGTTCGAACAAGTGGTAGAGATCACCCGGCCACCGCGCAGCCTGGCCCACAGCCCGCTGTTCCAGACCCTGCTGACCTGGCAGGACAGCAGTGCGCCGACCCTGGCCCTGGGCGACCTGGCCTTGGAAGGCATCGTCGAGGACAGTCACTTCGCCAAGTTCGACCTGTCCCTGGACCTGTCGGAAGTGCAGGGCACCATCATCGGCGCGCTGGAATACGCAGTGGCGCTGTTCGACGCATCGACGGTGCAGCGTTACGTCGGCTACTTCACCCGCGTGTTGCAGGCCATGGTGGATAACGACCAGGCGGTGCTGGAACAGGTGCCGCTGGTGGATGAGCGTGAGCGCCAGCACCTGCTGTTTGATTTCAACGCCACCGAAGTCGCTTATGACCTCGAGCAGACCTTGCATGGCCTGTTCGAAGCGCAGGCGACGCGGACGCCGGACGCCATTGCCGTCAAAGCCGATGACGGCGTGTTGACCTATGCCGAGCTGAATGCGCGGGCCAATCAACTGTCCCGCCACCTGCTGGAATTGGGTGTGCAGCCGGATTCACGGGTGGCGATCTGCGTGGAGCGCGGCCTGGACATGGTCATCGGCCTGTACGCGATCCTCAAGGCCGGTGCCGCCTATGTGCCGCTGGACCCGGCGTATCCGCTGGAGCGCATTGCCTACATGCTGGAGGACAGCGCACCGGTGGCGGTGCTGGCCCAGGGGGCGACGCGGGCATTGCTGGGGGATGTGCCGGTGGTCGATCTCGACCAACCGAGCTGGCAGCACCAGCCTGTCGACAACCCTCACGTGCCAGCCGTCAGTGCCTACGTGATCTACACCTCCGGCTCCACCGGCCAGCCCAAGGGCGTGATCAACGACCACCCCGGCGTGGTCAACCGCCTGCTGTGGATGCAGGACGCCTATGGCCTGCAAGCCCATGACCGGGTGCTGCAAAAAACGCCGTTCAGCTTCGACGTGTCGGTGTGGGAGTTCTTCTGGCCGCTGTTCACCGGCGCCTGCCTGGTGATGGCGCGCCCGGGCGGGCACAAAGACCCGGCGTACCTGTGCGAGGTGATTGCCGCCGAGCAGATCACCACGCTGCACTTCGTGCCGTCGATGCTGGATGTGTTCCTGGCCCATGGCGATGTGAGCCAGGCGGAAGGGTTAGTGCGTGTGATGTGCAGCGGCGAAGCCCTGCCGGGCAGCCTGGTGCGGCGCTTCAAGCAGCAATTGCCAGGTAGCCAATTGCATAACCTGTACGGCCCGACCGAAGCCGCTGTCGATGTGACCGCATGGAACTGCGCCGGGCCGGTGACGCCGGACAACACGCCGATCGGCAAACCGATCGCCAACACCCGCATGTACGTGCTCGACGCACAGATGCAGCCCGTGCCATTGGGCGTGGTCGGCGAGCTGTTCATCGGTGGCGTGCAAGTGGCGCGCGGCTACCTGAACCGGCCGGAACTGACCGCCGAACGCTTCCTCAAGGACCCGTTCACCGATGGGCGCCTGTACCGCACCGGCGACGTTGGTCGCTACCTGGCGGACGGGACGATCGAGTACCTGGGGCGCAACGACGATCAGGTGAAGATCCGTGGCCTGCGCATCGAACTGGGGGAAATCCAGGCGCGCCTCACCGACCACCCGCAGGTCAATGAAGCCGCGGTGATCGCCCGCGACAATCGCCTGATTGCCTACTACACCGGTGTGTCCAGCGAGATCGACGCCTTGCGCATGCATCTTTTGCAGCATCTGCCGGAATTCATGGTGCCGTCGATCTTCGTGCACCTGGATAACTTGCCCTTGAGCCCCAACGGCAAGCTTGACCGCAAGGCACTGCCCGCGCCGGGCCTGGACTCGGTGGTGGTGCGCGAGTACGAAGCGCCCCAGGGCGACACGGAGATCGCCCTGGCCAGCCTGTGGGCCGAGTTGCTCAACGTGGAGCGCGTGGGCCGTCACGACAACTTCTTCGAGCTGGGCGGCCACTCGTTGCTTGCGGTGAGCCTGATGGGGCGCATGCGCGGCCTCGGGTTGTCGGCGGATGTGAAAGTGCTGTTTGGCCAGCCGACTTTGTCGGCCCTGGCGGCGGCCTTGGGCGCAGGGCGTGAAGTGGCGGTGCCGGTCAATGGCATTACGGCCGATTGCACGGCGATCACCCCGGACATGTTGCCGCTGATCCAAATGGATCAGCCGGCCATCGAGCGTATCGTCGCCTGTATCCCCGGCGGCGCGGCGAATGTGCAGGACATCTACCCGCTGGCGCCGTTGCAGGCCGGCATGCTCTATCACCATCGCGCCGCGCAGGGCGGTGATGACTATGTGTTACGGGCGCAGTTTGCATTCGACAGCGCCCGGCGACTGGAGGCATTTGCCCTGGCCTTGCAGGCGGTGATCCAGCGTCACGACATCCTGCGCTCGTCGTTCCATTGGGACGGCCTGGAAGAACCGGTGCAGGTGGTGTGGCGCGAGGCTTCGCTGCGGGTCGAACATGGGCCGGTGCCGGAGCGTCTGGACCTGTCCCAGGCACCGCTGATGCGCCTGGTGGTGTGTGACGGCAGTGCCATCTTGCTGTTCCACCACCTGGTGATGGACCACATCGCCCTGGAGATTTTGCAGCACGAAATGCAGGCGTTTCTCTCGGGCACGCCACACACCCTGGGCGCGCCGGTGCCGTATCGCAACTATGTGGCCCAGACCCGCTTGGGGGTTGACGATCACGAGGCATTCTTCCGTGAGATGCTGGGCGAGATCGACGAGCCGACCCGCCTGGAAACCCTTGGCGGCAATGAGCAGGTTCACTGCACCCTTGACCTGGAGCTGAGCCAACGCCTGCGCACCCAGGCCCGGCAATCCGGGGTGAGCGCCGCCAGCCTGATGCACCTGGCCTGGGCGCAGGTGCTGGGCAAGGTCTCGGGTCGGGAGCAAGTGGTGTTCGGCAGCGTGATGCTTGGCCGGCTGCAAGGCGGCGAAGGGGCCGAGCGGGCCATGGGCGTGTTCATCAACACCCTGCCGCTGCGGGTCGACCTGGGTCGGCACAGCGTGCGCGACGCGTTGCGCGCCACCCACGCACGCCTCACTCAATTGCTCAGCCATGAGCAGGCGCCGTTGGCCTTGGCCCAGCGCTGCAGTGGCGTGCCGGTGACCACGCCGCTGTTCGATACGCTGTTCAACTATCGCCACAGTGCGCCGCAGGTGGCGAGCGAGGCCTGGCAGGGCATCCGGTTGCTCAAGGCCGAGGAACACAGCAACTATGGCCTGTCGGTGAGCGTGGATGACCTGGGCGCGGGTTTCTCCTTGAAAGTCGTGGGGCAGGGCGCCCGTCGCGTGTGCGACTACCTGCACATCGCGGTGGAGCAACTGGTACAGGCGTTGGAACAGGGCGGTACGCTTGCCATCGCCTATGTGCCGATCCTGCCCGCCGCCGAACGCCAGCAATTGCTGGACCTGAACGCCACCACCCGGGCATTCCCGCGTGAACATACGGTGCAACGCCTGTTCGAAGCCCAGGCCCATGCACGGCCGGCTGCGCTGGCGGCGCTGCAGGGCGAGCAGTCACTCAGTTATGGCGAGCTGAACAGCCGCGCCAATCGCCTGGCCCATCATTTGCTGGGCCTTGGAGTACGCCCCGGCGATCATGTGGCGATCCTGTTGCCGCGTTCGCTGGACCTGCTGGTCAGCCAGTTGGCCGTGCTCAAGTGCGCCGCCGCCTATGTGCCGCTGGACATCAACGCCCCGGCGGAGCGCCAGGCGTTCATGGTGCAGGACAGCGGCGCGGCCTGGTTGTTGACCGGCAGCGAGCGTGTCGTCGACTACGCCGTGCAACGCCTGGACCTCGACACCCTGGCCCTCGATCCGCAACCGAGCCACAACCCGGACTTGTCGCAGTCCTCGGACAGCGTGGCGTACATCATGTACACCTCCGGCTCCACCGGCACGCCCAAAGGCGTGTTGGTGCCCCATCGCGGCATCACGCGCCTGGTGCTGAATAACGGCTACGCCGACTTCAACGCCAGTGACCGCGTAGCCTTCGCCTCCAACCCGGCGTTTGACGCCAGTACCATGGACGTGTGGGGGCCGTTGCTCAATGGCGGCCAGGTGCAGGTGATCGACCACGCCACCTTGCTCGATCCGGCTGCGTTTGGCCTGGTGTTGGCGGATGCGACGGTATTGTTCGTCACCACGGCGTTGTTCAACCAGTACGTACAGCTGATTCCCCAGGCCCTGGCGGGCCTGCGCATCCTGCTGTGCGGTGGTGAACGGGCCGACCCGGCGGCGTTCCGCAGTCTGTTGGCCCAGGCACCGGCATTGCGCCTGGTGCATTGCTACGGGCCGACCGAAACCACCACCTACGCCACCACCTACGAAGTGCGGTCGCTGGCCGAAACGGCCGACAGCGTGCCCATCGGCCGGCCGATCTCCAATACGCAGGTGCATGTGCTGGATGCGCAGTTGCAGCCGGTGCCCGTGGGCGTGACCGGTGAAATCTGCATCGGTGGGGATGGCGTGGCCAAGGGGTATCTGAACCGTCCTGAACTGAGCGCTGAAAAGTTTGTGCAGGACCCGTTTATCCCAGGCGCCTTGATGTACCGCACCGGCGACCTTGGCCGCTGGACGGCGCAGGGTTTGCTGGAGTGCATCGGGCGCAATGACGACCAGGTGAAGATCCGTGGTTTCCGTATCGAACTGGGTGAGATCGAAGCGCGCCTGGCCAACGTTGCGGGTATCCAGGATGTGGTGGTGCTGGCCCGCGAGGACGCCCCAGGGGACAAGCGCCTGGTGGCGTATTTCACCTGGGGCGACACGCCTGTCGGCATCGACAGCGTGCGGGCTTGCCTGCAAGACCAGTTGCCGGACTACATGCTGCCGTCGGCCTTTGTGCCGCTGGAGTCCCTGCCGTTGACAGCCAATGGCAAGATCGACCGCAAAGCCTTGCCGGTGCCCGCCCTGGAAGCTCTGCACCGCCGCGAGTTTGAAGCACCGGTGGATGCGTTGGAGCAGACCCTGGCAGCGCTGTGGGCAGAGGTATTGAAGCTGGAACAGGTCGGGCGTCACGACAGCTTTTTCGAACTGGGCGGGCATTCACTGCTGGCGATCCGGTTGGTCAACCTGATGGAGGAAGCGGGTTTGCCCGTGTCCCTGGCGGAGTTGTTCCAGCATGCCAGCGTGGCCTCCGTCGCCGCGATGCTGCGTCAGCGCACTGATGAGCCTGTGCGCGATCCTGCGGTGATCACGGTGCGCAGCAGTGGTTCGCAGGCGCCGCTGTTCCTTGTGCATGAATTCAGTGGCATGGATGTGTATTTCCCGGCGCTGGGCCAGCATCTGCCCGGCGACTACCCGATTTACGGCCTGCCGGGCCTGGCGCTCGGCGAGCCGCACCTGGACACCATGGAAGGCCTGGCGGCGCGCCTGGTCGGGTTGATCCGGGGTATTCAACCCCATGGGCCTTACCGGGTCGCCGGCTGGTCGTTTGGCGGGGTGCTGGCCTATGAAGTGGCGATGCAACTAGTGGGGCTGGATGAACCGGTGGCATTCCTCGGTTTGATCGACAGCTACGTGCCGCGTATGACCGACCAGGGCAAGGCGCGCTGGAGTGGGCCGGACGCGCTCAAGCGGCATTTGTTGCTGCAGTGCACGGCGTATTGGAAAGCACAGGGAGGTGTGGATGAACTGGCGAACGTTGGGCAGTTGGCGTCGCAGATTGAACAGCTGGACTTTGCGGGCCTGCTGCAACGCTGTCGCGATCAAGGTCTGCTATACGCGCAAATGGCGGCGGCTGCGGACGCGGACCTCTTGAGCTTTATCGAACGGGAAGTGGGGCACGGGCATGCGCTGGCGCACTACAGCCTGTTCCCGTTGCCCGTGGCGGTGCACCTGTTCAGCGCGGATGAGCGGCCGACCGAGTTGTCGCGGCGCAGTGAGTCCCTGGGGTGGCATGAGGTATTGGCGCCAGGCCAGTTGCGCCAGGTACAGGTGCCGGGGGATCACCAGAGCATGATGCAAACGCCGCATATCCAGGCACTGGGGCGAGCGATGAGCGAGGTGCTGGCGGCCTGTTTGCCGCAGGCCCAGGCGCCGCATCAGCCGTTGTTGCGCATTCAGAGTGGCCGGGCGGGGTATGCGCCGGTGTTCTGTGTACCGGGGGCAGGGGACAGTGTCACCGGGTTCGTCGGCTTGGGCGAGGCACTGGGGCGTGACTGGCCTTTGTTTGGCTTGCAGCCGCGTGGGCTGGACGGCGAAGCGGTGCCCCATAGCCAGGTGGAAGCGGCGGCGGCTTGTTACTTGATGGCCTTGGAGCAGGAATGTCCGCACGGGCCGGTGCATCTGGTGGGGCATTCGTTCGGGGGCTGGGTCGCGCTGGAGATGGCGCTGCGGTTGCAGGCGGCCGGGCGGGAGGTGGCGTCATTGACGGTGATCGACAGTGAGGCACCTGGGGGGACCGCGAAGGTGTACACCACGACGGCGGCGTTGCTGCGGTTGATCGAGGCGATGCAGTTGTCGGCGGGCAGGTCGCTGGGAATTGATCCTGGAGATTTTGCCGCGTGTGATGAGGAGGCGCAGCGGCAGCGGTTACATGCCGGCATGGTCGGGGTGGGATTGTTGCCGGGGCGTTCTGCGGTGGATGCGATGGAGGGGCCGGCGCGCACTTATGCGGCGGCGTTGCGTACGGCGTATCGGCCTGGTGCGCGGTTCAAGGGCGTGGTGCGGTTGGTGTTGGCTGAGGATCCGGCGCTGGATGCGGCGGGGAATCAGCGGGAGCAGGGGATGATGGTCGAGGGGTGGCGGCGACAGGGGAGTGGGTTGCAGGTTTGGTATGGCGGGGGGAATCACTTTACGTTGCTCAAGGCGCCGAATGTGGCGGGGTTGGCACGGTGGTGGCTGGGGGGCGTGGTGGTTGGGGAGGTGGTTTCGTGAGTGGATTGTCGGTGTACATATCCGTTGCTTCGGTAACGGCTAGCCCGGCGGCCTCAGGGCCGACCGGTATTGTGTTTGTCGAGCGCGGCTCAAATGTGGGAGGGGGCTTGCCCCCGATGGCGGTGTGTCAGTTGATGCATCTGTGGCTGTCCCACTGCAATCGGGGGCAAGCCCCCTCCCACAGTTTGATCTCCATACATCAGGTAGATATCAGCCTGCTTTTGATCTGCTGGTGATCTGGCGTTTGATCCCAGACGCCCCGTAAAACCACGCTGATCTTCGTTCGGGCACACCGAGCCCGAGTGTTGGGGCAAGAGCGTTTTGCTTACTTTTGCGCTTTTCAAAAGTGAGCCGCCGTAAGGGCGGAACCCTAAGCGGCCGTTACCTAAATAACGGATATGTACTCGATCAAAGGCCACCCATGGAAAAGTCAAAGTTACGCAAACTAGGAATGCTCACAGTAATCACAGTCGCCATCGGCCTGATCATCTACACGGTCCAGGCCCCCGCCGACGCCCCCCAATACCTCACAGCCACCGCTCAACGCGGTGACATCGAAAACGCCGTGCTGGCCACCGGCTTGCTCGAAGGCATCAAACAGGTCGACGTGGGCGCCCAAGTCTCCGGCCAATTGAAGTCCCTGAAAGTAAAGGTCGGCGACAAAGTGAAAAAGGGTCAATGGCTCGCCGAAATCGACCCACTGGTCCTGCAAAACACCCTGCGCAAGGCCCAGGTCGACGAAGAAAACCTTCAGGCCCAACGCCGCGCCACGGCGGCCCAGCTCAAGCAGGCCAAGTCCGTGTACGAGCGCTATAAAGGCCTGCAGATCGACGAGTCGGTATCCCGTCAGGACTTCGAAGACGCCGAGTCCAACTTCCAGGTGCAACAGGCCAACCTGCTGTCCCTGGATGCGCAGATCAAAAGCGCGCACATCCAGATCGACACCGCCAAGGTCAACCTGGCCTACACCCGCATCGTCGCGCCCATCGACGGCGATGTGGTGGGCATTGTCACCCAGGAAGGCCAGACCGTGATCGCCAGCCAACTGGCGCCGGTACTGCTCAAATTGGCGGACCTGGACACCATGACTGTCAAGGCCCAGGTCTCCGAGGCGGATGTGATCCACATCAGCCCCGGCCAGCAGGTGTACTTCACCATCCTCGGCGAGGCCGACAAGCGCTACTACGCCAAGCTGCGCGGCACCGAGCCGGCGCCGCAGAATTTCCTGGAAACCCAGACCGCCGGTACGCCAAAGCAGAACACCGCGGTGTTCTATAACGCGCTGTTCGACGTGCCCAACCCCGATCACCGCCTGCGTATCGCCATGACCGCCCAGGTGCGTATCGTGCTCGACACCGCCCAGGCCGCGTTGATGGTGCCGGTGGCGGCGCTCGGTGCGCGCAACAACGATGGCAGCTACCCGCTGCGGGTGCTGGATGCCAAGGGCAAGGCTGTGTCACGGGATGTGAAGACCGGGATCAACAACAACGTCAAGGTGCAGATCCTCGAAGGCCTGGCCGAAGGTGACAAAGTGGTGATCGGCGAAGCCACGCCGGCTGTGGCGGGGAACTGACGGATGACCCAGCCACTGTTGGAACTCAAGGGCATCACCCGCAGCTTCATGGCCGGCGAGCGTGAGTTCATTGCGCTCAAGGGCATCGACCTGACGATTCACGCCGGGGAAATGGTCGCGATCATCGGCGCCTCGGGCTCGGGTAAGTCCACCCTGATGAACATCCTCGGCGGCCTGGATTACGCCACGGCCGGCAGCTACAAGATCAATGGCATCGAAACCCGCTCATTGGGCGACGAGCAATTGGCCGAACTGCGCCGTGACTACTTCGGTTTTATCTTCCAGCGCTACCACTTGCTGGCGCACTTGAGCGCGTTGCACAACGTGGAGATGCCGGCGATCTATGCCGGTACGCCGGAGACCGCGCGCCATAGCCGTGCGCGGGAGTTGCTGGCCCGCCTGGGCTTGGCCAGCCACACCACCCATCGTCCCAGCCAGCTGTCGGGCGGGCAGCAGCAGCGGGTGAGTATTGCCCGTGCGTTGATGAACGGCGGTGAAGTGATCCTGGCCGACGAACCCACCGGCGCCCTCGACACCCACAGCGGCAAGGAGGTCATGCGTATCCTCGCTGAGCTGCACGCCGCCGGGCACACGGTGATTATCGTGACGCACGACCCCAAGGTCGCGGCGAACGCCCAGCGCATCGTCGAGGTGTGCGATGGCGAGATTGTCAGCGACAAGGCCAACGACAGTGTCGGCCTGGCGCTGCCCGGCGAAACGCCCATCGAACCCAGGCGCAATGGCGCCAGGCGTCTGGTGGCGAGCCTGGGGTTGTTCAAGGAAGCGTTCAACATGGCCTGGGTCGCGCTGGTGTCCCATCGCATGCGCACCTTGCTGACCATGCTCGGTATCGTCATCGGTATTACCTCGGTGGTGTCGATCTCGGCCATCGGCGAAGGTGCCAAGCGTTATGTTCTCAAGGACATCCAGGCGATCGGCAGCAACACCATCGATATCTTTTCCGGCACCAGTTTCGGTGACAGCCGCGCCTCGGCCATCGAGACGTTGATGCCCTCGGATGTCGACGCGTTGAACCAGCTGTATTACGTCGACAGCGCCACGCCGGTGGTGGGCCGCAACCTGTTGCTGCGCTTTGGCAATATCGACCTGGATGCGCAGGTCAACGGTGTGAGTGACCGCTATTTCAAGGTCAAGGGCCTGAAGCTTGAAGCCGGCATCGCCTTCAGCGAAAGCGACGCACGGCGCCAGGCCCAAGTGGTGGTGATCGACCACAACACCCGCCATCGCCTGTTCGGGCCGAACGTCGACCCGCTGGGCCAAGTGATCCTGGTGGGTAACCTGCCGTGCACGGTGATCGGCGTGACGGCCGACAATAAAAACATGTTCGCCGCCAGCAAGGCATTGAATGTGTGGGTGCCCTATGAAACGGCGGCGGGGCGCCTGTTGGGGCAGCGCCATCTGGACAGTATCACCGTGCGCATCAAGGACGGTCAGCCAAGCAAGGTGGTGGAAGACAACGTCAACAAGCTGATGCTGCAACGTCACGGCACCAAGGATTTCTTCACCAACAACCTCGACAGCATCATGCAGACGGTGCAGAAAACCAGTCGCTCCCTGGCGCTGTTGCTGTCGTTGATCGCGGTGATTTCGCTGCTGGTGGGCGGTATCGGGGTGATGAACATCATGCTGGTGTCGGTGACCGAGCGTACCCGCGAGATCGGTATTCGCATGGCGGTAGGCGCCCGGCAATCGGACATTCGCCAGCAGTTCCTGGTGGAGGCGGTGATGGTGTGTTTGATCGGTGGGCTGATCGGAATCTCGCTGTCCTATGCCCTGGGCTTTTTGTTTTCAGTGTTCGTGAAGGAATGGGAGATGGTGTTTTCCCTGGGCTCGATTCTGACCGCGTTTGCCTGTTCGACATTGATCGGCATCGTGTTTGGCTTTGTGCCGGCGCGGAATGCGGCGCGGCTCGATCCGATCGAGGCCTTGGCAAGGGATTGAGTCCTGCTTGTCAATGAGAACCCAATGTGGGAGGGGGCTTGCCCCCGATTGCTGTGTATCAGCCACAATTTCGGTTGCTGACCCACCGCCATCGGGGGCAAGCCCCCTCCCACATTTTGATCGGTGTGAGCTTAAAGCCCCGTACTTTCCTCGGTGGCATACATCCACCGCAACAACGAATGCCGCCCGCTGATCCCCAGCTTGATCGCCGCACGTTTGAGGTAACTCTCGATGGTGTTGACCTTCAATGCCAATTGCTCCGCCAGCTCCGGCGCCGTGCGCCCGGCCAGCAGGCCGACGCACACTTCGAGTTCACGGTTGGAGAGGGTCAGCCCCGATTGCACCAGGCGTTCCTCGATGCGCCGGCGCAGGGTTTCGAGGCCCTGGTTTTCCGCGGTCACCGGCTCGCTGTCCTGGCGGCAAGGCTGGATCGCGGCGATGTGTTTTTCGACCATGGGCAGCAGCAGGGTGGAGAAGTCCTGCAGCATGCTGCGCTCCTGCGGCGAGAAATTTTCGGACTGGTGTGAGCGATACACCGACAACACATAGCGCACGTCGTCGCGGCGGCGGGTGAGGTGCAATTGTGCGGCAGGTTGCTCTTCGCCCAAGGCTTCTACCGAGTCGGTGTAGACCGGGCTGATCTTGCGCCGGACCTGCCCTTCGGCACTCACCTGCAGTTGCGTGATATGGGTGGCGTCCACGGCCAGTTGGGTGAGGATCAGGTCATGCAGCATGCGCGGAAAATGGCGGCTGCCGGTGCTGGCGATGACCTTGCCAATATGCGGAAACAACTGTGAGTTCATCAATTCATCCATGAGGCGTGCAGGTATTCGGCCTTATAGCAGCGGGGATTAAGATGCAAGCCAATGCGAATAACCTACCGTGATAGTCCTTCCCGCCGGAACCTATGCTAGTACAGCCTGGCGGCGGGAAGGGGATCCAATCTTAAAAAATCGGATTTAAAGACTCACGAGCCTGGAAGGACGTTGCAGCGTGCGCGTGCATTTGGCCAGTGCCTGCTGTACATCCGCCAGCAGGTCGGCGATGTCTTCAAGCCCCACCGACAAGCGCACCAACCCCTCGCTGATGCCGTGTGCGGCCCGCTCTTCCGGGGTGTAGGTGGAGTGGGTCATGCTCGCCGGGTGCTGGGCCAGTGATTCGGCGTCGCCCAGGCTGACCGCGCGGGTAAACAGCTTGAGTGCATTCATGAAGCGCCGGCCGGTTTCGATCCCGCCCTTGAGTTCGAAGGCGATCATGCCACCGGGCATTTTCATCTGGCGTGTCGCCAGTTCGTATTGAGGGAAAGAACGCAGGCCCGGGTAAGTCACGCGCTCCACGGCCGGGTGCGCCTGCAAGGCTTCGGCCACGGCCTGGGCGTTGCTGCAGTGGCGGTCCATGCGCAGGGCCAGAGTCTTGAGGCCGCGCATCAACAGCGAGGCATCCTGGGGCGACATGACGGCGCCGGTCAGGTCCTTGAGGCCTTGCAGGCGAATACGCTGGGCCAGCGCCTGGCTGCTCACGGCAATGCCCGCGGTGATATCGCCGTGGCCGCTGAGGTATTTGGTGGCCGAATGCACCACCACATCGGCGCCCAGTTCCAGGGGGCGTTGCAGGTAGGGCGTGCAGTAGGTGTTGTCGACCACCACGGTGACATTGGGCTGGTGGTGGGCGAGGGTGGCGACGGCGGCGATATCTACCAGTCGCAGGTTGGGGTTGGCCGGGGTTTCGCAGTAGATCATGCGCGTTGCGGGGCTGAGCGCGGCTTGCAGGGCCGCCAGGTCCGTGAGGTCGACATGCCGCACCTTGATGCCGAACTCGCCGATGCCGTGGTGCAGCAGGGCGAAGGTACAACCGTACAGCGTCTGGCTGACGATCACCTCGTCGCCGGGGCGTAGCAGGGTCCAGAACGTCGCGGCAATCGCCCCCATCCCGGAACTGAAGGCCACCGCCGCCTCGCCGTTTTCCAGGGTCGCCATGCGTGACTCCAGCAGCGCCAGGGTCGGGTTGGAAATGCGCGTATAGAAGTGGCCGCTGGCTTCGCCGGCAAAACAGGCGGCGCCGTATTCGGCGGTGGGGAAGGCAAAGGTGGCCGACAGATAAATCGGCGGGACGAGCGCGCCGTGGTGGTCCTTGGGGTCGTAGCCGTGGTGGATGGCGCGGGTGGAAAAGCCGAATGCATTGTGTTTATTGTTCATGTCGGACACTCCTTATTTCCTACAATGCTATGCTCATAACCAGAGATGAACTTTGCAATATTTGCCGGTAATTCCCGCGTCCCGGGATAAAAACCTCATAAAAATAACGAATAGAGGCACGTTATGCCCATCCGTCTGGATCGCACCGATAAAGCGCTTTTAAACGCGCTGCAAGGCAATGCCCGCCTCACGGTGGCTGAATTGGCCGACCGCGTCTCCCTGACGACCTCGCCCTGTTGGCGCCGGGTGCGCAACCTGGAGGAGAGCGGGGTGATCAGCGGGTACCAGGCGATTCTCTCGCCCAAGGCGCTGGGGTATGGGGTGACGGCGTTTGTCAGCATCATGATGGAGAGTCATACCCAGGAAATTGCCCGGGCATTCGAGCAGCGGTTGTTGGCGATTCCCGAGATCGTGGCGTGCCATAACGTGTCGGGGCGGTATGATTTTTTGTTGGAAGTGGTGGCGAGGGATCTGGAGTCGTTTGGGGAGTTTGCGCGGGAGGTGTTGCAGACGTTGCCTTGCGTCAAGGAGATTTATTCAAGTTTTTCCTATAAGTCGGTGAGGGGGTTGCGGGTGATTCCGGTGCCGGGGTGATGGCGGGGTGGTGTCGTGTTGTGTACATATCCGTTGCTTCGGTAACGGCCACCTATGGTTCCGCTCTTACAGCGGCTCACTTTTGGAAAGGCCGGAAGCCGGCCCAGCCAAAAGTAAGCAAAAGGCCTTCGCCCCAACACTCGGTGCCTCGCTTAGGCTCGGCATGCCCTCACTCCGGCCAGCGTGTTTGACGGGGCGCCCAAGATCAAAAGCAAGAGCGCGGCGACCTTAGAGCCGACCGGATTGTATGGCCGGTACTCGGTCAAAGTGTGGGAGGGGGCTTGCCCCCGATGGCAGTGGGTCAGTCACTGATGAGTTGGCTGACACACCGCCATCGGGGGCAAGCCCCCTCCCACAGGTTGATCTTCATGTATCAGTTGAAGGGTGGTTTGCTCTGGCTCTGGCTCTGGCTCTGGCTCTGGCTCTGGCTCTGGCTCTGGCTCTGGCTTTTGATCTGCTTTTGATTTTGATGTTAGGCGCCCCATCAAACACGCTGGCCGGAATCCCTGTCGGATTACGGGCACACCGAGCCTAGGCGAGGTGCCGAGTGTTGGGGCAAGAGCCTTTTGGTTACTTTTGGGCTCTTTTCAAAAGTGACCCGCCGTAAGGGCGGAACCAATATCCGCCATCACCCAAATAACGGATATGTACTCAGCACAACCCCCCCCAAACAGCACGTACATCCAATTTTCCCCACCCCATCCCCCCTCAAACTCCCTCATCGCTGAATCTTCACGGCAGAGGGATACCCCATGGACCCAACCACAAAACCAGGCCCCGACGAAGTCGTCACCCTGGTGGTCAAGCACCTCATCAAACCCGGCCTGGAGGCTGACTACGAAGCCTGGCTGCGCCGCATCGTGCGTATCGCCGGCGCCCGTGCCGGCCACCTCGGTGTCGACGTGGTACGCGGCAAACAGGGCAACCTGGCGCTGTTCACCTGTGTGTTGCGCTACCGTTCCACCGATGACCTGCAAACCTGGCTCGACTCCCCCGAGCGCAAAACCCTGATCGCCGAAGCCGCGCCCATGCTCGCCGACGGTGACAACACCGAAATCAATGGGGTCAACGAATTCTGGTTCAACCCCGAAACCCCAAACGCCGCCAAGCCGCCGCGCTGGAAGCAGGCGGTGGTCACCCTGTGCGTGATCCTGCCGCTGACCCTGCTGGTGCCGATCGTATGGGCCCCGGTGCTGCGCCTGCACCCGTTTCTCTCCAACTACGTGGTCGCCACGTTTCTGGTAACCGTGACCATCGTCGTGCTGGTGGCCTACCTGCTGATGCCGGCGGCCACCCGCCTGTTCGCTCCCTGGCTCGAAGCCTCTGTAAAGGAAACCCTATGAACGCCGACCTGATTCTGTTCAATGGCCAGTTCCACACCGTGGACCGTGAAAACCCGCGCGCCACGGCCGTCGCCATCCGTGAGGGGCGGTTTGTCGCCGTGGGCACCGACGGTGAAGCCATGGCCCTGCGCGGCAGTGGTACCCAGGTCATCGACCTCAAGGGCCGCACCGTCATCCCCGGCCTCAATGACTCGCACCTGCACCTGATCCGTGGCGGCTTGAACTACAACCTCGAGCTGCGCTGGGAAGGCGTGCCGTCCCTGGCCGATGCCCTGCGCATGCTCAAGGACCAGGCCGACCGCACGCCGACCCCGCAATGGGTGCGCGTGGTGGGGGGCTGGAACGAATTCCAGTTCGCCGAAAAACGCATGCCGACCCTGGAAGAGTTGAACCAGGCCGCGCCCGATACGCCGGTGTTCGTGCTGCACCTGTACGACCGCGCCTTGCTCAACCGCGCAGCGCTGCGTGTGGCCGGCTATACCAAGGACACGCCGAACCCGCCGGGTGGCGAGATCGTGCGTGACAGCAACGGCAACCCCACCGGCATGCTGGTGGCGCGGCCGAACGCGATGATTCTGTACTCGACCCTGGCCAAGGGCCCGAAACTGCCGTTGGAATACCAGGTCAACTCCACCCGCCAGTTCATGCGTGAACTCAATCGCCTGGGCCTCACCAGTGCCATCGACGCCGGCGGCGGCTTCCAGAACTACCCCGATGACTACGCAGTGATCGAGCAACTGGCCAAGGACCAACAGTTGACGGTGCGTATCGCCTACAACCTGTTCACCCAGAAGCCCAAGGAAGAACTCAGCGACTTCAAGAACTGGACCGGCAGCGTCACCCTGCACCAGGGCGACGACTACCTGCGCCACAACGGCGCTGGCGAAATGCTGGTGTTCTCGGCCGCCGACTTCGAAGATTTCCTGGAACCGCGTCCCGACCTGCCGCTGACCATGGAGCAGGAACTGGAGCCGGTGGTGCGCCACCTGGTTGAACAGCGCTGGCCGTTCCGTTTGCACGCCACCTATGACGAGTCCATCTCGCGCATGCTCGACGTGTTCGAGAAGGTCAACCGCGACATTCCGTTCAATGGCCTGCCGTGGTTTTTTGACCACGCCGAAACCATTACCCCGAGAAATATCGAGCGTGTACGTGCCCTGGGTGGCGGTATTGCGATCCAGGACCGCATGGCGTTCCAGGGCGAATATTTTGTCGAGCGCTACGGCGCCAAGGCCGCCGAAGCCACGCCACCGATCAAGCGCATGCTGGCCGAAGGCGTGCCGGTGGGCGCGGGCACCGATGCGACGCGGGTATCGAGCTACAACCCGTGGACCTCGCTGTACTGGATGGTCAGCGGCCGCACCGTCGGTGGCCTGGAACTGCATGCCGAAGGCCTGCCGCGCCTGACCGCGCTGGAACTGTTCACCCACGGCAGCGCCTGGTTCTCGTCCGAGCAGGGCAAGAAGGGCCAGATCAAGGTCGGGCAGTTGGCGGACGTGGCGGCGCTGTCGGCGGACTTCTTCAGTGTCGATGAGGAAGCCATCAAGTGGATCGAGTCGGTCCTGACCGTGGTCGGCGGCAAGGTGGTCTACGGTGCCGGTGACTTCGAAGACTTCGCACCCCCGCGCGTGCCGGTACTGCCGGATTGGTCGCCGGTGGTCAAGGTGCCAGGGCACTGGCGTCCAGGCTCGCCGTTGCAGGCGCAGGTGCACCAGTGCAGCGGCCCGTGCGGCGTGCATGCCCACAGCCACGAAAAAGCCCGCCATTCCAGCGTGCCGGTCAGCGACTTCCAGGGTTTCTGGGGTGCGTTCGGCTGCTCGTGTTTTGCGTTTTGATTACCCATCCCCCCGTAAGGAGTTGAACCATGGCTAGCCCTCGTTTGAACAAAGATGACGCCGTTGTACTGTTGGTCGACCACCAGACTGGCCTGATTTCCCTGGTGCAGGATTTCTCCCCCAACGAATTCAAGAACAACGTCCTGGCCTTGGCCGATGTGGCGAAGTTCTTCAACCTGCCGACCATCCTCACCACCAGCTTCGAAAGCGGTCCCAACGGTCCACTGGTGCCCGAACTCAAGGCACTCTTCCCGGACGCGCCGTACATCGCCCGCCCTGGCCAGATCAATGCCTGGGACAACGAAGACTTCGTGAAGGCCGTCAAGGCCACCGGCCGCAAGCAGATCATCATTGCCGGTGTGGTGACGGACGTGTGCGTCGCGTTCCCGACCTTGTGCGCCCTGGAGGAAGGCTTTGAGGTGTTCGTGGTCACTGACGCGTCGGGCACCTTCAACGAAACCGTACAACAAGCCGCCTGGGCGCGCATGACTGCCGCTGGTGCGCAACTGGTGAACTGGTTTGCCGTGGCTTGCGAACTGCAGCGCGACTGGCGCAACGACATGGAAGGCCTGGCCAACCTGCTGTCGCCACGCATCCCCAACTACCGCAACCTGATGAACAGCTACTCGGCGTTTACCAAGTAACTGGCTCTCAAGTCTGTAGGTGATCCCTGTGGGAGGGGCGGTGCGACGATTCGACTTGCCCCCGATAGCGGTGTGTCAGTCACACTGCCATCGGGGGCAAGTCGAATCGTCGCACCGCCCCTCCCACATTTGATTTGTGGTGTGGCGACATACCCGTTATAAAAAACACCAAATGTCCACCGAGAAGCGACAATGAACCCCTTCGAAGACATGCGCCTGTTCTGCCAAGTCATGGAATCCGGCAGCTTCACCGCCGCCGCCGAACAGTTGGGCCTGTCCAAGCAATTCGTCAGCCGCCGCCTGATCCAGCTGGAAGATCGCCTTGGCGTACGCCTGCTCAATCGCTCCACCCGCCGCCTGGATGTCACGCCACTCGGCCAGAGTTACTACGAATCCGCCTTGCGCCTGCTCAGTGAAGTCGAGCAAGTGGAGCAGGGCATTGCCGGCCAGAACAGCGAACCGCGCGGCACCATTCGCCTCAGCGCGCCGTTGTCGTTTGCCATGGCCCATCTGGGTTGTCTGTTGCCGTTGTTCCTGCAGCGCCATCCCCAGGTGGCGGTGGAGGTCGACTTGAGCGACCGCCCCGTGGACCTGATCGGCGAAGGCTACGACCTGGTCTTGCGCATCGGCACCCTGGAAGATTCCACCCTGATCGCTCGGCGTATCGCCAGCATCCCCCGGGTGTATTGCGCCAGCCCCGGCTACCTGGCCGTGCGCGGCACGCCGCAGAAACCCGACGACCTCGCCGACCACGATTGCCTGCCCTACGGCCATGGCCGCCAGGTGCAGTGGCGCTTCAAGGGCAAGTTGCAGGCGCTGAGCGTGAGTGGGCGCATGCGCGTGAACAATGGCGACCTGCTGCGCGATACCGCCATCGCCGGCCTGGGCGTGACCTACCTGCCGACCTTTATCGTCGGCGAGGCGTTGAAGGATGGCCGCCTGGTCACGGTGCTGGATGAGTTCGCCCCCGAAGACCTGACACTGTCGGCGGTGTACCCCCAGCACCGGCAAAGCTCGCGGCCGGTGCAGGCGCTGGTGGAGTTCCTGCGCGAACGCCTGGCTAGCGGCTGTTGAACAGCTGACGGATCAGGTTGGGCGTACTGCCGGTCCAGCGTTTGAACGAACGACGGAAGTTCGCCGCATCGTTGAAGTTCAGGTACGCCGCCACTTCATCATTGCTATAGCCCTTGACCTGATACAGGTGCAGCGCCACCTGCTTGCGCACGCGGTCCACCTGTTGCTGAAACCCGGTGTCATGCTTGTGCAACTTGCGCTTGAGGGTCGCCGGGCTCATGGCGAAGGCCTGCGCGGCCTGTTCCAGGCTGGGCGGTTGCCGCACCTGTTCGCGCAGGTAGTCGTAGAGGCAGTCGAGAAAGCTGCTGGCAAAGCCCAGCTGTTCGATCTGTTCGCGGGCCTGCTGGCGTGCGACCTGGCCGGCGGTGGCCGAGGCGCCCGGCCACGCGCGGGTGAGGTACTCACGGGGGATGCTCAGCATATCCAGCGGCCGTTCGAAGCGCGTCTCTTCGCCCAGGTGCACCCAATACTGCTCAATGTAGCGCGGTTCGGCATGACTGAAACAGCACACCCACGGCAAGCGCTCGCCACTGAGCCACTGGCTCATGGCAACCAGCGAGGTCATGCTGGCTTCCAGTAAAAACCGCCAATGCTCGCCGGCGCCGCAACTGTCCCGCCAGTACAGGTAGGCATGGTGCGCATCCAGTTCCAGGTGCAAGGTGACCAGCGGGCTGAGCAGCACCTGTTGCTGGATCAGGATCTCCAGGGCCTGGTGCAGGTTCTGCGCATGGCCCAGGGCATGGCTGGCCGCGCCGTAATAACCGGGCAGGAGTCGCTGGCCTAACAGAAAGCTGCTGTCGTCGGCGTCGAGCAATTTGCGACTGTTGCCGATCAACCCGAAAAACTGCTGCGGGCTCAACCGCGCCGTGCCGGCCAGGATGTCCTCGTGAAACAGTCCCGTGCCGCGCAGCAGGCGATGGCTGTCGATGTCCCGGGACAAGGCCAGGTCGATCAGCGTGGCGGGTTGGTAGTGCCCTGGTATGAAGCGGCTGTCGGCTTCATACCAACTGGTTTTCACGGCCATCTCAGGCACTTTTCGCCAGGGGTTGCTTGGCCCTGGCCAGCGCCAAGTTGAGGCGTTTGAGCAAGTCCTGGGGCGGCTCGTCCAGGGCCATGACCACGGCGGTGGTCGCTACCAGTTGCAGGCGTTCCCCGTGCAGCCGGGTCTTGTGTGCGAGGCCGCGCACCGCCTGCTGCAACTCCAGCGCCAGCTCCTTGGCCTGGCGCTCACCGGTGTTGGGCAGCAGCACCACAAAACGGTCGCCGGCCAGGCGGCACAGCAGGTCCTGGCGACGCAGGTTGAGCAACAGCAAATGGCTGAGGGCCTGCAACACCGCATCGCCTTCGGCATGCCCGTAGGCCTGGTTGATGGCGGCGAAGTGATCCAGGTCCAGGGCCAGCAGGGACAGCGGTTGCTGCTGGGTCTGGCTGTCTTGCAGGCTGTCGGCCAACTGGCGCTTGAGGTAGTCGGCGCCGGCCAGAGGCGTGAGTTTGTCGAACAGCCGATGCTCGCGGAACAACCGTTCGCGTTTCTCCATCTGTGCGCTGATCGCCAGTTGTTCGCGGTGCCAGTGGTAGATGCCGATGGTCAGCAGGATCATGCCCACCGGCATCGGCCCGGACTCCAGCCAGTGGTCCCAGGTGATGCTGTCGGGCAGGCGGATGAATTCGTCGAGGCTGTCGATCCACCAGGAGAAGAAGATGCATGACAGGCCCAGCGCCAGGTAATTGGTCACGCGCCCGGCCGGTCGGCTTTTCAGCACCAGCCCCAGCCAGACCAGGGCGAGCAGGGCGGAACCGCCTTCGCCGAAGATATCCAGCCATGCCCACTCGCTGACGCTTTTCAACTCGCCGCAGGCCAGGTGCAGGATCAGCCCCAGGTTGGCCGCGATCAGCAGCAGGGAGAGTTTCCAGCGGTGGGGTTTGAGCACGGAAAACATGGCCGCGAGTCCTTGCAAGGTTCAGTCGTGGGCGCCAGCACAGCAGATGGATGTGACGGTTGCATGACGGTAGGGGAGGGTCGAATCAGCTCATCCCGCCGACAATGAAAAGCAGAAAATGTGGGAGGGGGCTTGCCCCCGATAGCGGTGCGTCAGTGAGAAACCAGGGGCTGACCCACCGCTATTGGGGGCAAGCCTCCTGCCACAGTTGATCTTCACAGGTCATTTCAGCTCATTCCAACTCAGGATCCTGCTCAAACCCACGGTTTACGGGCCTTCCCACCACACCCTGTCACAGAACCGTCATCCCACACCCCTAGCGTGCCCTCCCAGTTGCCGGGCCTCTTGCCTGGCGCCAACGGACTCTTGGGGAGGATTGCATGTACAAGCGCACCGGGCTCGTCAGCTTTACGCTAACTGCCTTGGCCCTGGCGATTGCCAGTGAGCGGCTCAACGCGGCCGAGGCGGCCAACACTGAGCACGTCGAAGTGGTCGGCCAGGCAGCGGCCATCGACCAGGCGCTCAAGGAGCAACGCAATTCCGACAGCATCAAGAGCGTGGTGCATGCCGACGGCGTGGCCCAGCTACCGGATGAAAACGTCGCCGAAGCGGCGCAGCGCTTGCCGGGTATCAGCGTGGAGCGCGACCAGGGCGAAGGGCGCTTCGTCAGCGTGCGTGGCCTGGGCCCGGACCTCAACAGCGTGACCATCAACGGCACCCTGGTGCCTGCCCCGGAGAGCGCCCGCCGCGCCGTGGCCCTCGACGTGCTGCCCGCGGAATTGGTGCAGTCGCTGTCGGTGATCAAGACCCTCACCCCGGACATGGACGCCAACTCCCTTGGCGGCACCGTCGATGTGCAAAGCCTGTCGGCCTTCGACCACAAGGGCCTGTTCTACACCGGCAGCACCGAGGCCAGCTACGACAAGAACACGAGCCAGACCAGCCCCAAATTCTCCGGCGCGGCCAGCAACCGTTTCAGCCTCGGCGACGGCATCGACAACTTCGGCGTCGCCGCCGCGCTGAGCTGGCAGAAGCGCGACTTCGGCTCGGACAACGTCGAGACCGGCGGCGCCTGGGACTTCACCGACGGCGCCCGGCTCAACGAGTTCGAACAGCGTGACTACGACATCAGCCGCGAACGGGCCGGTGGCGGCCTGAACTTCGATTACAAGCCCGACGACTTCAGCAGCTACTACCTGCGCACTCTCTACAGCCGCTACAAAGACACCGAAACCCGCAACTCCACCAGCCTCGAATTCGCCGACCCGCAGGCCCCCGGCCAACTGGGCGATGCCGAGGGCAAGCGCAAGCTGAAGAACCGCGAAGAGACCCAGGAAATCCAGTCCTACGTATTCGGCGGCGAACGCATGCTCGGCCTGTGGACCCTGAGCGGCCAGGCCGGCTTCAGCCAATCCAGCGAAGACAGCCCGGCGCACATCGCCGGTGCCACCTTTGACGGCGGCGACTTTGCCAACAGTGGTTTCCATGACAAGGACAAGCCACGCCCGATCATCGGCAGCGCCTTCTACGACGCGCGCAACTTCAGCCTCGACAAAGTCGACTGGGAAAAACAGAACACCCAGGACACCGAGAAAAACCTGCGCCTGGACCTGGCCCGCGACTACGACCTGAACGGCTATGCGTCCCAGGTCAAATTTGGCGGCAAGGTCAGCCGCCGTAACAAGGACAACGACCTGGAGGCCTGGGTCTACAAAGACTTCGACACCCTCGGCTTCACTGCCGACCAGCTCAATCTCAGCCAGTTCCAGAAGGGCACTGTCGACTACCGCCTGGGCAGCTACGGCCCCGGCATCAGCCCCAGCGCGATCAAGCAGCTGATAGGCGGCCTCAACCCGGCGGACTTCTACGACGAGACCGAATCCCGGGTCAACGACTTCACCATTCGCGAAGACATCAACGCCGGCTACCTGATGAACACCGTCGACATCGACGACTGGCGCTTCATCGCTGGCCTGCGCTA
The DNA here is from genome assembly GCF_900111535.1 of Pseudomonas sp. NFR09. Taxonomy (NCBI): domain Bacteria; kingdom Pseudomonadati; phylum Pseudomonadota; class Gammaproteobacteria; order Pseudomonadales; family Pseudomonadaceae; genus Pseudomonas; species Pseudomonas sp. NFR09. The sequence continues at coordinate 159,151 of NZ_FOIH01000012.1, forward strand.
CGAAGGCACCGAGTTCGAAGCCAAGGGCACCGGCGCCACCGATGGCGTGTTCACCCCGACCGACACCCAGCGTCGCTATCACCATTGGCTGCCGGGCCTGCATGCGCGCTACCAGATCGACAAGAACACCCAGGTGCGCGCGGCCTGGACCAAATCCGTGGTCCGCCCGACCTTTGGCCAGTTGGCGCCGGGGTTTGTGATCGATGATGACGAAGCCACCTTCGGCAACCCGGACCTCAAGCCCCTGGAATCGAGCAACCTGGACCTGGGCATCGAGCACTTCATGGGCCGCGCCGGCACCGTCTCGGCGTTCGTGTTCTACAAGGACATCAAGAACTTCGTCTACAACACCGACCTGGCCGGCACCGGCGCCTGGACCAACTTCGCCGAGGCCCACACCTACGCCAACGGCGACAGCGCCAGGCTCTACGGCCTGGAGTTGGCCTACTCACAGAAATTCGACTGGCTGCCCGCGCCGTGGAACGGCCTGCTGATCGGCGCCAACACTACGTTCAGCCGCTCCAGCGCCGACATCGAAGGTTTCGACGGTGCCAGCGGCACGAACCGCAAGCGCCACATCAGCCTGCCCAACCAGTCCGACACCGTCGGCAACCTGATGCTCGGTTGGGAAGACGACACGCTCAGCCTGCGCCTGTCGGCCAACTACAAATCGGCCTACCTCTTTGAGCTGGCGTCGATCAACGACAAGGCCCACGACCTGCATGTGGACGCGCAGACCTTTGTCGACTTCAGCGCGCGCTACTCGCTGACCAAGAACCTGCAGGTCAGCTTCGAAGCGCAGAACCTCACCGATGAGTCGTACTTCGTCTACACCGGCCACCGCAGCTACAACGGCCAATACGAAGAGTACGGCACGACCTACAAGCTGGGCCTGACCTTCACCCACTTCTAACCCACACCTCCATTCCAATGTGGGAGGGGGCAAGCCCCCGATGGCTGTGGCCCAGCTGGCATCTGTGTTGACTGACACACTGCTATCGGGGGCAAGCCCCCTCCCACATTGGGTCTCCATTGTTTTTGACGGATTGACCCGTACATGAAGATTTCCAGGCTGTACCTGCTAATGGCATTGACCCTCTGTGCGCCGGCAATGGCCACGGACCTGGCCCTGACCCCTTGGGCACCCAGCCTCAATGCCGAGGCCATGGCCGTGCTGAGCAGCACCGAGCGCCTCACCGCCAGCACCCGCAACGGCCTGCAACTGCTCGACGCCAAAGGCACCGAACTCGCCCGTTTCAACGGCAACTTCAGCAGCCTCGACACCCGCGCTGCCGGTACTCAGGTACTGGTCGCCAGCCTCGACAACGACCGCCAGCAAGCCGTGCTGATCTACCTTGAAACGTCCGCCAAAACCTTTGGCACACCGCTGTACCTGCCCGCTCGCGACTACCCGGTGAACGGCCTGTGCCTTTATCGTGACGGCGCCTCCCACCTGTTTGTGTTCCTGGTGGGTGAAGAGGGCAAGGGCGAGCAGTGGCTGGTGGGCAATGGCGCCACACTGCTCAGCGAACCCCAGCGTGTACGCGGTCTGCCGTTGCCGCCGTCGGCGCAGTTCTGCCAGGTGGATGACACAACCCATCAGTTGGTGGTGAATGAACAAAACGTCGGCTGGTGGGCCTACCCGGCCCACCCGGAAGCCGAGGTCAAGCGCACGCCGGTAGCGCTGTTCGACAACCCCAGGCGTGAAGCGGGCGCCATGGCGCTGGTGCCGGGCGGGATGGTCGCCCTCGATCCGAAGACGGCCCAGTTGCACCTGTTCCAGCACACCGGCAAGCGCTGGGTCGAACAATTGAGCCTGACGCTGCCAGGCCTCAAGGAGCCGGAACAACTCAGCGTCAACGGTCAGCAACTGCTGGTGCGCGATGACGACAATGGCAAGCTTTACCAGGGCAGGCTCGACTGGAAAGCCAAACCCGTGACGGCTGGACCGGTACTGCCGGAAGTCGCCGCTGTACGCCAGACCGACCCGGTCGGTCGCCAGGGCGACGCGGCGGATGACCCGGCGATCTGGGTTCACCCCGCGCAACCGGAAAAAAGCCGCGTACTCGGCACCAACAAGAAGCAGGGCCTGCTGGCCTACGACCTTGACGGCAAGCTGTTGCAGGAGCTGGCGGTGGGCCGTCTCAACAATGTCGACGTACGCCCCGACTTCAAGCTCGGCGCGCAGACTGTCGACCTGGCCGTGGCGAGCAATCGCGATCACAACAGCCTGAGCCTGTTCAGCATTGACCGCCAGAGCGGCGAACTGCGCGAAGCCGGTGAAGTGCCGACACCGCTCAAGGAGATCTACGGTATCTGCCTGTACCAGCCCGCCAGTGGCGAGATCTACGCGATCGCCAACGGCAAGGACGGCACCTTCCTGCAATACCGCCTCAGCGCACCGGATGGTCGTGTGCAGGGCGAGTTGGTGCGCCAGTTCAAGGTCGACAGCCAGCCCGAGGGTTGCGTGGCCGATGACCAGCGCCAGCGTCTGTTTATCGGGGAAGAAGACGTCGGTGTCTGGGCGGTGGATGCGCGTGCCGACCAGCCGGCCACCCTCACCAGCGTGATCAAGGTTGGCCCGCAGCTGCACGCCGATGTCGAGGGCCTGGCGTTGTACCAGAGCGACAAGCGCGACTACCTGGTGATCTCCAGCCAGGGCAATGACAGCTACCTGGTGCTGGATGCCGAGCCGCCGTTCGCGACCCACGGTGCCTTCCGCGTCGGCCTGAATGCGCCGGCCGGGATCGATGGAGCCTCGGAAACCGATGGCCTGGAAGTCACCGCCCTCAACCTCGGCGGGCCGTGGAGCCAAGGCATGCTGGTGGTGCAGGACGGGCGCAAGCGCATGCCCGAGCAGGCCCAGAACTTCAAGTTGGTGCCCTGGGTCGAGGTGACTCGCGCGCTGAAGTTGCCCTGAGCCGTCATCACCTGGTCATCACTTTTTTATCGAATAGGAGCTTCACCATGCACGCGACGATGGAACATATGACGATCTGGGGCTTGATCAGCGACGCCAGCCTGTTGGTCAAGGCGGTGATGATCACCTTGCTGCTGGCCTCCTTGCTCAGTTGGTACCTGATCATCCAGCGCGGCAGTGTGCTGCGGCGCCTGGAGCGCCAGTTGAATGGCTTTGTGCAGCGCTTTCGTGCTGCGCCGGACTTGCAACCGCTGTACCGCGACACCGTGCAGGCGGGCGAGGGCGGTATTGCGCCGATCTTTATCGCCGGCGTTCAGGAATACCAGCACCTGCACAGCCATGACCCGGCGGTGCTGGACGGTGTCGAGCGCGCCTTGCAGGTGGCGATCACCGAGCAGGAAATCGAGTTGGAAAAAGGTCTGCAATTTCTCGCGACAGTGGGTTCGGTCAGCCCCTACATCGGCCTGTTCGGCACCGTATGGGGCATCATGAATTCGTTCATCGGCCTGTCCCAGGTGCAGCAGGCCACGCTGTCGACGGTCGCGCCGGGCATCGCCGAAGCGCTGATCGCCACGGCTATCGGCCTGTTCGCGGCCATCCCGGCGGTGATCGCCTACAACCGCTTTGCGGCACGCGGCCAGACCTTGCTCACCCGTTACTACGCCTTCGGCAACGAACTGCAAGTACGCCTGCACCGCACGCTGCGCGGCACGTCGAGCCACCTGGCCGTGGCCGCCTGAACAGGAGCGATTTCATGTTAGCAAGGCCGCAACGCAAGCACGGGCCCAAGGCCGAGATGAACGTGGTGCCCTATATCGACGTGATGCTGGTGCTGCTGGTGATCTTCATGGTCACCGCACCGATGCTCACCCAGGGCGTGAAGATCGAGCTGCCCAAGGTCGCCGCCGAGGCACTGGCCACCGACACCCGCCAGCAGATCCTCACGCTGTCGGTGAAGGCCGATGGCGGCTACTACTGGAACCTCGGCGGTGAACTCGACACCCGGCACCAGACCGACAGCGCCGTGACCCTCGACGAAATGGGCGCCAAGGTCATGCAGGTGGTGGCGGCGCGCAGCGACACCCAGGTGTACATCCGCGCCGACGATAACGCCGGTTACGGCCGTGTGGTCGCGGCCATGGCGGTGTTGCAGAAGGGTGGGGTGAGCAACCTGGGGCTGGTGACCGAGGCCCCGCAATGACGGCGATGATCATGCACAGTCCGACGCTGACGATGCCTTCCCGGAGGCCTTCCGGATTCTGGCGAAACAGTTTGGCGGCCAGCCTGGCGGTGGCGCTGCATGTGGGGGTGTTGGCCGCATTGATGCTTGGCTGGTCCACGGAAGTACCGCCAGTGGAGGCCCCCAGGGTGATGCATACCCAACTGGTGATGCTGCCGGCGGCGACAGCTCCAGCTCCAGCTCCAGCGCCTGAACCGGTGGCCGTCACACCCCCGGAGCCCGTCGCGGTTCCCGTACCGGTAAAGCCCACGCTCGATCCGCAGATCCAGGCGCGCAAACTCGAAAAGGCCGCCCTGGCGCGCAAACGCGTCGATGAAAAACAGCAGGAGCAGCAACGGCTGGCCACTGAACAGCACAATCGTGAGCAGGCACAACAGCGTGCTGACCAGCAGCGCCTGGCCGCTGAAACAGCGCGGGCCGCGACACCGGTTGCGGCACCGGCGTTCGACAGTCGCCAGTACCAGCCCTTGAGCAAGGAAGCGCCGGACTACCCCGAGCGTGCCCTGGACAAAAACATCGAAGGCGATTGTTCGGTGGAGTACACCGTCAACACCCAGGGCCGCGTGGAAAACCCCAGGGTGCTGGACGGCTGCCATCCGCTGTTCATGCGGCCATCACTGGCGGCGGCGAATACCTTCCGTTACCAGCCGAGGATCGTCGATGGCAAGGCTGTTGCGGTGCCGGCGGTGCGCAATACCTTTCATTACCGCATCAAGTAAGCGGCGATCAATTGGCACGGTTGTACAGCTCAACATTGGCAGCATACCGCGCCAGGTTCGCCAGGAACGTATCGGCGATTTCCTCCTTGCTGCGGGTGGAAATCGCCGAGGTGTGCGGCGACAGCCTTACCCGCGGATGGGTGTACAACGGATGCCCCAGCGGCAATGGCTCCGGCTCGGTCACGTCCAGCGACGCCAAACCAACCTGCCCATTGTCCAGCGCTTGCAGCAACGCCTCCTGATCCAGCAACCCACCCCGTGCGATGTTGATCAGGTGCAACCCCGGCCTGGCGCTGGCGAGGACGTCGCGGTTGATGATATGCCGCGTGGCCTCGGTCAGCGGCGCCGCCACCACCAGGTGATCGGCTCTGGCGAACAGGTCGTGGATGTCCCTGGCGGCTTCCACGCCTGCGCTGAACGGCGCCGGGCTTTGACGCAGCGCCACCACCCTGATGCCCAGGGCCAGGGCCTTCTGCGCCAGGCGTTCGCCAATCGCTCCAAACCCCAGGATGCCCAGTGTGGTGCCCTTGAGCGGGCGCAGCGGGGTGAAGTGCCACTGGTCATCCTTGACCCAGATGGCCGGCAGGTGCTTGGACGCGGCAAAGATCGCCGCCAGGGCGAATTCGGCCAGGTTGTCGGCGGCGCTGCCACGCGATGTCGTCACCGGAGGGCCGTTGAACAGCCACTGCGGGTAGAAGTCGATGCCCGACGACACCAGGTGCACCCACTGTGCGCCATAGGGCCAACCGGGTGGCGGAGTGTCCGGGGCGGTGTAGCCGCGCACGTTGATCGGGCGCAGCAGCAGGATATTCGCCTGGGGCGGCAGGTCGCTGGGCACCCCGACGGGCACCCCGATCACCTGGGCTTCGGGATGGATCGACGCCAGGCGCTGGCGGATCACCTCGTTGTAATCCTCGTCCAGCTGGCTGGCGATAATCACCTGGCTCATGTGCGCTCCTTGTGGCGTTGGGCGAAGGCGGCCTTGCCGACACCTTGTAATACCGCGTCGTTCTGTGGGGTATGCACGCGGCTGCACAACACGTCGCGGTAGTGCCGTTGCAGCGGGCTATGGCGCGACAGGCCAGGGTTGCCCGAGGCTTCGATGGCCAGCTCCACGGCGCGGATCGCGTTGTTCGTTACCAGGTACTTCAATTGCGCGGCGTTGGCGGCCGGGGTGTGGCCCTCGGCAGCAGCGTCGAGCAGGCTGCGATTGGCAAACAGCAGGGTGTCGATATGGCCAACGGTTTCCTGGAAGCGTGGCAGGGTCGACAGCGCCGCACCGAGGTTGGACGGTTGGCGCTCCTCCAGCCAGTTCACCAGCCAGTCCCGGGCGGCCTGGGCCACGGCGTCGTACACCGAGGACAACAACACTGACATCCACAGGAAGCCCTCGGGGTCCAACTCTGGCGCCGGCGCACTCCAGGGGCTGACGCTGACAGCGTGGTCCAGCGGCACCAGCACGTTGTCGAGCACCACTTCATGGCTACAGGTGGCGCGCATGCCCAGGTGGTCCCAGGTGTCGATGATGCTCACGCCGGGGCTGGCCTTGGGCACCAGCCAGGCGCCCACCAGCGGGTCGGCGTCGTCACTGCGGGCCCACACGCTGAACCAGCTCAGGCCGTGGCTGCCGGTGGAGTAGATCTTGCGCCCGCTGATGCGCCAGCCCTCGGCGGTGAGCACGGCGGTGGTCGCCGGCAGCCCGCCACGGGCCGGGGTGCCGAGGTCGGGTTCGACGCGCAGGGCGTTGATCAAGGCGCCATTGCGCACCGCGTCTACGGCCACTTGCCTGCGCAGGTGCGCGGGCCAGGTCTTGCTGTCTTGCAGGCGGGTGTGTTGCAGGTATTGCATCACCAGGATCAGCGCAGTGGACGGCTCGCCCTTGGCAATCGCACTGATCGCCTTGCGTGCCTGGGACAGGCTGGCCCCGCCGCCGCCCAGGGTCTTGGGCACGGTGAGGGCGAGCAGGCCGTGCTCGTGCAGCAACTTGAAGTTGGCGTGAGGGAAGGCGCCGCTCTCGTCGTAGAGATGGGCGGTGCTGGTCAGCTCGGTGGTGAGGCGTTCGAGCAAGGCGTCGAAGTGGGCGACTTCCACGGAGCGCAAGGAGGGCTGCGAGGATTGGCTCATGCCAGCGCCTCTTGCTGCGCTTCAACCTCGGCGGCGACGCTGTAGCGGTTCACCGGCACCTCCAGGCCCAGGTTGTCGCGCAGGGTCTGGCCGTTGTATTCGCTGCGCAGCAGGCCGCGTTGTTGCAACACCGGCGCCACCAGTTCGGTGAAGTACTGCAAGCCATCCGGCAGCACCGAGTTGATGATGAAACCGTCACTGGCACCGCGCTCGAACCAGGTCTGGATCGCATCGGCGACCTGTTCCGGGGTGCCGACAAAATCACGTTTGGGCCGCGAGAAACGCAGGGCCACTTCGCGCAGGGTCAGGCCTTCGTCCCTGGCCAGTTGCTTGATGCGGTCGGAGCCGCCTTTCTGGCTGTTGGACCCCAGGTCCCCCAGTTCCGGGAACGGCGCGTCCAGCGGGTATTGGCTGAAATCGTGGTCATTGAACGGGCGGCCGAGGGCGACGATGGCATCTTCCACGGTGACCAGCTCCACGGCCTGCTGGTAGCGGCTTTCCACTTCGGCCTCGTCGCGGCCGACAATCGGGCGGATGCCCGGCAGGATCGACAGGCTTTGCGGATCGCGGCCAAAGCCCTTGGCGCGGCGTTTCAGGTCTTGGGAATAGGCCAGGCCTTCTTCGATGCTGTCCACGTGCACAAAGATCGCATCGGCGTTCTGCGCCGCGAAGTTGCGCCCGTCTTCCGAGGTGCCGGCCTGGAAAATCACCGGCTGGCCCTGGCGCGAACGCGCGATGTTCAGCGGGCCTTTCACCGAGAAGAAATCGCCCTTGTGGTTGAGTGCATGCAGCTTGCCTGGGGCGAAAAATTCGCCGGACTGTTTGTTGTAGGTGAAGGCATCGTCTTCCCAGGAGTCCCACAGGCCCTTGACGGTATCCAGGTGCTCCTTGGCGATGCGGTACCGCACGGCGTGGGGCGGATGCTCGGCCTTGCCGAAGTTGTCGGCGGTGCCGCTGAGCCACGAGGTGACCACGTTCCAACCGGCGCGACCGCCGCTGATATGGTCCAGGGACGCGAACTGGCGCGCCACCTGGTAGGGCTCGGTGTAGCTGACGGTCACCGTGGCGACGAGGCCGATATGTGTGGTGATTGCGGCGAGTGCCGACAGGATCGTCAGTGGTTCGAAGCGATTGAGGTAATGCGGGCTGGACTTGGCGTGGATATGCAGGCTGTCGGCGATGAACACGAAGTCGAACTTGGCGGCTTCGGCCAATTCAGTCTGCTGCTTGTAGAAGCCGAAGCTGGTGCTGGCATTCGGTTGGGCCTGCGGGTGGCGCCATTCGCCCCAGCCGTGACCGACGCCATGGACCATGGCTCCCAGTTTCAAATGACGTGGCTTGCTCATGTGCTGCTCCTTTTAGCGCGAGGCTTGGTTGAAGGGGACACGCTTGGCGTTGAAGCTCTTGTCGAAGCCCTGCGACACGTCGATGTGCTTGAGCAGCAGGCCTTCCTGTTGATAGGTGTCGGCGGTCGCTTGCAGGCCGCTGATCACTGGGTCGTCGATCGTGACCGGGTTCAGGCGGGTGTCCTTGGCTACCGTCACGTGCACGTCCAGCGGCAGGCCGGTGATCCTGGCCTGGGCGGCGGCGTATTCATCGGGGTGGGTGTTGGCCCAGGCATAGGCGCGGTCAACGCGGGCGACAAAGTCGTCGAGCTGCGGGCGCTTGTCGGCGATGGCCTGGCTGGTGGCGGCAAGGTACAGGTGGTTGCTCAGCAGTTTATTGCCACTGACCAGCACGCGTGCCTGGCTTTGCGAGGTCACTACGGTGGTGTATGGGTCCCAGGTGGCCCAGGCGTCGGCGGTGCCGTTATCCAGCACCAGGCGTGATTCGCTGGGCAGCAGGAAAATGAACTGCACGTCCCGGGTGGTCAGGCCGGCGGTGGCCAGGGCCTTGATCGCCAGGTAATGGCCGATGGAACCGCGCCCGGTGACGATCTTCTTGCCCTTGAGGTCGGCAACGGTCTTGATCGGTGAGTCCTTGGGCACGACCAGGGCGGTGGTGTTGCGCCCTTCGGAGTGGATGATGCTGACCACCTTGAGAGACGCACCGGCACCGAGGGCGAACACGTACGGCGCATCACCGAGGGCGCCGATGTCCACGGCACCGGCGTTGAGTGCTTCGCCCAACGGTGAGGCAGACGGGAATTCCGACCACTGGATTGTGTAAGGCACGTTCCGGGTTTCGCCTGAGGCTTCCAGCAGCGCCTTGATCGTCGATTTCTGGTTGGCCACCCGCAGCGGTTGCAGGTCGGCGGCAGCGGCGCTGCCGATCAGGCCAAGGGCGAGGGCGGTGCCCAGGAGCAGGCGTTTGAAAGGGAGGGTAATGACCATGGGATGCAGGCTCCAGGCAGATCAAGTCAGGGTTCGATTACCTCCGCCTGGAGAAGGGGTCGGTGAGTGATTTAACACTATTCCTATAAAAAACTGATGTGAAGTTCTTTTTGGTTATATCGTAATTATTGAAAAAGCTGATGAAGTTTATTATTTATTATTTTTAGCATGCATTTTATATTCGGATTTTCGGGTGGCATACACTCGAAAATAAACGGCAATTCGCAGGCCTGCGGTGATGCGCTTGAGGCTGCAGTGGGGAACGGTCCCGAGGAGGAGAAAGATGTACCCGCATGGCCCAAGCACATTTTGAGCATGCGGATCGCCCACGAGGCAGGCATCGCTAATGGCGACAAGGTGTGCTGACAATGCGCAGCCCTCAGTACCGCTTGCCAGGAGCTGAGCGACCTGGTCCGCCTGTCTGGGCCAGATAGTCAGTGCTGCGTCGTCCGGGATCAGCACATCGTCCAGGTAGACCCCTATGATCGCGGTCGGCAGGTCTGGGTGTTGCGTCAACGCGCCCTGTTCAAGTCCGTCCAGATGAGGTGAGGTAGCCAGCCCTGCGGGTTCGCGCACGGCGATTTGCGGGCGGCCAAACGAGCGCTGTTCATCGAGATGGGGAAGCACCGGTCGTAGTCGTTCCTGTACCAGATGCTGTAATCGATTGAGTGGGGTTGTGTCGTGCAAGCCGCGCCGCCAAGCTTGACTGCTGATGTCCACCAGCTCGCGACAGGCTGTGGTGTAGGCGACTTCCCGTCGTTGGGCAGGCGTTGCGCCAAGGGAATAGTGCTCGACGATCTCTTGGCGCAGCGCCTGGACAACGTCGGCGGGTACGCGCTCACCCAGGACAGAAAACGGATTCGACCCGGTAGCCATAAGCGGCCCTCATTTTGTCGTTCCAGTGCCGATCTGGTTAACGAAAGTCATCAGCTGCCGGGTGAAGGTCTCGGCAGATAACCAGCTTTTATCCAGCGCACCGAGGTAATGGTAGGCGCTGCGAATCAATCCCGGTTGTGTGAGAAGGGCGGCCACTTCATCGAGGTGCTCGTAGAAGAGCGGATAGTCGATGCCGAGGTATTCTTCGAGAGCGGGATGTCGGTTGACTACGATAGGAGTATTGCGCGCGATGGCTTCAATGACGGTGTTGCTGGCGGAAACATCCAGGTATTCACAGAACACCAGGTTGTGGGCGAGCAAGCTATCGTAGGACGGATTGTCGAGCGGCTCGATCACCTGGACATCACCGATCAGCGGGCGGTGTCGGGTCGGTGACAGGTTGTCGATTCGTTGCAGGGCGTTGTGTACCCAGGGGCGATCTTGCAGTAGATGCACCTTTTTGTAGTCATCCGGTACGCGCAGCTGATAAATCGCCCGGCTGTTGCGGCAATACCAGCCCACTTGCACGATGGTCTTGGTCGCCTGCTGTTCCCATTGGTTGATGGAAAACTGTTGGTCGGGAATTTCAGTGGGGTGCTTGAGTACCTTCACTGGAACGACCAGCTCCTTTGCCAGCCAATCGCCGAGGGTGGTACTCAACGTCACAGCGCCGGCCAGGTGCTTGAGGCTGTTGCGAAAGGTGGTTTTTTGAAAGATCACCGATGGCACGGCGCTGGGGTCGTACCAGTGGGGCACGTGGCGTGGGTGATGAAAAATTCCGATCCAGGGTTCGTGCCACTCCTGCGTGGAGCCTGGGTGTTGGAAGGTGCGCTCGACAAAGTCATCCAGCAGCATGCCGGCAGGTCGTTGGCATTGGCGAAGATGATCCATGACATGGCGCCAACCCGAGCGGTGACCGCAATGTTCGGGAGCACCCATCTGTTTCAGGTGCAGAGGTAGTTTGATACCGAGATCATTGTTCTGGATGCTGAAGAGCGCTGGGGTGTCCGCGCAGTGCAGGTGTGCGGCGGCGGGCTTTGCCTGTTCTGACCTGTTCATTGATCAATGCTCCATGCCAATCATCCTGTTTCGCTTCCTACACTAGTATCTCCCGATGGACTTGGAAAGGTGTGAGAGGGGGGCAGCCCCGGCCACAAGGGATCGCGTGCTCATTGGTCGCCGGGGTGACCTTGCACGCTCGAGGCTGCGCGGTGGGCGGGTCAGATCACATAGAAACCGTGGGTGCCGTCGCGTGCCAGCTGGTCGACCAGGCCGAATTCCCAGTCAAGATAGGCCTGCATGGCTTCCCTGGGGTTGTCGGTGCCTTCGTACGGGCGGCGGTAGCGGTCGATACGCGGCGAGGCCAGGTGGGTTTCGCCTTCTTCCAGCGGCAGTTGCGCATTGATCCAGCCGGCGGTGCCGTCCTGCAGCAGGAACACTGGCCTGCCGGTAAGGGCTTCGACTTCAGCCACCGCCAGGCGCGCCAGTTGGCTGCTGCCGCAGGTCAGCACGTAGCGCTGGGCGGCGGGCACCTTGGCCAGGGCCTGGGGCAGTTGCGCACGCAGTACCCACCAGGCTCCGGGAATATGGCGCTTCACGTAGTTGGCGCTGGCGGTGAAATCCAGTACCGCCGTGTCGCCATGGGCCAGCCAGTCGGCGAGGGTAGTGGGGCTGATCGGTTCGGCCTGGGGCGGCGCCGGCACCGGCGCGACCCAGGCACCTTGCTCGCTGAAGTGCTCCGCTTGCAGGTCATCCAGCACATGCACTTCCCAGCCCAGTTGGGCCAGCCAGGACGCAGACATGTTCGCGCGTACGCCGTCGTCATCCGCCAGCACCAGCCGCGCACCGCGTACGCTGGCAACGTGATCGGTTTCCTGCACCAGTTGCCCGCCCGGTGTGGAGCGCGCGCCTGGCAGGTGGCCGGCTTCGAATTCTTCCGGGGTGCGTACATCGAACAGGTAGGTGGTGCGTGTGGTGTCCTGCTGCCAGGTACGCAGGTCGCTCAGGGTGGTACGGCCAACGCGGGCCTTGTCGGCCACGCGGCGTGCATCGATGGCGGCGGCCAGGCGATGCTCCTCGCTGGTCGGCGCAAAACGTCGAGATTGGCCATGGGCAAGCTTCTGCCCGGCCAGGGTCCAGCCGATGGTGCCGTTGCGCAGGGCCGACACCGGGTTGGCCACGCCGGCATTGATCAGCGACTGGGTGCCGATAATGCTGCGGGTACGCCCGGCGCAGTTGACAATGATGCGGGTGGCCGGGTCCGGCGCCAGTTCGCGGGCGCGCAACACCAGTTCGGCCCCCGGCACGCTGATGCCGGTGGGAATGCTCATGGTCTGGTATTCGTCGAAACGCCGGGCGTCGAGCACCACGACGTCGGCCTGGCTGTCGAGCAGCGCCTGCACCTCTTCAGCGGCCAGGGACGGCGTATGGCGTTCGCTTTCCACCAGTTCGCCGAACGCCTTGCTCGGTACGTTGACGTCGATGAACAGCTCGCCACCGGCCTTGCGCCAACCGTCCAGGCCTCCTTCAAGCAGGCTGACCTGGGTGTAGCCCAAGGCAACCAGGCGTTCGGCAGCGCGGGCAGCCAGGCCTTCACCATTGTCATACACGGTGACCTGGGTATCGCGCCGCGGAATGCGCGCATACACCTCCAGTTCCAGCTTGGACAGCGGGATGTTCGCGGCAAACAGTGGATGGGATTCGGCGAACGGCGCTTCTTCGCGCACATCGATCAGGGCGACTTCTTCTTGGTCCAACAGGGCTTGGCGAATCCGCGCAAAGCTGCGGGTGGAGAGGGTGGTCATAGGGCAGGGCTCTTTTCTTTGGACAAATCCCAGATATTCGGGAGAAAGGCGTTGGAATAACCGGAGATAAACAGCTTCTCGCTGCCGTCGGGCTGGTACACCGCGCGGCGCACCGCACCGATATTGGCGCCGTACACATGAATACTGATGGACACCTGGTCGCTATGGGCGTTGCTCACCTGGTGGATGTCGCCGACCTTGGGCGACACCGCTTCAACCTGGCCCGGCACCAGCCGTATCGGCTTGCCTTCAGCCACCAGGCTGCCGTCAGGGGCGCGTTCAAACCCTTGGGAAAACTCTGAGCCGCGCAGCATGCCAATCAGGCCCCATACCCGGTGGTCATGGATCGGTGTGCTTTGCCCCGGCCCCCACACAAAGCTGACGACACTGAAACGCTGGCGTGAATCGGCATGCAGCAGGAACTGCTGGTAGCGCTCGGGATCGGGTTGGGCGAATTCGTCGGGAAGCCAGTCGTCATGGCTGACCAGTTGCGCCAGCAGCTTGCCGCCACGGTGCAGCAGGTCGCCTTCGCGTGGATTACCGTCGATCAATTCCGCCAGGGCGCCTATGAAGGCTCTGAGTCTCTCGGGGTGTCGGGCCTGGGTCATGACAGTTCCATCGTGTGGTCGGTGGTGATGGGTTTATCTAAGCATAATGTTTATAGTTAATATGCTATTTTTTAATGATTAGCTTATAGCTGAAGGTAATTTAGAACTGGTCTGAATAGCGTTAGACGTTATCGATCACAGCGCGGGCTATCCAGGCGGCTTTCCTGCAACTATGCTTCGCACACATCTTAATGACTGTTCTCTATGTGCGGCCCAAATGAAAATTGACGATATCGATGCCTTTGTCGAAGTGATTCGTTGCCAGTCCATCAGCCACGCCGCCGAGTCGTTGCAACTGACCCAGCCGGCCATTACCCGTCGCGTGCAGAACTTCGAGCAGGCATTGGGGGTGGAGTTGTTCGACCGCAACACCAAGCCCCTCAAGCCCACGTTGATCGGCACCCGCGTCTACGAGCAGTGCCGGTTGATCCTGCGCGAGATGGACGCGCTGCGCGAATTGGTAGCCACCGATGCACCCCCCACTGGCCTGTTGCGCCTGGGCGTGCCGCAGACCATCGGCGACGTGGTGCTGCTGGATGCCCTCAAGCACCTGCGCACCGAATACCCCGACCTGCGTGCCCAGGTCGCTACGGGGTGGGGCAGCCAACTGGTGGGCAAGATCGAGCGCGGCGAGCTGGATGCGGCGGCGGCGTTGTTCCCGGCGGGCAAGATTTTCCCGGACAACATCGTCGGCGAGTCCATCGGCAAGATGGAACTGGTGGTGGTGTGCGCCAAGGCGCAGTTGCCGAAGAAACCGTGCAAGCTGGCGGATGTGTACCAGAACGGCTGGGTTCTCAACCCGGATGGTTGCGGCTTCCGCGCCGGTCTGCAGCGCACCTTGTCTGACCAGGGCCTGGCGTTGCGGGTCAACCTGGAAACCTTCGGCACCGAGCTGCAATTGGGCCTGGTGGCGGACGGCCTGGGCCTGGGGTTGGTGCCGCGACCGTTGCTGGAGCGCAGCGCCCATCGCGAACACCTGGCGGTGATGCCGCTCAAGGACTTCAAGCCGGTGATGGACCTATGGCTGATCTATCCGCACTTCCTGGGCAACCTGCAGGGGCCGGTGGATGCGTTTGGCAAGCTGGTCGCTGCCTCGTTGCACAAGATCAAGGAGGCTGCATGATATGAAAAAAAATAATAATTAGCTTAGATTAAAATGTGCTTTTTATTATTTTTTTGCATCCCCTAGGCTTGCCTGGAAGTCCTTAAGGCCATCCAGGAAGTTTTGCCATGAGCAGCGTCACCTCGATTTCCAGCGTTTCCAGCAACACCGTCCGACAACGCGTCACGCCAGAAGAATGGGAAGTACGCGTCAAGCTGGCCGCCGCCTATCGTCTGGCGGCCTTGTACAAGTGGACCGACCATATCTATACCCACTTCTCCGCCCGTGTGCCGGGCCCGGAGGAGCATTTCCTGATCAATGCCTTTGGGCTGCTGTTCGATGAAATCAGTGCGTCCAACCTGGTCAAGGTCGACCTCGACGGCACTATCGTGGATGACCCGACGGGCCTGGGCATCAACTACGCCGGCTATGTGATCCACAGCGCCATCCATGGCGCGCGTCACGACCTGAAAGCCGTGCTGCACACCCACACCCGCGACGGCATTGCGGTATCGGCGCAAAAAGACGGCTTGCTGCCGATCTCCCAGCACTCCATCGGTTTTTCCGGGCGCGTGGCCTATCACGGTTATGAAGGGATTGCCCTCGACCTTGACGAGCGCGAGCGGTTGGTCGCCGACCTGGGCGACAAAAGTGTGATGATCCTGCGCAATCATGGGTTGTTGACCGCGGGCGTCAGCGTAGAGCATGCGTTTCAGCAACTGCAGCAACTGGAGCGGGCCTGCAATATCCAGATTGCAGCCCAGGCAGCGGGGAATGCGCAATTGATCTTCCCACCGCAGGAAGTGGTGGGCAAAGTCGAGCAACAGGCCAAGGCGCACGCCAGCGGCGAAGGTCCGGGCGTGGCGCGGCATTGGAATGCACTGATCCGGCAGTTGGAACGCAGTGATACCGACTACAAAAACTGATCTTGATGTGGGAGAGGGCAAGCCCCCCTCCCACATTGGTTTTTGTGTTTTTCTCAGGCTACTTGTTGTGCCTGTTCGCGTTCTGCGATCAATTGGCGGGTGAGGGGGATCAGGCGCTTGCCGTAATCGATCGCATCATTGAGCGGGTCGAACCCGCGAATCAGGAACGTGGTGATCCCCAGGTCGTAGTAATCCACCAAGGCTTCCGCGACCTGCTCAGCGGTGCCCACCAGCGAGGTGGAATTGCCCTGTGCACCGAGCAACCCGGCAATCCCGGTCCACAAGCGCTTATCCAGCCGGGCACCTTGAGCCGCCGCGGCGAGCAGGCGGCGCGAGCCTTCGTTGGGCGGTTCACGCCGCACAAAGCCGTTTTTCTCGGCCAGCTCGGTCGCCTGCTGCAGGATGCGCTCGGCCCGGGCCCACGCCAGCTCTTCGGTCTCGGCGAGGATCGGCCGCAACGACAAGCTGAAACGGATCGTACGCCCATGCCTGGCTGCTTCGGCGCGTACCTGGGTCACGATCTCGCGCACCTGCTCGTAGGTTTCGCCCCACAGCGCATACACGTCGGCATGCTTGCCCGCCACCTCGATTGCGGCTTTGGACGAGCCGCCGAAATACAGCGGGATATGCGGCTGCTGCGGCGACTTCACCGTGGAGTGCGCACCTTCGACCTGATAGTAGGTGCCCTTGAAGTCGAAGGGCTGTTCGCTGGTCCATTCCTGGCGTACCACGCTCAGGTATTCGTCGGTGCGGGCGTAGCGTTCGTCCTTGCCGATATGGCTGCCATCGGCGCGCAGTTCGCGGTCGTCACCGCCGGTGATGATGTGCACCGCCGTACGCCCGCCGTTGAATACATCAAGGGTGGTGAATTGGCGCGCGGCCAGTGTGGGCTGGGCGAAACCGGGGCGATGGGCGATGAGAAATTGCAGCCTGGTGGTCACGCTGGCGGCGTGGGATGCGATCAGCGTGCTGTCCGGGCTGTTGGAGTGGAAGGCCACCAGGGCACGGTCGAAACCGGCCTCTTCGTGGGCGCGGGCCACGCTCTCGACATAGTCGGGTTGCAGGGTAGGGCCGCTGCGCGGATGGATCTCGG
Organism: Pseudomonas sp. NFR09; assembly: GCF_900111535.1. Lineage (NCBI taxonomy): Bacteria > Pseudomonadati > Pseudomonadota > Gammaproteobacteria > Pseudomonadales > Pseudomonadaceae > Pseudomonas > Pseudomonas sp. NFR09. The sequence continues at coordinate 175,896 of NZ_FOIH01000012.1, forward strand.
AAGCGTGATGGCCGCCAATGTAGCCGATGAATTCGATGCTCATGGTCTGTCCTTGTCTTGGGTGTGATTACCACCTCCACCGGGCAGGGGGTCGGTTATTCGCGTCCAAAGTAGGGGCAGGGGCGGGGTCTGTAAAATGCCGATTGGTTCTAACCTAATTATTAAAGTGTGGAATTATCAAAATGATTAGATATCAATTAATTGCATTTTTAATGTCCGGGCGAATTATCCACCGGTTTTGCATGCGCCAAGGCTGACCTTGGATAACGTTGTATTGTCCTCGGCACTGAAGGCCTGGATCTTAACGGGTCGGTGTCGCCTATTCGGTGGTCGCGCCGATCAGGTCCATCAAGCGCCCGCAGACGAAAAAAAACCGGCTGATCAGGCCGGTTTGGGGTTCCCGCAAACAGCGCGGGATTATGCGTTGTTGCCTTGCAGACGATCAGCACCGCCTTCGGCCAGGCCACGTTCCTGCAGGCGATCAGCACCGCCTTCGGCCAGGCCACGTTCCTGCAAGCGGTCAGCGCCACCCTCGGCTACGCGGTTACCTTGCAGACGGTCAGCACCACCTTCCGCGACACGGCGTTCCAGCAGGCGATCCGAACCACCTTCGGCAACACGGTTGCCTTGCAGGCGGTCGGCACCACCCTCGGCGACGCGGCTTTCAATCAGGCGATCCGAACCGCCTTCAGCCACGACCGGGTGGGCAAAAGCATTGGCAGCGAGTACCGAGAAAGCGAGGCTAAGCAAGATTTGGCGTTTCATGAGAGTGTGCTCCGAGTGTGTTGGTTGGGGTGTTGCCTGGTATGGGGTTGATGTTACGCGTTGCATTTTTCAAGAGAACTTCATTGGGCTGATGGTGACTATCGACGCCAGCGATGGCTCGTTTTTGCGAGCCATCGCGGGGCCGGTCATGGCATCTGCGGCAGTTCCTGCGGGCGCAGGTCGAACACCAGCACCTCGGCATCTTCACCGTGGCTCAAGCGGATCTGCCGCTCATCCCGCACCCGGGCGCCGTCGCCTTCGCGCAAGCGCTGGCCGTTGATTTCAACGCTGCCCCGGGCCACATGGAGGTACACATGGCGATCGGGCGGCAGGTCCAGGGTCGCGGTTTCATCACCGTTGAACAGCCCGGCATACACCCGTGCGTCCTGGCGCACGCTGAGGGAGCCATCGGCACCGTCCGGCGAGATGATCAACTGCAGGCGCCCACGCTTCTGGGCCTCGCTGAAGTGTTCCTGCTGGTAGCGCGGTTCGGCACCGGCCACGGCAGGCACGATCCAGATTTGCAGGAAGTGCACGCCACGGGTCTGGCTGTGGTTGAACTCGCTGTGGGCCACGCCGCTGCCGGCGCTCATCAGTTGCACATCGCCGGGGCGGATCACCGAGCCCGTGCCCAGGGTGTCCTTGTGTTCCAAGGCGCCTTCGAGCACATAAGAGAAGATCTCCATATCGCGGTGTGGGTGCTGGCCGAAACCTTTGCCGGCGGCGACACGGTCATCGTTGATCACCAGCAGGTCGGAAAACCCCTGTTCTTGCGGGTTCCAGTAGTTGGCGAATGAGAAGGTGTGGAACGACTTCAACCAACCGTGATTGGCGGCGCCGCGTTCGGAAGCTTTGCGAAGGGTCAGCATGGCCTTGTCCTCAAGTGAGAGCGGGCTGCGGGATGCAGGGCTCTTGCGTTGAGAAGAAGGTTAATGGTTACTGGAATATTCATTAAGAAGATGAAAACTGAATTACTGTCGCTTTAAAGTTGACAGTTTCAAGCGTGTCATAATGCCTGCCGTACTCCTTCCCGATGGACCTTTCCCGCTATGAAAACCGTGGCCATGGCGCTGTTTCCGGACTTTCTCCTGCTCGATATGGCAGGGCCGCTCGAGGTGTTTTCCATTGCCAACCGTTACCTGCCGGCGTCGGCGCACTACCAGATACTCACCCTCGGCACCGAGCCCGGTCCATTGCGCGCCTCCAATGGCGTAGCCGTGCAGACTGACCTGCTGCTGGACCAGGCCCAGGATGCCTACGACCTGCTGCTGGTACCCGGCGGCCCCGGTGCCTATAACGAATGTCATCCGGCGCTGCTGCCGTGGCTGAGGGCCGCGGCTCCGCGGGCGCGGCGCTTCGGCTCGATCTGCACCGGGGCCTTTGTGCTGGGGCATGCCGGGCTGCTGGACGGTCACCGCGTGACCACGCACTGGCACTACACCGAGCGACTGATCAAGGCGTTTCCCCAGGCAATGGTCGAAACGGATCGCATCTACCTGCAGGACGGGCGCCTGATCACTTCGGGCGGCGTCACGGCCGGCATCGACCTGGCGCTGTCGGTGGTGGCCCAGGACCATGGCAAACAAGTCGCCGTGGACGTGGCCAAGGTGTTGCTGGTGGTGATGAAGCGCCAGGGCGGCCAGGCGCAGTTCAGCCCGATGACGGCGGCGGTGGCACCGCAGGAAACCACGATTACCCGGGTACAGAACCATGTGCTGGCGCATCTGGACCAACCGTTCACCATCGAGTCCATGGCTGAGTTGGCCGGCATGAGCGCCCGCCATTTTGCGCGGCTGTTCGCCAAGGAAGTGCAGATGACGCCCATGGTCTTCCTGCAAGGTGCACGCATCGACCGCGCCCGGCAATTGCTGGAAACCACCGACCTGCCGCTCAAGACCGTGGCTTTTCACGCAGGCTTCGGCAGCGTGCGGCATATGCGCTTTCTGTTCAGTGAAAAACTGGGCCTCAACCCGACCCAATACCGACAGCAGTTCAGTTAACGACAGAATGTCCGTCTCGCGCACCCGAATGTCCGTATCGCTCCCTGTGCCAGCATTGTCCTGTCACGGGTAGCTGGCAAGATAGCGTCAAGCCCACGGAAAAGGATGCGCAAACGCCCAGGGCCGGGCGTTTCAGCGCTATTGCACACATGAACAATCCTCAGGCGATTGACGCTGATGGCACGGTACGCTTCGGTGCCTATGTGTTTCACCGGCAGCAGCGGCTGGTCAGCAAATCGGGTTGGCCGGTGCCTGTGGGCGGGCGGGCGCTGGATATCCTCACGGCGCTGCTCGAGGCGCCCGGGCAGTTCATCAGCAAAGCCACCCTGATCGAGCGGGTCTGGCCGAACAGCGTGGTGGAAGAAAACAACCTGAGGGTGCACATCGCCGCACTGCGTCGCGTGCTCGATGGGCAGCAGTTCATTCTTAATGACCCTCTGCGCGGCTACTGTTTCGCAGCCCCGCTGCAGGGCGCGCTGCCCGCCGCGCTGCCTCGGCACAACCTGACGGCGCGGCTCAGTGCGGTGGTGGGCCGTGACGAGGTGTTGGGCGTGCTGGTTCGGCGTCTGTCCGGGCAACACCTGATGACCCTCACCGGGTGCGCCGGTGTCGGCAAAAGCACCCTGGCCCTGGCATTGGCACAGCGCGTGTTGCCGCGCTACCGGGACGGCGTGTGGTGGGTTGACCTCGCCACGGTGGAAGCACCGATGACCATGCTGCGCGACCTGGCTGCCGCGCTGCACCTGGAACCCTGCGCCCACGCCAGCGAGCTGTGCCGTCAATTGGCCTCGCGCCAACTGTTGCTGGTGCTCGACGGCGCAGACCTGCTGCTCGGCGCCTGCCGGCATCTGGTGCGTGTGCTGCGCGAAACCGCGCCTCAGGTCAGCGTGCTGGTGACCAGCCGTGAAAGCCTGCAAGTCCCCGGTGAATGGGTACAGCGTGTGCCGAGGCTGGCGATCCCGGCGCCGGCGGCCATGGGCAGTATCGAACAGGCGATGGCTTACCCGGCGGTGCAGTTATTTGTTGCGCGGGTGCGTGCCAGCCAGCAAGGGTTCGCGCTGCGCCTCCATGACCTGGCGCCGCTGCGAGACATCTGTCGGCGTCTGGACGGTATCCCACTGGCCTTGGAGTTGGCCGCCGCCCAAGTGGATGCACTCGGTGTGCGCGGTTTGCAGCAGCAGTTGCGCGCGGGCTTGCAGGTGCTGACCCGAGGCCGGCGCACCGCGGTGGAACGCCACCAATCCCTGACGGCGGCCCTGGACTGGACCTACCAGCGCCTGAGCCTGCCGGAGCGCTGGCTATTCCTGCAATTGGGTTTATTCAAGATGGCCGTGACCTTGCCCACCTTGAGTGAACTGGTCGCCGGGACCGAGTTGGAACACGCCGACCTGTCCTACCTGCTGGGGCGCTTGGTGGGTACGTCGCTGCTGACCCGAGAGCCGGGCCCAGGCAGCCCGCGTTACCGCCTGCTCAATTGCATGCGCAGCTACGCCCTGGCGCAACTGCGCGACCCGTTGCAGGTGGCGCGTTTGCAACAGGGCTACGGGCATTACCTAGGGCGGTTTTCAGGCCGGCCGTTTGTCCTGCAACTGGTCGAGCAGGCTGCGTACGCGGACTAGGTCCTGGGTGGCAAAGCCTTCGGTGAAGCGGGCGTAGATCGAACCCAGCAAATCGCGCGCCGCCTGTACGCGGCCTTGCGTCTGCCACAGGCTTGCCAACGAGGTTGCACTGCGTAATTCCCAGGCCAGCGCGCCTTGCTGGTGCGCCAGGCCCAGGGCTTCCAGCAACAGGGCTTCTGCCGCACGGCTGTCGGCCAGGCTTTCGGCGCGCACTCGCAGGATTTCCGGGGTGCACCAGCCGGCTGCGCCACTTCTGGCGCGCTCGAAGGCCGCGTCACTGACCTCGATTGCATTGAAGGTCACCAGGATATCCTCGACCAGGCCCAACCCCTGCACATCCGCGATGGGTAGCGTGCCCTCATAACAACGCGCCCAGGTGTGAAACAACTGCACCGAGTGCTTTTGCGCCTGCTGCAGCAGTTGATCCTGGTGTTCGTGGGCCATGGCGCTGTCGCCGTTGTAGCGAGCGATGACCACCCCGGCCAATGCCAGGGTGTAGCAGATCGACGTACCGTGATTGATTTGCAAGGCCAGCGCCAGCGCCTGGCTCGCCGTACGCCACGCACGCTCCGGATAACCGCGCAGCCACAGGATGCGTGCAAGGATGGTCAGCGAGGCGACGCTCTGGTCGTACTGCACGCCAAAGCCATGGGTAAAGCGGTTGAGATGGCCGCTCTGGGCCATGCGCTGGATCACTTGCTCGGCATTGTGCTGCGCGAGGGCCTGGTGACCGGCGAAGTGCTGCGCCAACACCCGCAGGCGCTGGGCACTGAGGGACAGCAAAGGCTCGGCACGGGGGCCGAGCTGGTCGAAGTGCAGGCTCTGCGCCAAGGCCTCCCGGTAGTTGCCGCAGCACAGGTTTACCGCCATGTGCCCCGATACCGCACGTAACTGGCCGGCCAGGTCCTTGCCGGCTTCCGCCAGGCGACGCGCGCAACTGAATGCTGCAATGGTCTGCGGCGTGCCGCCCTGGGTGTGATAGGAAAAACTGCCCAGCGCCAGCTGCAAGGCCATGTTCAAGCGCTGGCTCGGCGCATTCGATTGCCTCAGTCGCGCCAGGGCCTTGCCCACATACAAGCCATGTTCGCGCAGCAGCGACAGCTCCTGCCACAACGGCATCGCACTCACCGTCAGGCGAATGCCCAGCAAGTGCGCACCCTGGTCGCCCAGGCCCCAGTCGAGGGCGGCGCGGATGTCTTCGCGCAGCGGCGCATAACGGTCGATCCAGGTCTGGGTTGCGATCAGCTCCCAATCGTCCTGGGCCTGGTTCATCAGCGCCAGGCAGCGCTCGGCGTGGCGCTGGCGGGTAGCGTGGAGTTCCTGGGCGACGCTGAGTTTTTCCAGGGCATAGGTGCGGGTGATGTCCAGCAGGCGGTAGACCATCTCGTCATCGCCGGCTTCCACATTGAGCAAGGACTTGGCGACCAACTGGGTGATCGAACCCAGCACTTCGTGTGGTGCAATCTGCTCCCCGGCAATCACCGCCGCTGCGCTGGCCAGGCTGAACCCACCGCGAAATACCGCCAGGCGACGCAGGCAGATCTGTTCGCAGGCGGTCAGTAGCGCAAAGCTCCAGTCCAGGGTGGCGCGCAGGGTTTGATGACGGGGCAGGGCGCTGCGCCGGCCTCGGGTGAGCAGGCGAAAGTTGTCTTCCATTTGCACCAGCAGTCCGGGCAGGCCGAAGCGTTCGATCTGCGCCGCCACGAGTTCGATGGCCAGGGGAATACCGTCCAGGCGCTGGCAGATATCAATCGCCAGCGGCAGCTCGGCCTCGCTCAGTTCAAAGCTGTCCTGATGGGACATGGCCCGCTCGATCAACAATTGCAGGGCCGGGTAGCCCAGCGCCTGGGCGCGGTTGCCGGTGGCGGGCGGGCAGGCCAGGGGCTCCAGGCGCTGCACGTGTTCGCCCTCGGCGCGCAATGCCTCGCGGCTGGTGGCCAGGATGTGCAACCGGGGCGCGTGGCGCAGCAGGGTTTCACTGATCAGGGCGATGTCGTCGAGCACGTGTTCGCAATTATCGATCACCAGCAACAACTGGTGCTCCTGCAAGCGCCGCGCAAACGTGGGCAGGGCTTCGTGCTCAGCGTGGGTAAGGTCGAGCAGGGCGGCGAGGTTGGGCAGGATCATCGATGGCGCGCTCAGTGGCGCCAGGTCCAGCAAGCGGATGCCGTCGCGGTAGTGCCCGATCAGCAATTCCGCCACCCGCAGGGCCACCGTGGTCTTGCCGATGCCGCCGGCGCCGGTCAGGGTGATAAAGCGTTGCTCGGGCAGTTGCTGCACCAGGCTGTCGATCAGGGCCTGGCGACCGAGCATGCGCGTACGGCGCAGCGGCAAATTGTGGCACGGGCGTTGGGGGGCACCTTCGGTTGGCAGGGTCATCGGCTCGATGCTCAGTGGCGCAACAAAACTGTAGCCCCGCTGGGCTACGGTCACGATATAGCGCTGCCCGGCCTGGCCATCGCCCAATGCCTTGCGCAACGCCGCCATGTGCACCCGCAGGTTGCCGTCTTCCACCACGCTCCTGGGCCAGACGCGGGCGATCAGTTCCTGCTTGCTCACCACATTGCCGGCCTGTTCCAGCAGGATCAGCAGGATATCCACCGCACGTCGGCCCAGCCGCAACGGTCGACCGGCCTCCAGCACCAGGCGCTGGCGCGGGTGGATGCGGTAGGGGCCGAAATGCACGGCCTGGTCGCTGAGGTCGTTCATGGGTGGCCATGCTCGGAACGGGATGAGCGGCCAGCATAGGCCAGGCAGGCCAGGACCACTAGGCCGCGATCACTTGCGGTTTAGGGCGAGAGTGGTGATTTCGCCAGGTCATCGGGTTGACGCCTTCGCTACGGGTGAACATATGACAAAAGTGCGCCTGGTCGCAGAAGCCGCATTCCAGGCTGATTTGCGTCAGGCTCAAGGATGACTGGGCGATCAGTTCCTTGGCCCGCTGGATGCGCTGTTGGCGGATCCATTCCTGCGGCGACAGCCCGGTGGTGCACTTGAAGGCACGGGAAAAATGGCTGCGCGACAGGGCGCAGGCCTGGGCGATGTCGGCAATGGCCAGGCTTTCGCCGAGGTTGGCCAGGATCAGTTGCTTGGCGATGCGCTCGCGTCGGGGGCACAGGCCCCCGGTGGCGGACAAGCGAGGGGGGTATTGATCGAGTCGGGCCATGACAGATATCCGCAGTCGATGGGAGCGTTCCCGGTGGATGGATGCAGTGTAGACGTGGCCAATCTTGTTGCCGGACCGTCCGGCTGACGAGTTAATCGTTGTTAATTTCGCCAGGTGCACACCAGGAAAAGACAGCACAGGCGTGCAATGTGGCCGACGCCTGGCGTGGTTATCTGTGAGCTTGCCAACCGTGTGGATATCACCATGAATCGCAACGACCTGCGCCGCGTCGACATGAACCTGCTGGTGATTTTCGAGGCGTTGATGTTCGAGAAGAACCTGACCCGGGTCGCCGAAAAACTCTTCATGGGCCAACCGGCGGTGAGTGCGGCACTGGGACGCTTGCGCGATCTGTTCGACGACCCGTTGCTGCTGCGCAACGGGCGGGGCATGGAACCCACGCCACGCGCCGTGGCGATACTCAAGGAGTTGCAACCGGCCATGGACACCATTTCCGGCGCGGTCAGCCGTGCCAAGGATTTCGACCCTTCCACCAGTTGTGCAGTGTTTCGCATTGGCCTCTCGGACGACGCTGAATTTGGCCTGTTCCCACCGTTGCTCAGCCAACTGCGCGAAGAGGCACCGGGGATCATCGTGGTGGTGCGTCGGGCCAATTACCTGTTGATGTCGTCGCTGCTGGCCAGCGGCGAGATTTCGGTGGGGGTGAGCTACACCACGGAATTGCCGGCGAATGCCAAGCGCAAGAAACTGCGGGATATTCCGTGCAAAGTCTTGCGTGGGGATGATGGTGTTGAACCGTTGACCCTCGACGACTACTGCGAACGGCCCCATGCGATGGTGTCGTTTTCGGGGGATTTGAGCGGCAACATCGACCTGGACCTGGCGCGCATTGGTCGTACGCGCCGCGTGGTGCTGGCGGTGCCGCAGTTCAGCGGGTTGCGGGCGTTGCTTGCCGGTACGCAGATTATTGCGACGGTGCCGGATTATGCAGCGTGTGCGTTGACGGAGGGCACGTCGCTACGGGCGCAGGACCCGCCGTTTGCGATCGATGCGGCGGAGTTGTCGATGGTGTGGAGTGGGGTGCATGACAATGACCCGGCGGAGCGGTGGTTGAGGGGCAGGATTGGGGAGCATATGGCTCGGGTGGTTTGACTGAGTACATATCCGATGCTTCGGTAACGGCTACTTTATGGTTCCGCTCTTACAGCGGCTCACTTTTGAAGAGCGCAAAAGTAAGCAAAACGCTCTTGCCCCAAGGTGTGCCCTCTCTCCGGCTTGAATCCGTGGGCCACGGATTCAAGCCTGCGTTCGGCCAGCGTGTTTGACGGGGCGATCCCAGATCAAAAGCAAGAGCGCGGCGGCCTTGGAGCCGACCGGATTGTATGGCCGGTACTCGGTCAAAGTGTGGGAGGGGGCTTGCCCCCGATGGCAGTGGGTCAGTCACTGATGAGTTGGCTGACACACCGCCATCGGGGGCAAGCCCCCTCCCACAGTTTGATCTTCATGTATCAGTTGAAGGGTGGTTTGCTCTGGCTCTGGCTTTTGATCTGCTTTTGATTTTGATCTTAGGCCCCCCAAATCACTGTCGGATTACGGGCACACCGAGCCTAGGCGAGGTGCCGAGTGTTGGGGCAAGAGCCCTTTGCTTACTTTGGGCTGGGCCGGCATTCCGGCTTTTCCAAAGTGAGCCGCTCTAAGGGCGGAACCATAAGCGGCCGTTACCTAAATAACGGATATGTACTCACAAAAATTGGTCACCCATTCTTACCCAGAATTGGCTATTCCTCCCCCAAGGCCCGATGACTAACCTAGCCATCAATCCCCACTGCCCTGGAGCATCACCATGCAACCCCGTACCGATTTCTACACCGCTTCCCCAGACGCCATGAAAGCCATGCTCGCCCTGGAAGCCGCCGTGGGCAAACTCTCCATCGAGCTGCCACTGCTGGAACTGATACGCCTGCGCGTCTCGCAGATCAACGGCTGCGCCTTCTGCCTCGACATGCACACCGCCGACGCCCGCAAAGGCGGCGAGACCGAACGTCGCCTGTACACCGTGTCAGCCTGGCGCGAAACGCCGTTCTTCACCCCGCGTGAACGCGCTGCATTGGCTTGGGCTGAAAGCCTTACCCTGATCAGCCACACCCACGCGCCCGACGAAGACTTCAACGCACTGGCCGCCGAATTCAGCGCCCAGGAGCAGGTCGACCTGAGCGTGGCAATCACCACCATCAACAGCTGGAACCGCCTGGCCGTTGGCTTTCGCAAGATGCCCAAATGAGGTCTCAACCTGATTTGAAATAACCGCGCGGCGTGGTGCCGGTCATGCCCTTGAAGAAGGCGATCAACACGCTGTCGCTGGCAAACCCCAGCTCAAAGGCGCAGTAGCCGAGGCTGCGCCCAGTGGCGAGCAACTCGATGACACGCATCAAGCGCCACTGCTGGCGCCATTGCTGATACCCCAGGCCGGTTTCTCGCAGGAAGATCCGGCCGATGGTCTTGGTGCTGGCGCCGATCTGCTTTTCCAGGTCTTGCAGCGTCGGCGGCAATCGCTCCAGATTGGCCAGCAAAGGCGCCAGACGTTTGTCCCTTGGCAAGGGCAGGAGCAGCGGTTGCTCGGCCGCCTCCTGAATTTCTTCCAGGCACAACGCCAGCAAATGCGCGTAGCGGCCTGTCTGCCAATGGGTCTCGAAAGGGGCCGTGGCCATCGGTTCCAACACCGCCCGCAACAACCCGCTCACTTCGATCACTCGCACCTGTGCCGGCAACCGGGCCGCAATGGCCGGGCTTACATACAGCGAGCGGTAATCGACGGTCTTGCTCATCACCGCACGGTGATGCACGCCGCAAGGGATCCACGCCGCACGGGTCGGCGGCAGCAGGCACAGTTGATTGTCCAGGGTAATGCGGGTGCAGCCCTGCTGGGTAAACAGCAGTTGACCGCGCTGGTGCTGGTGCAGGCCGGAGTCGTGGTCGCCGAGCAGGGCGGCGATGCCAATGACGGGCGCCGGGTACTGGTCCGGGTCGAATGATGCGTCGGCAGCGAGCCAGGCCATGGGTTGTCCGATTTGATGGGTAATTTGTCGAAGTCTGGATAATACCCCAAGCCAGTCTGCTTAGAATCCTCACGCTCTTTTCTCGTGAAGGATCTGTTCATGTCATCTAAATACTTGCTGGTACTGGCCGTGGCACTGCTGATGTTCCCGCAGTTGGCTCAAACCCTCTATAGCCCGGCCCTGGGTGATATTGGCCAAGCCTTCGCGGTCGGGCCTGAACGGGCCGGGCAGGCCCTGTCGGTGTACTTCCTGGCGTTTGCATTCGGCGTGGTGATATGGGGCCGCTTGTGTGATCGCTGGGGCCGGCGCCCGGTGATATTGGCCGGGCTGGGGTTGTATGTCGCCGCCATGCTGCTGGCCTTGACTGTGAGTACGTTCAACGGCTTGTTGTTGGCCCAGGCCATCGCCGCCTTTGGCGCGGCAGTCGGTTCGGTGGCGACGCAGACGCTGTTGCGCGACCGATTCCAGGGCGCACAGTTGGCCCAGGTGTTTTCCATAATGGGCATTGCCTTGGCTGCCAGCCCGGCAATTGGCCTGTTCACTGGTGCGACGTTGGTGCAGTACTTCGGCTATCGCGGCGTGCTCACAGGCCTGTTGCTGATGGCAGGGCTAGTGTGGACCGCGTGCCTGTGGGCATTACCCGAGACGCGTCCCGCCTCCTTGGCGAACTCGCCGTTGGGCGAGACCGTGGGCCTGATGCTCAGGGACGCCGGAGTGTGGCGTTCCGTCGGCCTGGTGGCGGCGTTCAATATTGCGCTGTTCAGCTACTACAGCGTGGGGCCGTTTATCTTCGCGCGGCTGGGATTGTCCGCTGCCGAATTCGGCTACAGCGGTGTGTTGCTGGCGCTTGGATCAGGACTCGGGGCGTGGCTGAACAACGGCTTACTCAAGCGTGGGCTCAATAGCGATCAGTTGGTGTTGGCCGCCGCCGTGCTGGCACTGCTGGGCGGCCTGTCAGTCCTGATGCTGCAACACAGTTGGCTATTCGTATGGTCGATGCTGCTGGTGGTGCTGGCATTCGGCATGGCGATTCCCAACGTGCTGGGGGCGGCGCTGGTGGCTTATCAAGACCGCCTGGGCACCGCCGCCGCGATATTTGGCTTGCTCTATTACCTGGTGATTGGCGCCGGGCTTACCCTGGTCGCCTGGGCACAGGACCTTGGCTGGAGCCTGTTGACCTGCGGCCTGACGGCATTGTGGCTAGCGGCGGCGCGGGTCTTCAGAAGTTGACCGAAGCACTCAGGCGCGCCGTCAATGGCGCGCCCTGGAACAGGTAGTCATCGCCCATGTACTCGCCCGCGTCGCGCCAGTAGCGCTTGTCGAACAGGTTGTCGACGCTCAGGCGGAACACCGTGTCATAGCCGCTCACCTGGGTGGTGTAGCGGCTGCCCACATTCACCACCGCGTAATCCCCCACTTGCACATTGCCGCTGCGGTTGGCGTACTTCTTGGCGCTGTATTGCACACCGCCCAGCACCGCCAGGCCGTTCACCCAGGGCAACGCATAATCGGCATACACACTGGCGCGCAGCTTGGGCACGTTGATCGCCTGGTGGCCTTCGTAGTCCGCTGTGCCGCTGCCGGTCACTCGCGCACGAATCGCCGCCACGCTGGTTGCGATCTGCAGGCGTTCGGTGGCCCAGCCGTTGGCTGACAATTCCAGCCCGGTGTTCTTTTGCTCGCCTTGCTGCACGTAGTCGAATTTGCCCGTGCCATCTGGCTTGGCGTACTGATAGGCCTGGCGGGTCTGGAACACGGCGGCGGCAAAGCTGATTCGGCGCCAGTCGTATTTCACCCCGGCTTCGATTTGGCGTGAGGTGGTGGGGGCGAGGGTTTCGTCGGCGTTGTTGGCGAACCACGGCGCGGTGCCGCCCAGGGACAGGCCTTTGCTGTAGCTGGTATAGAGCGAGATGTTCTCGACAGGTTTGTAGATCAACGAGGCCTGCGGCAAGAACACGTATTGCTGGGTGTGCCTGGCCTGGTTGCCGGTGACGCTGTCGAAGGCCTTCTCATCCAGGCGTACTTCGCGACCGCCCAGAATGGTTTGCCATTGCTCGTTGAAGCGGATGCGGTCGGTGACGAACAGGCCGTACTGGCGACTGTCGAGGTTGCGGTGGCTGTCGTTCAGTGGCTTTTCGGTCGGGGTAAACGTCGGGGCGTCCACGTCGATGCTGGTGGTGCCGATGTATTCATTGACGGATTTGCGCTTGTCGATCACCCGGCGGAACGCACTGGTGCCGAAGGTCAGTTCATGGCCCAGGCCGGCGGTGTCGAACAGCCCTGTCATGGCCGCCTGGATTTCATCGTCACGGCGGGTGTCGTCAGGGCTGCGGTAGTCGTAGACATCATAGTTGCCTTCGGGGCTGAAGTAGTTCGGCACGCTCGACGTGCAACTGGTCGAGCCATAGCAGCCCCACGCAAACGAACTGTAGTCATCGATCACCACCTTGCTGCGCGCCGCGCTCACGCTGCCTTTCCACTGATCATTGAAGCGGTATTCAAACTTGCCGTTGAGATTCAGCGAATCAATGCCCACCTGCCTGGACCCGCTCTGGTGCCCCAGCAGTTTCTTCGGTGAGGCCCCGTGTGGCACCTCGGTGCCGCCCAGCAATTGGTAGCCCGGCACCGAGCGTTGTTGCTTGTCCTGGTACTCGGCGTCCAGTTGCAATACGGCATCGGGGCTGATGTTCCAGTCAAAGGCCAGGGACACAAAATCGCGCTGGCCATTGGCGTGTTCCACGTAGGAGTTGAGGTCTTCGTGGGCGACGTTGGCGCGCAGGCCGAATTGTTGCTCGCTGCCGAACCAGCCACCGACGTCGGTGGCGACATAGCCGCTGCCGCGATCATCGGTGGAGACGGTCACCGAGCGCACGTCTTCCGGGCGCTTGGTCACGTAGTTGATCACGCCGCTGGGCTCGGAAATCCCGCTCTGCAGGCCGGCCAGGCCCTTGAGCACTTCGACCTGCTGCTTGTTCTCCAGGGCAACGTTCTGCTCGCCGGTGATGGTGCGTCCATTGATTTTGTAGCTGCTCGCCGCATTCAGCGAAAAGCCGCGCACCACGAAGTTCTCGTAGTAGCCGATGGGCGCATAGCTGTCGCCCACCGAGGCGTCGTTGCGCAGTACTTCACTGAGCAGGCGTGCTTGCTGGTCCTTGATCAGTGCGGCGTTGATCACCGTGATCGAGGCCGGGGTGTCGAGCAGTGGCGCTTCGTCGACGCCGCTCACCGAGGCGGTGTCGCTGCGGTAGCTGGATGCATCCTGGCCCTGGACCTTTACCGCCGGCAGTTCAAGGTCTGCCGCCAGGCTGTGACCGATGCCGCCGCTGAGCAGCAGACCGAGGGCGAAACGTGAGGTGACGACGGGACGAAAACGCAAAACCATGGGGGCAGGGCCTTAAAGCGCGGGCGGGGGGCGCATAAGCTAGGCATAAGTGCGCACTTTTACAAGAATGATTCGCACCTTGAGACATCCCGTCTCAGGCCGCATGCCAATCCATGTGCACCTCGACAGCCCGCAGCGCACCTGCGATAGACAAGGCTTCCCTCATCAATTGCAGGAGAACGCCATGAGTATTGCTGGAAAAGTCGCGCTGGTGACCGGCGCCGGGCAGGGCATTGGCCGGGCCATCGCCTGGCACAGGACGGTGCCGATATCGCCCTGGTGGACATCAATGGCGCCAAGCTCGAAGCCGTGGCCGCCGAAGTCGTCGCGCTGGGCCGCAAGGCCTCTGTGTTCGTCGCTGACGTGTCCAAGCGCGAACAGGTGGTGGCGGCGGTGGAGCATGCGCACCTGACCCTGGGTGGCTTCCACATCATCGTCAACAATGCCGGTGTGGCGCAGATCGATTCGCTGTTGGACGTCAGCCCGGAACAGGTCGAGCGCACCCTGGGCATCAACGTGCAGGGCGTGTTGTGGGGCATCCAGGCCGCCGGCAAGAAATTCAAGGCGCTCAAGCAGAAGGGCAAGATCATCAACGCCTGCTCCATCGCCGGCCATGAAGGTTTTGCGCTGCTGGGGGTGTACTCGGCCACCAAGTTTGCCGTACGTGCCTTGACCCAGGCGGCGGCCAAGGAGTTGGCGAGCGCCGGGATTACCGTAAACGCCTACTGTCCGGGCGTGGTGGGCACCGATATGTGGGTCGAGATCGACAAGCGCATGGCCGAGATCACCGGCGCCGAAGTCGGTGCGACCTACAAGAAGTATGTGGATGGCATCGCCTTGGGCCGGGCGCAGACGCCGGAGGATGTGGCAGGGCTGGTCGCGTACCTGGCCGGGCCGGATGCGGACTACATGACCGGGCAATCGCCGCTGATCGACGGTGGCCTTGTCTACCGCTGACATCTCAGATGTACCCAGTCCAATGTGGGAGGGGGCAAGCCCCCTCCCACAGTGTTGACCCCGTTGTATCAGCGGGTTTTGTTCGGCATGTCGATGCCCAGTTGGTTGACGCGGCGGTACAGGGTCGCCCTTGAGATTCCCAGCGCCTGCGCGGTCGGTAACGGCTTCCAGCGATGGCGAATCAGCGCATCCAGCACCACCTGGCGCTCGGGGCTCACGCTCGCTTCAACCATCTCCCGCACCCGCTCCCCACGCACTTCCACCGGCAAATCCGCCACCTGCACCGTCCCGCCCTCACACACCGCACAGGCATACGCCAGCACATGTCGCAGTTGCCGCACATTGCCCGGCCACGCGTACCCCAACAGCAACTCCAATGCCGCCTGGCCGATACCCACCGTGATACCGCTGTTGCGCGCTTCCTGTTCCAGCAAACGGTTGATCAGCGCCAGTTTGTCGGTGCGCTCGCGCAGCGGCGGCAGGCAGAAGCGCGCGCAGCCGAGGCGAAAGTACAGGTCCTCGCGAAAGCGGCCCTCATTGACCAACACCGACAAATCGCGGTGACTGGCGCAAATCACCTGGATATCGACGGTGCGGGTTTTCGCCGCGCCCAACGGTGCCACTTCACCTTCGGCCATCACCCTCAGCAGGCGCGTCTGCAGGGCCAGAGGCATGTCGCCGATTTCATCGAGGAACAAGGTGCCGCCATCGGCCTGCACCAGCAGCCCGGGCATGCCTTTGCTGGCGGCGCCGGTAAAGGCGCCGGCCACATAGCCGAACAGCTCGCTCTCAATCAGGTTTTCCGGAATCGCCGCGCAGTTCACCGCCACGAACGGCTCACCGCGCCGGGCGCTGCGCTCGTGCAGTTGGCGGGCGAAGACTTCCTTGCCGGCGCCGGTTTCGCCTTGCACCAGTACCGGCAGGTTGCGGTCCTTGACCCGCACGGCCAGGCGCAGGTGTTCTTCGACACGGGCATCCACCAAGGGCACCAGCGGCGCACGCGCCTGTTTGCGTCGGGGCGCGTTGACCCGCACGTGTAGCGTACCCGGTTCTCCCAGCCAATGCAGTTGCTGGGTGGACTGGTCGGTGACGGTGCGCAAGGCGTTCAGGTCGAACACCTCGCCGATGTGCGCCGGCACCTGGCCAAAGCGCCGGCGCAAGGCCTGGCGCGCCTTGCTGTTCAAGGCCTGCAGGCGGCCGTCCTGGTCCCAGGCCAGCAGCAGGTCAGGCTGGCTGTCCACATAACCCGGCGTGCTGTGGGCTTGCAGCACCCAGTGCTGCTGGGCGCTGTGCATGAAGAAGGCGTTCTCGATGGCCTCGGCACTGTGCGCCACCAACTGGCGTATCAGGTGCTGGCTGCGGCGGTCATCCGGCGATTTGAGCGCCGAGGCGTCCATCACTCCCAGCAGGTTGCCCTGGGGATCGAAGATCGGCGCGGCGGAGCAGGTCAGGCCGATGAAGGCGGCGCGGAAGTGGTCGCGTTTGTGCACTGTCACCGCCGATTGACTGGTGAGCACGGTGGCCACGCCGCAGGTGCCTTCTTCGGCTTCCGACCAGCAGGTGCCGAGGTACAGGCCGGCCTTGCGGCAATCGCTGCGGATCGAGGCGTCCACGCGGTGGTCGATGGTCTGGCCCTGGGCATCGGTGAGCATCACGCAGTAGTCGGCCTGGCGCACACGGTGATGCAGTTGCCCGACGGCTTCGCCGGCAATGCGCATGAACAGTTCGGCGCGTTCGCGGCATTCCTTGAGCAAGGGTTCGCTGAGGATGCGTGGCCCCTGCAGGGAGCCGGGGTCCAGGTGGTGTTGCTCCATGGAGCGCCGCCACGAATCAAAGATCAGCGACGGCACCGGCGCCTGGGGCAGGCGGTCGGCATTGCGGACCACGCGACTGACGCAGTCGACGTGCTCCCTGGAGTTCGCGGCGAGCATAAGGCCTCCGGTTCTCGGTCTTTGTTGTTATGCCCGCCATTAAGCGCGCATGTGTCGGGCGCGACAAGCGCGGCCTGACCAACAGCCCGGGCTGAGACGCAGCGTCTCAAACCGGCTGAGACGCCGCCTTCGAGTCGCAAAGCCGCGTCTCATTCTGCGATCCAGGCCCGGTTGCGACAACCGCTCTGGATCAAGGTTATGCCAGGTTTTTTACGGCCTTGGCACAGGCTGTGCTGAAGGCCCTGCAGCTGACCATGATCAGCCTTCTGTGTGCCGAGACAACCTGGAGAACAACAAGATGTCCACTCACCTGTCCACCGATCAACTGCTGCATGCCTACACCGTGATGCGCACCATCCGTGATTTCGAAGAACGCCTGCACGTGGAATTCGCCACCGGCGAGATCCCCGGTTTCGTTCACCTCTACGCCGGCCAGGAAGCCAGTGCCGCCGGAGTCATGGCTCACCTCAACGATGAAGATTGCATCGCCTCCAACCACCGTGGCCACGGCCATTGCATCGCCAAGGGCGTGGATGTGTTCGGCATGATGGCCGAGATCTACGGCAAGAAAACCGGTGTGTGTGGCGGTAAAGGCGGCTCCATGCACATCGCCGACCAGGAGAAGGGCATGCTCGGCGCCAACGGCATTGTCGGCGCGGGTGCACCGTTGGCGGCCGGTGCGGCGCTGGCCTCCAGGCTCAAGGGCAGCCAGGGCGTGGCCGTGGCGTTCTTTGGCGACGGTGGCTCCAACGAAGGTGCGGTGTTCGAAGCGATGAACCTGGCCTCGATCATGAAACTGCCGTGCCTGTTCGTTGCGGAAAACAACGGCTATGCCGAGGCCACCGGATCCGGTTGGTCGGTAGCGTGCAAGGACATCGCCGAGCGTGCCGTGGGGTTTGGCATGCCGGGGGTGATCGTCGATGGCAATGATTTCTTCGCCGTGCACGCAGCGCTTGGTGTTGCCGTGGAACGCGCGCGCAAGGGCGACGGGCCAACCTTGGTCGAAGTGAAATTGAGCCGCTTCTACGGCCATTTCGAAGGCGATGCACAAACCTATCGCGGCCCCGATGAAGTGAAAAACCTGCGGGAACACGCCGATTGCCTGGCGCTGTTCCGCCAGCGTTGCAGCGCTGAAGGCTGGCTGGACGCGGCGCAATTCGAGCGCATCGATGGCGAGGTCGCCCAGCTCATCGACGACGCCGTGCGCCTGGCCAAGTCGGATCCCAAGCCCCAGGCCGCCGACCTGCTCAGCGATGTCTACGTCGCCTACCACTCATAACAACAATTCGTGGAGAGAATTTCATGGCTCGCAAAATCAGCTACCAGCAGGCAATCAACGAAGCCCTGGCCCAGGAAATGCGCCGCGACCAGAGCGTGTTCATCATCGGCCAGGACGTGTCCGGCGGCACCGGTTCCCCTGGCGAGCAGGACGCCTGGGGCGGTGTGCTTGGCGTGACCAAGGGCCTGTACCCGGAGTTTCCCGAGCGCGTGCTCGATGCGCCGCTGTCCGAAGTCGGCTACGTGGGCATGGCCGTCGGCGCCGCCACCCGTGGCATGCGCCCGGTGTGCGAACTGATGTTCGTCGACTTTATCGGCTGCTGCCTCGACCAGTTGCTCAACCAGGCCGCCAAGTTCCGCTACATGTTCGGCGGCAAGACCACCACGCCGCTGGTAGTGCGCGCCATGTACGGCGCCGGGCTGCGGGCGGCCGCCCAGCATTCGCAGATGCTCACCTCGATGTGGACCCACATTCCCGGCCTCAAGGTGGTGTGCCCGGCCACGCCCTATGACGCCAAGGGCATGTTGATCCAGGCGATCCGCGACAATGACCCGGTGATCTTCCTCGAGCACAAGATGCTCTACAGCCTGCAGGGCGAAGTGCCCGAAGAGCTGTACACCGTGCCTTTCGGTGAAGCCAATTTTGTCCGCGAGGGCAAGGATGTGACCCTGGTGACCTACGGGCGAATGGTGCACATCGCCCTGGAAGCCGCGACCAGCCTGGCGCGACAAGGCATCGATTGCGAGGTGCTGGACCTGCGCACCACCAGTCCGTTGGATGCAGACAGCATCCTCGAAAGCGTGGAAAAGACCGGGCGCCTGGTGGTGATCGACGAGTCCAACCCGCGCTGCTCGATTGCCACCGATATCAGTGCATTGGTCGCCCAGCAGGGTTTTTCTTTCCTGCGCGCGCCAATCGAAATGGTCACCGCGCCGCACACGCCGGTGCCGTTCTCCGATGCGCTGGAAGACCTGTACATCCCCAACGCCGCGAAGATCGAAGCCGCGGTGCTGAAGATCGCCGACAAGAGGAACGCCGCATGATCCATACCTTGACCATGCCCAAGTGGGGGCTGTCGATGACCGAGGGGCGCATCGATGTCTGGCTCAAGCAACCCGGCGACCGGGTGGAGAAGGGCGAAGAAGTGCTGGACGTGGAGACCGATAAGCTCTCCAGCAGTGTCGAGGCGCCGTTCAGTGGCGTCCTGCGCCGTGTGTTGGCACTGAGCGACGAAACCCTGCCGGTGGGTGCGTTGCTGGGGATTGTGGTGGAGGGCGAAGCCACCGAAGAGGAAGTCGATGCGGTGATCGACAGCTTCAATGCCGGGTTTGTCTCCAGCAGTGCCGAAACCGAAGCTTCGGGACCGAGTGCGCAGAAAGTCGAGATAGGCGGGCGTCTGTTGCGCTATCTCGAGCTGGGCGAGGGTGGCACGCCGTTGGTACTGATTCACGGATTCGGGGGGGATCTGAACAACTGGCTGTTCAACCAACCGGTATTGGCCGCCGAACGCCGGGTAATTGCCCTGGACCTGCCAGGGCATGGCGAGTCGGGCAAGCAACTGCGCAGCGGCGATGCCGAGGAGCTGAGCCTTGCGGTGCTGGCCTTGCTCGATCACCTCAGGCTCGACCGCGTACACCTGGCCGGGCATTCCATGGGCGGGCTGGTCGCACTGACCGTTGCCGACCAGGCGCCCGCGCGTGTTGCCTCATTGACTCTGATCGCCAGCGCCGGCCTCGGCCAGGAGATCAACGGCGATTACTTGCAAGGGTTTGCCGACGCCAGCAACCGCAATGCGCTCAAGCCGCCACTGACCCAACTGTTCAGCGACCCCACGCTGGTGACGCGGCAGATGCTGGAGGACATGCTCAAGTTCAAGCGCCTGGAAGGGGTGGACAAGGCGCTGCAGCAGCTCAATACCGCGTTGTTCGAGGGCGGACGACAGAAGCTGGACTTACGTCATCGCGTGGGCCGGCAGCCGAGCCTGGTGATCTGGGGCAGTGACGATGCGATCATCCCGGCCCGGCATACCGAGGGGTTGGATGCCCAGGTGGAGATTCTGCCGAGGCAGGGGCATATGGTGCAGTTGGAGGCGGCGGAGCGGGTCAACCAACTGATGGCCGCCTTCCTCAAATCCCAACCTTGAAATGCAATCAACTGTGGGAGGGGGCTTGCCCCCGATAGCGGTGGTTCAGTCAATCTTTGTGGCGACTGACACACTGCAATCGGGGGCAAGCCCCCTCCCACCATTTGGATTGGATTTCAAACGGAACGCTTCAGGGTCTCGCTCGGCAGTTCTTTGAACAACGCCCGGTAGCTATTGGAAAACCGCCCCAAATGCCAGAACGACCAATTCATCGCCACCTCGGCCACGGTGGTCCCGGTTGAGTTGAGCAGCTCACGCCGCGCCCCATTCAACCTGCGCAAGCGTAACCACTGTGCCGGGCTCATCCCGGTGTAGGTCTTGAACCCTTGCTGCAATTGGCGCAACGGCACGCCGGCAATCTGCGCCAGTTCCAGCAGGTTGACCGTTTCGTCCGGCGCGTCTGCTGCCCATTCGCCGATGCGCGCCATCAGCCGGCGTTCTTCGTTGCGGCGCTGCAAGGAGCTGCGGTCCAGGCACACGCAGGCGTTGTCGAGGATGAACAGGCAATCGTCGAGCAATTGCTGGATAAGCGCGGCGGGGTCGCTGACCGTGGACAAGCGTGTCAGCGTGCCACTGAGCCAACGGGCGAACAACGCGTTCTGCTGGCCGGTCAGCGGCGCCATGAACAAACCTTCCAGCGTCGCCACCTCCAACCCATGGCGCTGCACGAACTGCGGGCCGAACACCACCGCTACTTCACGGTAGTTTTCCGGGGTGATCCAGGTGTTGCGGCTTTCGCCATTGAGCAGGTACAGCGCGTTGTCGCTGCCGTCGAAACAGAACGCCAGGGAGCCGGCGGGCGCATTGAAATGCTGTTCGACGCGGGTGTTCATGCTCTCTTCGTACACCTCCACGCCTTGCAGGTCGAGGTAGCGGATGCGCCCGGCAAAATGCCCCGGGGACATCTGTTGGTACTGCTGCACCCAGCCGGGTGTCGCACTGCATTGAGCGGCCACATCACCGGTGGTGAAGGCCTGTACGCGCAAAGCGGTTGCCTGTGTCATGGGAAGCCTGGGCGCACTCTATTGGTGCGTTGTGGTGCGTGCAAAGTGGATAGATGCCGGGGTGCGGCGGCCTCAAGATAGACCTCAATGCGCCAGGAGTACAAGCCGGTGCATGCACCCAACCCATGACGAGGTCCTTATGAACGCCCCCTTCGATCAGCTGTCCGCCTGGCTGAAAGAACACAAGATTACCGAAGTCGAATGCGTGATCAGTGATTTGACTGGCATCGCCCGCGGCAAGATTGCGCCCACCAATAAGTTCCTGCATGAGCGAGGCATGCGCCTGCCGGAAAGTGTGCTGCTGCAAACGGTAACCGGGGACTTTGTCGACGACGAGATCTACTACGACCTGCTCGACCCCGCCGACATCGACATGGTCTGTCGCCCGGTGGCCCACGCCACTTATGTGGTGCCATGGGCCATCGAGCCCACCGCGATCGTGATCCACGACACCTTCGACAAACAGGGCAACCCCATCGAGCTGTCGCCACGCAATGTGCTGAAGAAAGTCCTGCAGCTCTACACCGACAAAGGCTGGCAGCCGATTGTCGCGCCGGAAATGGAGTTCTACCTGACCCAGCGCTGCGAAGACCCGGACCTGCCGCTGAAAACCCCCATTGGCCGCTCCGGCCGCGCGGAGACAGGCCGCCAGTCGTTTTCCATCGACGCCGCCAACGAATTCGACCCGTTGTTCGAAGACGTCTACGACTGGTGCGAAGCCCAGGGCCTGGACCTCGATACGTTGATCCACGAGGACGGCCCGGCGCAGATGGAAATCAACTTCCGCCATGGCGACGCCCTCGACCTGGCCGACCAGATCACCGTGTTCAAGCGCACCCTGCGCGAGGCCGCGCTCAAGCACAACGTGGCTGCGACCTTCATGGCCAAACCGGTGGCCGACGAGCCGGGCAGCGCCATGCACCTGCACCAGAGTGTGGTCGACATAGCCACCGGCAAACCGGTGTTCGTCGACGCCGAAGGCAACAAGAGCCCGTTGTTCCTGCATCACATCGGGGGCCTGCAGAAGTACATCCCCAAGCTGCTGCCGATGTTCGCGCCCAACGTGAACTCGTTCCGCCGCTTCCTGCCGGACACTTCGGCGCCGGTCAATGTCGAGTGGGGCGAAGAAAACCGCACCGTCGGCCTGCGCGTGCCTACTTCCAGCGCGGACGCCATGCGCGTGGAAAACCGCCTGCCCGGCGCCGATGCCAATCCGTATCTGGCGATTGCGGCTAGTCTGCTGTGTGGCTACCTGGGCATGGTCGAGCAGATCGAACCGAGCGCAGCGGTGGAAGGCCGCGCCTACGAGCGTCGTAACCTGCGCCTGCCGTTCACCCTCGAGGATGCGCTGGCACGCATGGAGGACTGCGACACGGTCAAGCAGTACCTGGGCGATAAATTCGTGCGCGGCTACGTCGCGGTCAAACGCGCCGAGCACGAGAATTTCAAGCGGGTGATCAGTTCCTGGGAGCGTGAGTTCCTGCTGTTGAGCGTCTAAAAAACCAATAAAGGGGTGTCGATATGCGTCTAGTGAAACAGCTTCTCCCGCTGGCCCTGATGGCCGCGTTCAGCGCTGGCGGCCAGGCGGCGCCGACAGTCAGTATTTATAACTGGACCGACTATATCGGCGAGACCACCCTGGCCGACTTCCAGGCCAAGACCGGGATCAAGCCGATCTACGATGTGTTCGACTCCAACGAAACCCTGGAAGGCAAGTTGCTCGCCGGCCGCACCGGTTATGACGTGGTGGTGCCGTCGAATCACTTCCTGGCGCGCCAGGTCAAGGCCGGCGCGTTCCTCACGTTGGATCGTGCGCAATTGCCCAACTTCAGGAACCTCGACCCCAAGCTGCTCGCGCTGCTGGAGAAAAACGATCCGGGTAACGCGCATTCGGTGCCGTACCTGTGGGGCACCAATGGCATCGGCTACAACGTCGACAAGGTCAAGCAGGTGCTGGGCATCGACCACATCGATTCATGGGCGGTGCTGTTCGAACCGGAGAACATCAAGAAGCTCAACCAGTGCGGCGTGGCCTTCCTCGATTCGGCAGATGAGCTGTTCCCGGCGATCCTCAACTACATGGGCAAGGACCCGCGCAGCGAGAACCCGCAGGACTACAAGCAGGCCGAGGCCAAGCTGCTGACGCTGCGGCCGTACATCACCTACTTCCATTCCTCCAAGTACATCTCGGACCTGGCCAACGGTGATATCTGCGTGGCGTTCGGGTATTCCGGCGACGTGTTCCAGGCCGCCAACCGCGCCAGGGAGGCCAAGAACGGCGTGAACATCGCCTATTCGATTCCCAAGGAAGGTTCCAACCTGTGGTTCGACCTGCTGGCGATTCCCGCCGATGCGAGCAACCCCAAGGAAGCTCATGCGTTTATCAATTACCTGCTCGATCCTGAGGTGATCGCCAAGGTCAGCGCCTCGGTGGGCTATGCCAACGCCAACCCGGCGGCCAAGGCGTTCATGGCCCCGGAACTGGTGAACAACCCCGAGGTGTACCCGCCGCAGGCGGTGCTCGACAAACTCTACATTTCGACCACGCCGACCCCGGCGACCATGCGCCTGATGACCCGCGCCTGGAGCAAAGTGAAGACCAACAAATGATGCAGTCAACCGACCACGCCCGGTCTTACTACCGGGCTACGGCCAACGCCATGCCCGAGCGCCCCGCACTGGGCGGCGACCTGACCGCCGATGTGTGCGTGATCGGCGGCGGCTTCACCGGCGTCAACACCGCCATCGAGCTGGCGCAACGCGGGCTCTCGGTGATCCTGCTGGAAGCCCGGCGCATCGGCTGGGGCGCCAGCGGGCGCAACGGCGGGCAACTGATTCGCGGCATCGGCCATGACGTGTCGGGGTTTGCCAAGTACGTGGGCGAGGAGGGCGTGCGTTACCTGGAGCGTGCCGGTATCGAGTCGGTGGCGCTGGTGGGTGAGCGCATTCGCGAACACGGCATTGACTGCGACCTGCGCTGGGGCTTTTGTGAATTGGCGAACACGCCCGCGCAGTTCGCCGCGTTCAAGGGCGAGCAGGCGCACCTGGCAGCGCTCGGGTATGCCCACGAAACCCGCCTGGTGGGTCCGCAGGATATGCAGCAAGTGGTGGGCTCGTCGGTGTATGCCGGCGGCCTGGTGGACATGGGCTCCGGGCACCTTCACCCGTTGAATCTGGTGCTGGGTGAAGCGCAGTTGGCCGAGTCTCTTGGAGTGCGGATCTTCGAGCACACTGAGGTGCTTGAACTGATCCACGGCGACACGGTGCAAGTGCGCTGCTCAGGCGGCACGGTACGCGCCGACCACCTGGTGCTGGCCTGCAATGCCCATCTGGAGGAACTGGAACCGCGCCTGAGCGGCAAGGTGCTCCCGGCGGGCAGCTACATCATCGCCACCGAGCCGTTGTCGGAAGATGTGGCCAACCAGTTGATCCCGCAGAACCTGGCGCTGTGCGACCAGAAAGTCGGCCTGGATTACTACCGATTGTCCGCTGACCGCCGCCTGTTATTCGGCGGCGCCTGTCATTACTCCGGCCGCGATCCGGTGGACATCGCCGCTTATATGCAGCCGAGAATGCTCAAGGTGTTCCCGCAACTGGCCCAGACCACCATTGAGTTTCAGTGGGGCGGCAAGATCGGTATTACCGCCAACCGCTTTCCGCAGGTGGGGCGGTTGAAGCAGTACCCTAATGTGTTTTATGCCCAGGGCTATTCCGGGCATGGGTTGAACGTGACGCACTGGTGTGCGAGGCTGCTGGCCGAAGGTATTCATGGCGGACACAGCACGGGCCTGGATATTTTCAGCCAAGTGCCGCATATGACCTTTCCGGGGGGGAAGGCATTGCGCTCACCGTTGTTGGCGTTGGGGATGATGTGGTTTCGGTTGCGGGAGCAGTTCTCCTGGAATTGAGGGGGCATTTTTCATTGGATTCGCCGGACTTATGGATGTTGTTTGTTAGTGTATAGCGAGTTCCCTGGCAATTTAGTAAAAGAACCCAGAAATCGCGGCAGTGCCGTCAGATTTTCAGCTATTACATCACTGTCTCTGATAGCGCCCTTATGGACGTACCTATTATTCAAAAAAAATCTATTTTTTTCCGGGCTATAGAGTGGTGCTGCAGTCACACCCGTAACCACGCTGACTCCAAAGCAGATCGATGCCGCAAGGCACAGCTCACGGGTATTGAGCCTGAATGTTGTCCATAGGACCTGAATAACGCTTTTTCTTGGCTTCATGGCAACTTGGCCCCCACCGCAGTGAAGTTGAAGGTGGCGCCGGTCGCCGACCCGACTACATAGGTGCCTGCGGGTGAAATAGCGTTCAAGTAGCTCGCCAGCCCGCCTGAAATGGGCGATATGGGGACTGTTCCCAGCAATGGAGTCCAATAGCAGCCGGTTGGGTATTCGCTGCTGTTCACGCAATTCAGGGCGACGGTGTCGTTATCGGCAAAGGCAGCCACTTGAACCACATCGCTACCAGGTAGCGGGGGAATGGACTGCACGCTGAAGGAATTTGTGGGGTCGTTCCAGTAAAGAGGTCTCTGAAATCCCGTAGGGTCATTGCCATAGGCCAATACATGCCCAAGGTTGTTGATTGCCACCGCGTGGTTTTGCGCGTTCAAGGGCATCGTCAACAGTAAAGGCGTGCTGCTTGCGGTACTCCAGAATGCGGTTTGTTGGGTGTCGGCGGCGGTTCCTGGAAACGTGCAGGTGCCAACGAATTGACCCTGGTCATTCATGTCGACCCCCTCGCAGTCAAGTGCACCCGCTGGTAGCGACGCCGGTGTTAACACGTACTGATTGCTGCCTGTACTCCAAGTGGCCAGGGTGAGAACAGGCTTGCCACTTGGTCCTGGGCAATTCAAGAGAATGCGCGGCCAACCATTGGTCAAGGTTTCCGTCAAGTCGACGCCATAACAGTTGTCGCCCCAGTCTGATACGCGTTGGGGAGTAGTGCTGCCTGCGCTATAAACCACCACAGTTGCGTCAATATCCGCACTCAGGCTCACCGCTAGGACGGCTCCATTGCGGTTCTGTGCAGTGGGTGCTGTTTGCGTATCGGCAGGGCGCACTTGAATCAGCAACAACCACCTGGCCGGTAGCGGAGCCAGGGTGATCGGCGTGATACCTGGTGTCGCTGCATTCCACAACACGGCGAAAAACAGATTATTGGCATTGGCACAATTGCCTACCACCCAACCACCATTGTTGGAAATAGCGCTCACCTCACAAGGTTTCCGTGAGGACAACGGCGCCAGGGCTTGCTGGGGACCTGCCAGTGTCGACGAGTACCATGGGATGGCATTGGCACTGGGGGTGGCCGAATTGCATTTTCCGACAGTTTGTTCACTGTCGTTTACCCAAACCGTCTCACATTGCGGCCCGGCCGGAAAAGCTGAAGGCACGTAGGTCGCCGCACTGGCACTCAATCCATACCCGCAAAGCAACACACCCACACTCAGCACCATCGGTGCAATCAGTTGTCTCAACAAACGTTGCATAATCCGGCCCTCCCTGGCTGACAGAATGACCCTCTGGGGGTGAACCCCACAGTCCCTGATCACCAGTAAACGCCCGGTTCGATGGACGCACAACTGTCACTTCTGACAGGTACAGGACGAGTTGCTTAAGCCTCGGTCAACACCTTCCTGAACGTCTCCACCAACGGCCGCAAATTGACCCGATGCCACGCCGCCCACAGCGGCGTGGTGTAGCTCAGCCACGGCAACTCCCGCAACACCACACCGGGTGGTGCATTGCGACTCAGGCCTTTTTGTACCATCGCCACGCCCAGCCCTGAAGCCACCAAACCCAACGCGGTAAAGGGTTCACCGGCTTCCATTGGGATCTGCGGGGTGAAGCCGGCGCGGATGCAGGCGGCGACGAAGTCGTCGGCGGGGTTGGCGCCGGGTTTGCGCTGCACGCCGATCCACTCCTGGTCGGCCAGGTGTTCGGGCAACAGTTCACTCAGGTGTGCGAGGGGATGGTGCTCGGGCAACGCCAGCAGCATCGGCTCGTCCAACACTTGCAGTGCGATCAGGTCCGGATCATCCGCAGCCGGCGGTTCGCCAACCAGGGCGATATCCAGGCTGCGTTGGCGCAGGCCTTCGAGTTGTTCGAGGGACGGCAGGTTATACAGCTTGATGTGCACGTTCGGCCGGTCGTCGCGCAGTACCCGCAGCGCGTTGGGCAGCACACCGGCATGCATGGCGTTTTCGATATAGCCGATGCACAGGCCACCTTCTTCACCGCGGCCCAGGCGCTTGCCCAGTGATTCCAGGCGGTTGGCGTGGGTCAGCAGCGCCTTGGTTTCTGCCAGGAACGTCTGGCCGTCACGGGTCAGGCGGATGCGTTGCTGGCTGCGTTCGAACAGGGTCAGGCCCAGGCGTTCTTCGAGCTGGGCGATCTGCCGGCTCAGCGGCGATTGGGAGATGTGCAGGCGTTCGGCGGCGCGGCCGACGTGTTCGCGACCTCGGCGAAAAAAGCGGTGTGTTCGAACACGGTCGCCCGAACAAGATGCTCAACGACTACAGCGCCGATGCCACACTGCGTTCGATTGAAGACAGCCTGACTCGCTTGAAAACCGATCGGCTGGACATCGTGTGGATCCATGACATCGCCCAGGACTTCTACGGCGACCAGTGGCTGGAGTATTTCAACCAGGCCCGCACCGGTGCCTTCAAAGTGCTGACCCGTCTGCGCGAAGAGGGTGTGATCAAGGCCTGGGGCCTGGGCGTGAACCGCGTCGAGCCGTGCGAACTGACCCTGGACCTTACCGAAGCCCGGCCCGACGGCTTTTTGCTGGCCGGCCGCTACACGCTGCTGGACCACGACCGCGCCCTGCAACGCCTGATGGATGCGGCCCTGGCACAGAGCGTCGAGATCGTCGTCGGTGGCCCCTACAGCTCCGGCGTCCTCGCCGGTGGCGCGCACTTCGAGTATCAGCCAGCGAGCCCGGCGATTATCCACAACGTCGAGCAGATCAAGGCGATTGCCCAGGGGTTCGGCGTGAGCGTGAAAGCCGCCGCGCTGCAATTCTCCCTAGCCCATCCGGCGGTGGCCGCAGTGATTCCAGGTGCCAGTCGTCCGGGGCGGATTGCCGAAGACGTCGCGGCGTTGTCTGAACAGATCCCGGCAGCCTTCTGGCAGGCCCTGCGCGAGGCCCGACTGGTTTCGGACCGTGCGCCCCTGCCGCTTTAAATTCAGGAGTTCAACCGATGAAAATTGATGTGAGCGGTAAAGTAGCGATTGTCAGCGGCAGTACCGCCGGCATAGGCCTGGGAATCAGCCAGGCGCTTGCAGCCTCTGGCGCCACGGTGGTGGTGATCGGACGTGAAGCCGGCAAGGTCGACGATGCACTGGCGAGCATCCGTCAGGCTGTCCCGGGCGCAGACCTGCGTGGGCTGGTGGCTGACCTTGGCACCGCAGAGGGCGCAGAGAAACTGTTTGCCGCCGAACCGTGTGCCGACATCCTGGTCAATAACCTGGGCATCTTCAACGATGTGGATTTTTTCGAGGCCCCGGACAGCGAATGGACACGTTTCTATGAGGTCAATGTGATCTCCGGCGTGCGCCTGGCGCGGCATTATGTGCCGGGCATGGTCGGGCAGGGCTGGGGTCGGGTGATCTTCGTGTCGTCGGAGTCTGGCGTGGCGACACCGGCGGACATGATCAATTACGGCGTGACCAAAAGCGCCAACCTGGCGGTGTCCCATGGCCTGGCCAAGCGCCTGGCGGGCACGGGAGTGACGGTGAACGCCGTGCTGCCCGGCCCGACCTTTACCGACGGCCTGGAGCAGATGCTCAAGGAAGCCACACAAAAATCCGGGCGCAGTGCGCGGGATGAGGCGGATGTGTTTGTGCGCAATGCGCGGCCGACGTCGATCATCCAGCGGGCGGCGAATGTGGATGAAGTCGCCAACCTGGTGGCGTACATTGCTTCACCGCTTTCTTCTGCGACCACAGGGGCTGCATTGCGCGTCGACGGTGGTGTGGTCGACAGCATGGCGATCTGAGTTGTTTTTCATTTTCTGGAGTATTTATCGTGGCAACAGCGTCTTCTGTGATTGAAATCCCGGTGTCGGCCGATCAGGTCTGGCAATTGGTCGGCGGCTTCGACGGCCTGCCGGACTGGTTGCCGTTTATTGTCAAAAGCGAGGCGGGCGATGGCGGCCGTGTGCGTCACCTGCAAACGGCGGATGGCGCAGTGGTCGTCGAGCGTTTGCAGCGCTTTGATAACGTCGGGCGTACCTACAGCTATACCATCGAGCAGTCGCCGTTTCCGGTGAGTGCGTACCTGGCGACGTTGCAGGTCGAGGCGCTGGGCGAGGCGTCAGCGAAAGTGACCTGGTCAGGTGTGTTCACGCCGGTGGCGGGGACTACGGATGCGGCGGTGGAGGAATTGTTTGCCGGTGTCTACAGCGGTGGCCTTGAGGCCCTGCGCGCCAACTTCCCGGCCTGATCCAGTCCAATGTGGGAAGGGCAAGTCCCCTCCCATATTGGGACACCAGTGGTCTCAGGCCTCGGGCATCAGTTGCTGGCGGCACTCCAGGACTAACCGGGCGCCGCCTTGTTCGCTCGTACCCACGTCCAACTTGAACCCATGCAAGTTGATGATCGCCGCCACAATCGACAGGCCCAAGCCGAACCCGCCTTGCTGGTCGCTTTCATCCACCCGATAGAAACGCTGGAATACCGCATCCCGCTCCGCCGCCGGTATGCCCGGCCCGGAGTCGTGCACTTCGATGCGCGTGCTGCCCGCATCATTGACCCCGCGCAGGATCACCGTGCCGCCCGGTGGGGAGAACTTGATCGAGTTGCTCAGCAGGTTGGCCAGGGCTTCGAACAACAGGGCGCGGTCGCCGGTGATCCACGGCAGGGACTCCGGGGTTTCGAGCTTCAGTTGCAGCTCGCCTTCCTCGGCCAGGGGCAGGTAGAAGTCGTGCAATTCGCGCAGTAGCGGCAACGGGTCCATGACCAGGAAACCTGAGCGACGCTGATGGTCTTCCAGCTCGGAGATACGCAACAGCCCGCGAAAGCGCGCCATCAGGGTGTCGGTCTCGGCAATCGCGTCGTCCAGTTTCACCGCGTAGCCAGACTCTGCTTCGGCCTCCTGTTTGATGCGATACAGCTGCGCACGCAGGCGCGTCAGCGGGGTGCGCAGGTCATGGGCGATGTTGTCGCACACGCCCTTGACCTCGTTCATCAGCTTCTCGATACGGTCGAGCATGGCGTTGACGATGGCCGCGAGCATGTCCAGTTCGTCACGTCGGTTGGACAGTGGCAGGCGGTGAGTCAGGTCGCCGGCGACGATGGCTTCGGCACTGGCCTGGATCCCACGGATTCGCCGCAACGGGCGGCGGCGCAACAGGTGCCAGCCGGCGGCGCCCGGAATAATTGTCAGGGACAGTGCCCAGAGCAGGGCGTGCCAGATGATGCGGGTCACACCGAACAGTGAGCCGTTGGCCCGCACCAGCACCAGCCAGCGGCCGTCTTCGGTGTGGGTGGCCACGGCATCGCAGCTGTCCTTGGGCAACTTGGGGTCGTCGGACTCGACACAATTGACCAGGGCGTGGATCTTGCCGTCCAGGGGCAGGTCCGGCGGCACCGCGCGGATCGGCCCGCTCAAGGGGCGGAATTGCTCATCGAACAGGCCGTAGGCATCCACACCCTTCATGTCGAAGGTCATGCTGGTGGTCAGGGCTTCCACCAGTTCTTCGCCGTCGAAGCGCTGGAACAGGTGCTGGCGTTGCATCAGGGAGTGGCGCGACAGGTCGCCCAGGTAACCGGACACCTCGTAATACAGCACCCCCATGAGGATGCAGCTCCAGGCCACGAACAGCGAGCTGTACAGCGCCAGCAAACGGCTGCTGGAAGAGCGCCAGCCCTTAGAGGGGTTCAGCAATGACATAACCGGAGCCTCGCACCGTGCGGATCAGCGGCGGGAGGCCCGGTGGGTCGATCTTTTTGCGCAGACGGCCGATGTGCACGTCGATCAGGTTGGTACCCGGGTCGAAGTGATAGCCCCAGACTTCCTCGAAGATCATCATTCGCGACAGGATCTGCCCGGTGTTGCGCATCAGGAATTCCAGTAGCTTGTATTCGGTGGGCAGCAGGCTCAGGGGTTGATCGGCGCGGCTGGCTTCGCGGCTGATCAGGTTCAGTTCCAGATCGGCCACGCGCAGGGCGGTTTCGAATTCCTGGACCGTGCTTTTGCGCCGCAGCAGCACTTCGACGCGCGCCGCCATTTCATCCGAGGCGAACGGTTTGGTGAGGTAGTCATCACCGCCGGCACGCAGGCCACGCACACGTTCGTCCACATCGGAGAGGGCGCTGATCATCAGGATCGGCGTGGAGACGCCGATGGTGCGCAGGGTGGTGACGATGGCCAGGCCATCGAGTTCCGGCAGCATGCGGTCGAGGGTGATCAGGTCGTAATCGCCGCTCACGGCGCGGACCAGGCCTTCGCGGCCGTTGTCTACCCAATCTACATCCAGTCCATGGCTACTCAGCTCGGCGACAATCTCGCGGGCCGTTACGGCGTCATCCTCGATGGTCAAAATTCGGGTCATGGGATTACCTTTACACTGGAAGACCGCAATCGCCGGTAAGCCGGCTCCTGCAGAAGTGGGGGCATTTTGCCAAGAAATGGCTGAATGCTTCCTAAATAAAACTTCATGTTGGCAAAACTGACACAGATTTCATCGCCGGGCCGGGGAATGCATAACGCCCGCTTCAAACCGCCATTTCTTGCAAGTTGCATGGATCAGGTTAGTTCAATTTACTTAACTGTCTGAAATGTAAGGGATTTATTTTTTTCGCCGACTGGCATGGTGCCTGCACTGTCTGTTTTGAGACTTGTAACACTATTTTTCTGCCTTGGAGCAAAACAACAATGATCACATCCTCATCCACGCTGCAAGAGTCGAGCGCGCTCTCCGGGGTTTCCTGGGGGGCGATTTTTGCCGGGGCCGCCGCCGCGGCTGCGTTGTCGCTGATCCTGGTGCTGCTGGGCTTCGGCCTGGGCTTTTCGGCGGTGTCGCCGTGGGCCGACAGCGGTATCAGCGCGAAAGGGCTGGGCATTTCCACGATTGTCTGGCTGGCCTTTACCCAGATCGTCGCATCCGGCCTGGGTGGCTACATCGCCGGTCGGTTGCGTGTGAAGTGGGCCAATATGCACGGTGATGAGGTGTACTTCCGCGACACCGCCCATGGCTTCCTGGCCTGGGCTGTTGCCACGTTGATCACGGCGGTGCTGGTAGTCGGTTCGGTCGGCAGTGTGGTCAGCGGTGGTGTGAAAGCCGGCGCCAGCGTTGCAGCCGGTGCAGCCAGTGGTATCACCCAAGCCGCCGGCAGTGCCGCCAAAGGCGTCAACGGTGGCGATTTCGACTATTACGTCGACAGCCTGTTCCGTGATGATCGCCCGGTCGCCGTCAGCGATGACGCCGCCCACGGTGTGGTAGCGCGCATCTTCACCCGCACCCTCAGCAACGACGGTCAGCTTGCACCAGAAGACCGTGCCTACCTGGCACAGCTGATCAGCCAGCGCACCAACCTCAGCCAGGCGGATGCCGAAGCGCGTATCGACAAAGTCTACGGCGATGCCCGTAAAGCGGTGGAAGACGCCAAGCTCAAAGCCAAGCAAGCCGCCGAAACCGCCGCCAAAGTCGCTGCGTACACCTCGCTGTGGACCTTTGTCGCGCTGTTGATCGGTGCGTTCTTCGCCAGCCTCGCCGCTACCTTCGGCGGTCGCCGCCGCGATGCCGTGGTGTATGTCGAAACCGAACACTTCGTTCGTTAATCAATTCAAGGAGAACAACATGCGCTCATTACTGCTCTGGTTCCTCGGCGTGCCTATCCCGGTGATCATCCTGATTGCGATCTTCATGCATTGATTACGGGTTTACCCAAGCCGCGCCTGTTTTTACAAGCGCGGCTTTTTACTGTCTGCAGACACGAGGCTTATACCTGTCAGGTTTGACAGTATCGTCGGGCGTTGAAAGTGCTTAGTTTGGTCCAACCCCCAACTCAGCGAGTACACCGACATGAACCAGACGACCGGCACTTTGACGGCACATGTCGTCAACCCACAAGTCACCCCACCGAACCAACCCTTTATCGGCGATCCGGGTGAAATGTTGATGTACCGATCAGGTGGATCCATACAGATTGCCGCAACGCAAAGATTGGGATCCACTGTCAATGATTACAACGGTCTCAATTTCCGTATACCGGACATCATTCCGGGCAGTGGGCAGCATACTTTCGTATTTGATGTCGATGCTCAGGGCGTTTATTGGGCTCATGAACATGGAGGTATCACTCCGTACCCGGCTGAAAATGGCACCATCGAAGTTTCACTGGACCTGAACGACACACTGGTGGGGGCGTTCAGCTTTTCAGGGAAAAACGGCAGCCATCAAGTCAGCGTCAGCCAAGGTCGGCTCGAGCTGACGGGCTTTATTACCCAGCCAGTACCGGTACGGCCGCCGCCGGTCACAGGTACGGGCTATATGCGAGGTGATGTCGTAGGCGGACCTTTGCCAAACCCGTACTTTGACGCGGAAGTTGTCAGCCTCAGAGAAGTCGACGGTGGTGGCATTATCAAGAACTACTTTGAAATCATCGGCAGGCAGTACGATGAGTTCAGGGTTCAGAACTATGTTGCCATCTTGCTGAAAATTGACCAGACGGCTTCGACTTACGTGTTGGGGAGCAACCGTGAAGCCCGGGCTCTTTTTGCGATGATGGACTCCTTTGGGTTTGCGTATGCCATCAGCGGGTCGTTGAACTTCACCTCTTTGCCTGCCAGCGGTCGCGCAGCCGGCAGCCTCGACTGCATGGTACAGAAGAATCAGGAGCCACCCTTCCATGTCAATGTTGTGTTCGATATCGTGCCCTAAGTTCAGCCGGTGGGCCTGCCGAGTTCTCACGCAATTGTTAATAGCGGCTTAACCCGCGCTTGGCTAGACTCGCGCCCCATGAGCCGCCTTCTGCGTTTAGTCCTCGTCCTGTTGTTGAGCCTCACGCTTCCCCTGACCGGGATGGCGGGGGTGCCGTCAAGCACCGAGCCGTGCCCGATGAAGATGTCGGACATGCCGATGATGAGCGACATGTCGCCTGACTGCTGCCAGGACGGCGCGGATCATGGCAAGGCCTGTAAACCCGGTCAGGAATGCAAGACCGGTGGCGTGCTGCAATTCTCCCTGCCGCTGCTCAAGGCTCCCTTGAGCCCGGCCCATCCGCTGCTCGTCGGCACCGCTTCCGATTTTATCCCCGACCGCACGCCGTCCGGCGTCTGGCGCCCACCCCGGGCCTGATTCCTGTTGCACCTCAAGACGCATCCCCTGACCGGGATGGTTTTGCTGTGGGCCGCCTGACGCGGTGCACAGCGCAACGGAACAGGAATTTTCAACATGAATGCCTCCTACATGCGCGCCCTGGTGGTGGGCGTGCTGGCGTGGCCGGCGTTGGCGAACGCGCTGACCCTGGACGACGCCCTGCGCCTGGCGCAAAACAATGCACCGTCGCTGCTGGCCGAGTCGGCCAAGTTGCAGGCCGCCACCCAGGCGGCGATCCCGGCGGGCGAATTGCCTGACCCGAAGCTGGTGGTCGGCCTGCAGGACTTTCCCATTGGCGGGCCCAATCGCGGCACGTTGTATGGCGACGAGATGACGCAACAGATGATCGGCATCCAGCAACAGGTGCCTAGCCGCGACAAGCGCAAGGCCCGGGTCGAGCTGGCCGATGCAACCGTCGAGCGGGCGGCCGCCGAAGGGCGCATCGAGCGCCTCAACGTGCGCCAGGCCACGGCCCAGGCGTGGATTCGTGCGTATGCGGTCGCGCGCAAGCAAGCCCTGTTCAAGGACTTCTACCAACAGAACCGCCTGTTGCAAGACACCGTGCGTGCGCAGTTGGCCGGCGGCCGTGGCCAGGCCGCCGACGCGGTCATCCCCCGGCAGGAAGCCGCGGAGCTGGCTGGGCGCGAAGATGAGTTGACCCAGCAACGTACCCAGGCCCGCGCCGCGCTCAAGCGCTGGATCGGCCCGGCCGCCAACGAAGCCCCCAGCGGGCAACTGCCCGACTGGACCTTCGACCCCCATAGCCTGAACCACAACCTGCATCAGCACCCGGCACTGCAAGCCTACGTGCCGCGCACCCGTGAAGCGCAGGCGCGGTTGCAGGAGGCCAAGGCGCAAAAGACCTCGGACTGGAGTTGGGAGGTCGATTACGGGCACCGCAGCCGTGAGTTCGGTGACATGGTCAACGTGCAGTTCACCTTTGACTTGCCGATCTTCCCCGGCCGTCGACAAAACCCCGGCATCGCCGCCAAGCAGGCCGAGTTGGACCAACTCGACGCCGAGCGCGAAGCCGCTACCCGTGAGCATATCCAGATGCTCGATGACGACCTGGCCGACTACCAGCGCCTGGACCGTGCGGTGCAGCGCAGCCAGGACAGCCTGGTGCCGCTGGCCGAGGAAAAAGTCAGCTTGAGCCTGGCCGGCTATCGCGCCGGCAAAGGCGACTTGATGACGCTGGTCAACGCGCGCCGTGAACTGGTCGAAGCCCGTTTCAAACAGATCGATGCCATCGAGCAACGCGCCCTGGTCGGTGCGCAGCTGTATTTCGCCTATGGGGAACCCGCCAATGAATAATTCAATCGTGGCCGCTGTATTGCTGCTGGGCCTGGGAGCGGGCTACGGGCTGGCGCAGTGGCAGCCCGGCGCCTCATCCATGCCCGCCAAGGCCGACAGGCAGGCGCTGTACTGGTACGACCCGATGTTCCCGCAACAACAGTTCGATAAGCCCGGCAAGTCGCCGTTCATGGACATGCAGTTGGTGCCGCGCTACGCCGACGGGGCCGCATCGGCGGCCACGCCGGCGGTGCAGATTGACCCAGGCCTGGTGCAGAACATCGGCGTGCGCCTGGAGAGCGTGAGCCGCGGCGTGCTGACGTCCCGCCTGGAGCTGTCGGGCATTCTGGCCTTCAACGAGCGTGATGTGGCGGTGGTGCAGGCGCGGGCGGCGGGGTTTGTCGAGCGGGTCTACGCACGGGCACCGGGGGATGTGCTCAAGGCTGGCGCGCCATTGGTGGACCTGCTGATACCCGAGTGGGCGGCCGCCCAGGAAGAGTTCCTGGCCCTGCGGCGCAGCGGCGAGCGCGGCTTGATCGACGCTGCCCGCCAACGCCTGCGTCTGAGCGGGATGCCGGCGGGGTTGATTGCGCAGATGGAGCGCAGCGGCCAGGTGCAGTCGGTCCTGACCGTGACCAGCCCGATCAGCGGCGCACTGCAAACCCTTGAGGTGCGCGAAGGCATGACGGTGACGCCGGGGCAGACCCTGGCGCGGTTCAACGGCCTGGATCAGGTGTGGTTGCAGGTCGCCGTGCCTGAAGCCCAAGGCGCAATGTTGAACGTGGGGCAACGGGTGCAGAGCCACTTTGTCGGTTTACCGGGCAAGACGCTCGACGGCACGGTCAGCGCGATCTTGCCTGCCACCGCCATGGACAGCCGCACTGTGCAAGTGCGGGTCGAGCTGCCCAACCCCGACGGCGCCCTGCGCCCTGGCATGACCGCCCAGGTCAGTCTGGCGCAGACTGGCGGGCAAGCGCTGTTGCAGGTGCCCAGCGAAGCGTTGATCCGCACCGGCAAGCGCGTGCTGGTGATGCTGGCCGAGGAGGGCGGGCACTATCGTCCGGTCGAGGTTGAAACCGGGGTAGAAAACCAGGACCACACGGTGATCCTCAGCGGCCTGCAGGAAGGTCAGCAGGTGGTCGCCTCCGGGCAGTTCCTGCTCGACTCCGAGGCCAGTCTCAAGGGTGTTACGGCCACCGCGGCCGAAGCAGCGATGAACATGCAGCCGGGAGCCCAGCCATGATCGCCCTGTTGATTCGCTGGTCGGTGGCCAATCGTTTTCTGGTGCTGCTCGCCACCTTGTTCATCACCGCGTGGGGTGTCTGGTCGGTGCAGAACACACCCGTCGACGCTTTGCCAGATCTCTCGGATGTGCAGGTGATCATCCGCACCCCGTACCCGGGCCAGGCGCCGCAGATCGTCGAGAACCAGGTCACGTACCCGATGACCACCACCATGCTCTCGGTGCCGGGGGCCAAGACCGTGCGCGGTTTTTCGTTCTTCGGCGACAGCTACGTGTACGTGTTGTTCGACGAAGGCACCGACCTGTACTGGGCGCGCTCGCGGGTGCTGGAATACCTCAGCCAGTTGCAGGCGCGGCTGCCCGCATCAGCCAAACCGTCATTGGGGCCGGACGCCACCGGCGTGGGCTGGATCTACCAGTACGCCTTGGTGGACCGCACCGGCCAGCACGACCTGGCGCAATTGCGCGCGTTGCAGGACTGGTTCCTCAAGTTCGAACTCAAGACCCTGCCAAACGTGGCGGAGGTCGCTACCATCGGCGGCCAGGTCAAGCAATATCAGGTGCAGCTCGATCCGCTGGCCCTGGCCAGTCGCGGCATCACCCAGGTACAGGTGAAAGCAGCGATTGACCAGGCCAACCAGGAAGCCGGCGGCTCGGTATTGAACCTGGGCGAGTCCGAGTATGTGGTGCGCGCCTCCGGCTACCTGAAGAATCTCTCCGACTTCCGTGCCATCCCGCTGCGCCTGGACGCCAACAATGTGCCGGTCACCCTCGGCGACGTGGCGAACATCCAGCTGGGCCCGGACCTGCGCCGGGGCATCAGTGAGCTGGACGGTGAGGGCGAAGCGGTCGGCGGCGTGGTAATCCTGCGCAGCGGCAAGAATGCGCGGGAAGCCATCGCGGCGGTCAAGACCAAACTCGAGCAGTTGAAAAGCAGCCTGCCGCCCGGTGTTGAAATCGTCACCACCTACGACCGCAGCAAGCTGATCGACCGTGCCGTGGATAACCTCAGCCATAAACTGCTGGAAGAGTTCCTGGTGGTGGCGCTGGTGTGCGGAATTTTCCTGTGGCACCTGCGTTCGTCCCTGGTGGCGATCATCTCGTTGCCGGTGGGCGTATTGATCGCGTTTATCGTCATGCGTTTCCAGGGCATCAACGCCAACATCATGTCCCTGGGCGGCATTGCGATCGCCATTGGCGCGATGGTCGATGCGGCGGTGGTGATGATCGAAAACGCCCACAAGAAAATCGAAGCCTGGCACCACGCCCATCCCGGCCGGGAACTCAAGGGCGATGAGCACTGGAAGGTGATGACGGACGCCGCGGTCGAGGTGGGCCCGGCGCTGTTTTTCTGCCTGCTGATCATTACGCTGTCGTTTATTCCGGTGTTCACCTTGCAGGCCCAGGAAGGCCGTCTGTTCGGGCCGCTGGCCTACACCAAGACCTACGCCATGGCGGCCGCCGCCGGGTTGTCGGTGACCCTGGTCCCGGTGCTGATGGGCTACTGGATTCGCGGACGCATACCCGACGAGCAACGCAACCCGCTCAATCGCGGCCTGATCAAGCTCTACCAGCCGGCGCTGGAGGCGGTGCTGCGCTGGCCGCGCATGACCTTGCTGGTGGCGCTGCTGATGGTAGCGAGCGCGCTGTGGCCGGTGTCGAAACTGGGCGGGGAATTCCTGCCGCCGCTGGATGAGGGCGACTTGCTGTACATGCCTTCGGCGCTGCCGGGCTTGTCGACACAGACGGCGGGTGAATTGCTGCAACGCACCGACCGCCTGATCAAGACCGTGCCCGAAGTCGCTCACGTATTTGGCAAGGCCGGTCGCGCTGAAACCGCCACCGACCCGGCGCCGCTGGAGATGTTCGAGACCACCATCGCGTTCAAGCCCAAGGATCAATGGCGCCCCGGCATGACCCCGGACAAACTGGTCAAGGAGCTGGACCGCGTGGTGCAGGTGCCGGGCCTGACCAATATCTGGATTCCGCCGATCCGCAACCGCATCGACATGCTGGCCACCGGGGTCAAGAGCCCGATTGGCGTAAAGGTCGCAGGCACCCGCCTGATGCAGATCGATGCGGTGACCCAGGCCGTGGAGAAAGTCGCCAAGACCGTGCCGGGCGTGAGTTCGGCGTTGGCCGAACGCCTGACCGGCGGGCGCTACATCGATGTCGACATCGACCGTGCTGCCGCCGCGCAATACGGGCTGAACATCAGCGATGTGCAGTCCATCGTGTCGGGCGCGGTGGGCGGTGAAACCATTGGCGAAACCGTGGAAGGCCTGGCGCGTTTCCCCATCAGCCTGCGCTACCCGAAGGAATGGCGCGACTCGGTGGAGGCGCTACGCAACCTGCCGGTGTACACGCCGCAGGGCAGCCAGATCACTTTGGGCACGGTCGCCAGGATCAAGGTCAATGATGGTCCGCCGATGCTCAAGAGCGAAAACGCGCGGCCTTCCGGCTGGGTCTATATCGACGTGCGTGATCGTGACCTGGCCTCGGTGGTCAGGGACCTGCGTGCGGCGATCAACCAGCAGGTGCAACTGCAACCGGGCATGAGCCTCAGTTATTCGGGGCAGTTCGAGTTCCTCGAACGCGCCAATCAGCGCCTGAAGCTGGTGGTGCCGGCCACCTTGCTGATCATCTTTGTACTGCTGTACCTGACCTTTCGCCGGGTGGGGGAGGCGTTGCTGATCCTGGCGACCTTGCCGTTCGCGTTGACCGGCGGCGTGTGGCTGCTTTACTGGCTGGGCTTCAACCTGTCGGTGGCCACGGGCGTGGGCTTTATCGCGCTGGCGGGGGTGTCGGCGGAGTTCGGCGTGATCATGCTGCTGTACCTGAAGAACGCCTGGGCCGAGCGCAACGATGGCAATCTATTGGCGGCCATCACCGAAGGCGCAGTCATGCGGGTTCGGCCCAAGGCAATGACGGTGGCGGTGATCATCGCCGGGCTACTGCCGATTTTGCTGGGCAGCGGCACCGGCAGTGAGGTGATGAGCCGGATTGCTGCGCCGATGATTGGCGGGATGCTGACGGCGCCGTTGCTCTCGCTGTTCGTCATTCCCGCAGCCTACTACCTGATGCGCCGCCGATAAACATGTGGGAGGGGGCTTGCCCCCGATAGCGCAGGATCAGGCACAAATCCAGTGACTGACACACCGCTATCGGGAGCAAGCTCCCTCCCACAGGGGAACTCCAATGCCGGCAGCTTCAGTCGTCAAACCCGACCTGCTCGTGAATCTCATCCACCTTCAACTCCAACCGGTACGCCACCGCAATAAACAACGCCTGGCACAGGCACAAGGTGGCACTCAACGAGCGGAAGGCGAACGACGAGCCTTCATTCACCAACAGCACCGCGTTAGCCCGCTTGGCCAGGGGCGACAGGTTGCTGTCGGTGATGATCAGCGTCTTGGCCTGGTGGTGCTGGGCGATGCGCAGGCAGTGCTGGGTCTCTTTGCCGTAGGGCGTGAAACTGATGGCGATCACCAGGTCATTGGCGCGCACGCTGCGCATCTGCTCGCGATAGCTGCCGCCCAGGCCCGAGATCAGGTGGATGCGCTTGTTGGTGTGCTGCAGGTTGTAGACCAGGTAATCGGCCACCGCAAAAGAGCGGCGCACGCCGACTACGTAGATATTGTCGGCATTCACCACCAGGTCCACGGCTTTGTCGAACGCGGCATCGTCCAGCTCCAGCCCCAGACGCTCGATGCCGGACAAGGTCGCGTTGACGCATTCGCGCGCCAGGTCGCCGCCGCTGGCTTTCTGCGACTTGTTGGCGATCATGCTGCGGATGCGTTGCTGGTAGTTCTGCACCGGCGTGGTCTTGTGGGTGTAGGCCTCGCGGAACAGCGCCTGCATCTCGCTGAACCCACTGAACCCGAAACGCTGCGAGAAACGCACGATGGCCGACGGGTGCACTTCGCATTCACGGGCGATGTCGCTGATGCGGTCGACCATGATCCGGTCGCTCTGCTGGCTCATGTAGCTGGCGATGCGCTTGAGCTGGCGCGGCAGGCTCTCGTATTCGTCGGTGATCAGCTGCAACAGGCGCTCGGCATTGATCGGAGGGCTGGCGATAGAGTCTTCCAGGGTGGTCTCGGGATCGGTGCGGGACATGGGCAATCCTTCTGGCGTATTCGTCTGTTGCGCTGATGGGTGGCGCAAGTCTACAGGGTAGGCGCAAAAAAATACCCCGGCATCACGGCCGGCGTGGCCTGCTGAAACGATGCACTGTGGTGGGAGCGCCCCTGCAGGAGCTTAATGGAAAAAATATTCCAATGAAAAAATATATGGAATAAATATTGATTGGCGCCGCCGGACGTTCTAGTCTGCTCCCACCAAGAGCGTTTGCCGCCCCACGGCGGCACAACGCAGGCTGATAAAAATAACAGGAGCCAGCATGGGCCAGACTCGTTTTGCCAGTGGGCGTCAATTGGATCTGATTTGCCTCGGGCGCCTGGGCGTCGACCTCTATGCACAGCAAGTCGGTGCGCGGCTTGAGGACGTGTCCAGCTTCGCCAAGTACCTCGGCGGGTCCTCCGCCAACATCGCCTTCGGCACCGCCAGGCTCGGGCTCAAGTCGGCGATGCTGAGCCGGGTCGGCGACGACCACATGGGCCGCTTCCTGGTGGAGTCCCTGGCCCGCGAAGGCTGCGATGTCAGCGGCATCAAGGTCGACCCGGAACGCCTCACCGCCCTGGTGTTGCTCGGCCTCAAGGACCGTGAAACCTTCCCCCTGGTGTTCTACCGCGAAAACTGCGCCGACATGGCCCTGCGTGCCGAAGACGTCAACGAAGCCTTTATCGCATCCAGTAAAGCCCTGCTGATCACCGGCACGCATTTCTCCACCGACGGCGTGTACAAGGCCAGCATCCAGGCGCTGGATTACGCGGCCAGGCACAACGTCAAGCGTGTGCTGGATATCGACTACCGCCCGGTGCTGTGGGGCCTGGCGGGCAAGGCCGACGGCGAAACCCGTTTTGTTGCCGACCAGAATGTCAGCCAGCACGTGCAGAAGATCCTGCCGCGCTTCGACCTGATCGTCGGCACCGAAGAAGAATTCCTCATCGCGGGCGGCAGTGAAGACTTGCTCGTCGCCCTGCGCAACGTGCGTGAACTGACCCCGGCGACGCTGGTGGTCAAGCTAGGTCCGCAAGGCTGCACGGTGATCCACGGCGCCATCCCCGCACGCTTGGAAGACGGCGCGATTTACCCTGGCGTGCGCGTGGAAGTGCTCAATGTGCTGGGGGCCGGCGATGCGTTCATGTCGGGCTTTCTCAGTGGTTGGCTCAACGATGCCAGCGATGAGCGTTGCAGCCAGTTGGCCAATGCCTGCGGCGGCCTGGTGGTTTCGCGTCACGCCTGCGCACCGGCCATGCCGACGCCGGCGGAGCTGGAGTACCTGTTCAACAGCCCGGTGCCGATCACCCGTCCGGACCAGGACGTGACACTGCAACGCCTGCACCGCGTGACGGTGCCGCGCAAGGCCTGGAAACAACTGTTCGTGTTTGCCTTCGACCACCGCTGGCAACTGGTGGACCTGGCACAAAAGGGCGGCCAGGACCTTGCGCGCATCAGCGAGGCCAAGCAACTGTTTATCCAGGCCATCGAACGCGTCGAGCAAAAGCTCGCCGAACAAGGCGTAGAGGCCGATGTCGGCCTGCTCGCCGACCAGCGCTTCGGCCAGGACGCACTCAACGCCGCCAGCGGTCGTGGCTGGTGGATCGCGCGCCCGGTGGAAGTGCAGAACTCGCGGCCGCTGGCGTTTGAGCATGGCCGTTCGGTGGGCAGCAACCTGATTGCCTGGCCCCAGGAACAGATCATCAAGTGCCTGGTGCAATTCCATCCGGACGACGAACCCTTGCTGCGCCTGGAACAGGAAGCGCAACTGAAAGCGGTGTACGAGGCGTCGATTGTCAGCGGTCATGAACTGCTGCTGGAAGTCATCCCACCCAAAGACCACCCGTCCACCTATCCCGACGTGCTCTATCGCAGCCTCAAGCGCCTGTACAACCTGGGGATCTACCCAGCGTGGTGGAAGATCGAGGCGCAATCGGCCGAGGACTGGCGCAAGCTCGACGCCCTGATCCAGGAGCGCGACCCGTACTGCCGAGGCGTGGTGCTGCTGGGCCTGAATGCCTCGGCCGAATGCCTCGCCGATGGCTTCCAGCAGGCCCGCCTGAGCACCACTTGCCGAGGCTTTGCCGTGGGCCGCACGATCTTCCAGGCGCCGAGCCGGGCGTGGATGGCGGGGGAGATCGACGATGAAACCCTGATCCAGCAGGTGCAGGCCACGTTCGAACAACTGATCAACGCCTGGCGCAGTGCCCGAGGCTAAACCCAGTTCTTGATTTGAAATGCAATCCAATGTGGGAGGGGGCTTGCCCCCGATTGCGGTTGTTCAGTGACAGCAGTGGTGTCTGACACTCAGCTATCGGGGGCAAGCCCCCTCCCACATACAGCAAAAAGCAGATCTCAGTGATACCTGAAAATAATAAAGGTGCAGCCATGCCCGCAATCCGAATTGGCATCAACCCGATCTCCTGGAGCAACGACGACCTGCCGGCCCTGGGCGGTGAAACGCCCCTGAGCACCGCCCTCAGCGAAGGCAAGGAAATCGGCTACGAAGGCTTCGAGCTCAACGGCAAATTCCCCAAGGACGCCAAGGGCGTCGGCGATGTGTTGCGCCCGTATGACCTGGCGCTGGTCTCCGGCTGGTACTCCAGCCGCCTGGCCCGGCGCTCCGTGGCGGAAGAAATCGAGGCCATCGCCGGCCATGTCGAGTTGCTCAAACAGAACGGCGCCTCGGTACTGGTCTACGGCGAAGTGGCCGATTCGATCCAGGGCTCGCGCATCCGCCTGATCGAACGTCCGCGTTTCCACAGCGAACAGGCCTGGCAGGACTATGCCGACAAACTCACCGAACTGGCGCGGTTCACCCTGTCCCAGGGTGTGCGCCTGGCGTATCACCACCATATGGGCGCGTACGTCGAGTCCCCGGAAGACATCGACCAACTGATGCAACGCACCGGCCCCGAAGTCGGCCTGCTGTTCGATTCGGGCCATTGCTACATGGGCGGCGGCGAGCCTCTCGCGGTGCTGCGCAAACATATCGACCGCGTCTGTCATGTGCATTTCAAGGACGTGCGCAAACC
Organism: Pseudomonas sp. NFR09; assembly: GCF_900111535.1. Taxonomy (NCBI): domain Bacteria; kingdom Pseudomonadati; phylum Pseudomonadota; class Gammaproteobacteria; order Pseudomonadales; family Pseudomonadaceae; genus Pseudomonas; species Pseudomonas sp. NFR09. Next base: position 220,190 of record NZ_FOIH01000012.1, read on the forward strand.
GGTGGTGCAGCTGGCGCGCAACCAGATGTGGAGTTTTCCCGACTGCATCGTCAACGGCACCTTCACCGTGCCCGGCGATGGCGATATCGACTTCGCCGAACTGCTCGATGTGCTGCTGGCCGCCCACTATGAAGGTTGGCTGGTGGTGGAAGCCGAACAGGACCCGGCCGTGGCGCCCAGCTATATCTATGCGAAAAAAGGCTACGACACCTTGCGTGCGCTTCTGAATGAGAGGACCGGACAATGAGCTTGTTGGTCAAAAGCAGCAAACGCGGGCAGACCATGGTCGCCCTGGAGCCCGGGCGCCTGGAGTACGTAGGGTTCGCCGCCTACCGCCTGAGCCTGGGCGAAACCCTGCCGGTCAGCGCCGGAGACCAGGAGTTGTGCCTGGTATTGCTCAGCGGCCGCGTAAACATCGAGGGGGAGGGCTTCAACTGGCAGAACCTGGGGGATCGCCAATCGGTGTTTGAAGACAAATCGCCGTTCGCCGCTTACCTGCCGCCGGGCACCGATGCCCAGGTAACCGCCTTGAGCGATGTGCAGATTGCGGTCTGCGCCGCGCCCGGCGCCGAAGGCTACGAACCGCGGCTGATCCGCCCGGAAACCTGCAAGCGCAGCGTGCGCGGCAAAGGTGCCAACACCCGCTACGTGTGCGACATCCTGCCCGACAGCGAGCCAGCCCATTCGCTGCTGGTGGTGGAGGTGCGCACGCCGTCCGGGCATTCGTCGAGCTACCCGCCGCACAAACACGACACCGATGACTTGCCGCGCCAGAGCTTCCTCGAAGAGACCTACTACCACCAGATCAATCCGCCCCAGGGCTTTGTGTTCCAGCGCGTCTATACCGACGACCGCAGCATCGACCAGGCCATGGCCGTGGAAAACAGCGACCTGGTCGTCGTGCCCAAGGGCTATCACCCGGTCAGCGTGCCCTATGGCTACGAGTCCTATTACCTGAACGTGATGGCCGGCCCCAAGCGCGCCTGGCATTTCCACAACGACCCGCAGCACAGCTGGCTGCTGGACCTCTAATCAGCGGTTCTGGACGGAGAATAACAACAATGAAGTCGCCTCTACGTTTCGCCCTTAACCGCATGGTCGCGCCCAGCCTGTCCCTGCCGGATTTCATCCAGTTGGCGGCGGCGCTCAAGTGCGATGCCATCGAGTTGCGCAATGACCTGGCGGACAAGCAGATCGAGTTCGGCACCCCGGCCAGCCGCGTGCGTGAGTTGTGCGCGGTGCAGGGCATCACGGTGCTGTCGATCAACGCGCTGTACCCCTTTGATGTGTGGAACGACGAGCGCCGTGCCCAGGCAATCCAGATGGCGACCTACGCCCGCGAGTGCGGCGCCCAGGGCCTGGTGATGTGCCCGCTCAACGAGCCGGGCGACACCCGCAACGAAGCCCAGCGTGCAGCCGGCTTGCGCACGGCCTTGAGCGAGCTGGCGCCGATCCTGCGCGAGTACGGCATCCTCGGGTTTATCGAGCCCCTGGGCTTTGAAGAGTGTGCGCTGCGGCGCAAGCGCGTGGCGGTGGACGCGATCATGTCCATCGGCGGCCTGGATGTGTTCCGCCTGGTGCACGACACCTTCCATCATCACCTGGCCAGCGAACATGAGTTCTTCCCGGAGTTGACCGGCCTGGTGCATATCTCCGGCGTCGAAGATGCCCAAGCGCCGCTGAGTTCGATTCGCGACGACCACCGCGTGCTGGTGGGCGAGGGCGACATCCTCGGCAATGCGGCGCAGATCGACACCTTGCTCAGCACCGGCTACAGCGGCTACCTGTCGTTCGAGCCGTTTGCCGAGAGCGTGCACGGGCTGGCGGATATCCAGCAGGCCTTGGGCGCAAGCATCGCCCACCTGCAGAAACGATAAGGGGCGCGACATGACCACAACCCGACTGACCATGGCCCAGGCCCTGGTGAAGTTCCTGGACAACCAATACATCGAAGTCGATGGCGTGCAGAGCAAGTTCGTCGCCGGGGTGTTCACCATTTTCGGCCACGGCAACGTGCTGGGCCTGGGCCAGGCCCTGGAGCAGGACAGCGGCGACCTGGTGGTGCACCAGGGCCGCAACGAGCAAGGCATGGCCCATGCGGCGATCGGGTTCGCCAAGCAGCACCTGCGCCGCAAGATCTACGCGTGTACGGCGTCCGTCGGCCCAGGCGCTGCCAATATGCTGACCGCCGCCGCGACCGCCACGGCCAACCGTATCCCGTTGTTGCTGTTGCCCGGCGATGTGTACGCCAGCCGCCAGCCTGACCCGGTGCTGCAACAGATCGAGCAGTTCCACGACTTGAGCATCAGCACCAACGATGCCTTCCGCTCGGTCAGCAAATACTGGGACCGCATCAACCGCCCCGAGCAGTTGATGAGCGCCGCGATCCACGCCATGCGTGTGCTCACCGATCCGGCTGAAACCGGCGCGGTGACCCTGGCATTGCCCCAGGATGTGCAGGCCGAGGCCTGGGATTATCCGGATTATTTCCTGCACAAACGTGTGCACCGTATCGAGCGTCGCCCGGCCACCGGCGCGATGATCGGTGATGCATTGGCCGCCTTCCGGGGCAAGCGCAAGCCGCTGATCATCTGCGGTGGCGGTGTTAAGTACTCCGGCGCGAATGCCGCGCTGCAAGCCTTTGCCGAACGCTTTGATATTCCCTTCGCCGAGACCCAGGCGGGCAAGAGCGCCGTGGTCTCCAGCCATCCGCTGAACGTGGGTGGCATTGGCGAAACCGGCTGCCTGGCGGCCAACCTGCTGGCGCCCGAGGCCGACCTGATCATTGGTGTGGGCACGCGTTACACCGACTTCACCACCTCGTCCAAATCGCTGTTCAAGCACCCTGAGGTGACGTTCCTCAACCTCAACATCAGCCCCTGCGATGCCTTGAAGCTCGACGGCGTGCAAGTGCTGGCCGATGCGCAAGTGGCCCTCGAAGCATTGGCCGATGCCCTCGGCGATTACCGCTCCGGCTGGGGTGGGCAGGTCGTCGCGGCCAAGGCGCAGTTGGACGCCGAAGTGGATCGTGTGCACCAGGTGGAATATGACGGCGACGGGTTTGTGCCCGAGGTCGACGACCGTCTCGACCGTGGCGTGCTGCGTGAATTCATCGAGCTGACCGGCTCGTGCCTGACCCAGAGCCGTGTACTGGGTGTGCTCAACCAAGCCCTGGCCGACGACGCGATCATCGTCGCCGCCGCCGGCAGTCTGCCCGGCGACCTGCAACGCGCCTGGCGCAGCAAGGGCGTCAACACCTACCACGTCGAGTACGGCTACTCGTGCATGGGCTACGAGATCAACGCGGCGCTCGGCGTGAAACTCGCCGAGCCGACTAAAGAGGTGTACGCACTGGTCGGCGATGGCTCCTACATGATGCTGCACTCGGAGCTGGCCACCTCGATCCAGGAGCGGCGCAAGATCAACGTGGTGCTGCTCGACAACATGGCGTTCGGCTGCATCAACAACCTGCAGATCGGCAACGGCATGGACAGCTTCGGCACCGAATTCCGCTACCGCAACCCCGAGAGCGGCAAGCTTGACGGCGGCCTGGTGCCGGTGGACTTCGCCATGAGCGCGGCGGCCTATGGCTGCAAGACCTACAAGGTCAGCACGGTGGAGCAACTCGAAGCCGCGCTGGCGGATGCGCGTATACAAACGGTGTCGACGCTGATCGATATCAAGGTGCTGCCCAAGACCATGGTCCACGGCTATCTGTCGTGGTGGCGAGTGGGTGTGGCGCAAGTGTCCACCAGCGAACGCACGAATGCCGCTGCGAAAAAACTCAATGAACACCTGGCGAAGGCCCGGCAGTACTAATAACAAGAGGAGTGTTTGTATGTCTTTGAAGCTAGGTGTCATCGGTACAGGCGCTATCGGCCGGGACCATATCCGTCGTTGCAGCCAGACCTTGCTCAACAGCCAGGTGGTGGCGGTGACTGACATCAACCTGGAGCAGGCCGCCAAGGTCGTCGCCGATTTGAAGCTGGACGCCGAGGTGTACGCCGACGGCCATGCGCTGATCAACTCGCCGCAGGTCGAGGCCGTGCTGGTGACGTCCTGGGGACCGAGCCACGAAGAGTTTGTGCTCGCAGCGATTGCCGCCGGCAAACCGGTGTTCTGCGAGAAACCCCTGGCGGTCACCGCCGAGGGCTGTCGCAGGATCGTCGACGCCGAAGTCGCCTACGGCAAGCGCCTGGTGCAGGTCGGCTTCATGCGCCCGTATGACGAAGGCTATCGCGCACTCAAGGCCGTGATCGACAGCGGCCAGATCGGCGAGCCGCTGATGCTGCACTGCGCGCACCGTAACCCGACGGTGGGCGAAAACTACAAGACCGACATGGCGATCACCGACACCTTGATCCACGAACTGGATGTGCTCCGTTGGCTGCTCAATGACGACTACGTGTCGGTGCAGGTGGTGTTCCCGCGCAAATCCAGCAAGGCCCTGGCCCACCTGCGTGACCCGCAGATCGTGCTGTTGGAAACCGCCAAGGGCACGCGCATCGACGTGGAAGTGTTTGTGAATTGCCAGTACGGCTACGACATCCAGTGTGAAGTGGTGGGGGAGACCGGCATCGCCAAGCTGCCGGAGCCTTCCCAGGTGCAACTGCGCAGTGGCGCGAAGCTGTCCAACGCGATCCTGATGGACTGGAAGGATCGGTTTATCGGTGCGTATGACGTGGAATTGCAGGCGTTCATCGACAGTGTGCGCGCCGGGCAGGTCGGTGGGCCGTCGGCGTGGGATGGCTTTGCCGCAGCGGTGGCGGCGGATGCGTGTATCGAAGCGCAGGGCAGTGAGCAGATTGTGAAGGTGAGCTTGCCAGATCGCCCGCGTTTCTACGGCTGAATCACTGAAGAAATGCTGTGAAAAATGTGGGAGGGGGCTTGCCCCCTCCCACATTTGAATCGGGTTTTCACTTCAAGCAAGGAGTGTAGGTATGCGAATCGGACTAGTCGGCTACGGCCATGGAGGGCGCTTCTTTCATGCGCCGCTGATTGCCACATTGGCCGGTGCCACATTTGTCGGCGTGGTCACCAGGTCTGCGGAACGCCGCCAGCAACTGGCAACCGACCACCCAGGCCTCAAGGCCTTCGACTCCATCGGCCAGATCGTCGAAGCCGGCGTCGACGCCCTGGTCATCTCCACCACCCTCAAGGGCCGCCCCGCGCTGGTACTCGAGGCCATCGAACACGGCGTAACCGTGGTCAGCGACAAACCCTTCGCCGCCAGCGCCGAACAGGCCCAGGCATTGATCACAGCCGCCGAACGCCAGGGCTCGCTGCTCAGCGTCTACCAGAACCGACGCTGGGACTCGGACTACCTGACCCTGCGCAAGCTCATCGACGCCGGCGCCCTGGGCACAATCACCCGCTTTGAATCCCGCGTGGAACGCTACAGCCCGCAAGCCGTGGGCAACGCCAGCGGTGGCGGCTGGCTGCGCGACCTGGGCAGCCACCTGGTCGATCAGGCCCTGCAACTGTTCGGCCCGGTGGATCGGGTGTTCGCCCAGTTGCACTACACCGCCGAACACCCCACGGTGGACCACGGTTTTTTTGTCTCCCTGACCCATGCCAACGGCGTCATCTCGCACTTGTGGGGCAATGCCTTGCAGAACTGCCAGGCCCCGCGTTTCAGAGTCAGTGGCACCGCCGGTTGCTACACCGTCGACGGCCTGGACGGTCAGGAAGAAGCGTTGATGGCCGGCAAGTCACCGAAAACCGAAGGCGAGCATTGGGGGGCAGAGGAACACCGACGCTGGGGCTGGTTCGAGCAAGGCGCGGAACGCGAGCGAGTGCCGTCGGAGAAAGGCTGCTGGACGCAGTTCTATCGCCAGTTGCAAATGGCCGTGCAAGGGCAGGGACCGCTGCCGGTGGATGCGTATGAAGCGCTGGAAACCACTCGCCTGTTGGACGCCGCGCGCCTGAGCGCGGAGCGCCGACAAGTGATCGAGACAGCTCTGCTGTAGGAGATTTCGATAAAAATAGAACAAAATTCTAAATAGTGTTGATATGGAAATTATTTTCCAATAAAGTCTTTTCCAGGTTGCAGAAAGTACGTCCGGACTCGATCCTGGCGACTCAACAAAAACAAGATCAAAAACAACCAGGTACCGTCAGATGAAAATCTTCAACGCTGTACTGCGAGTTTTACGCCCTGCCCACACGCCACGCGGACTGCCCCGCGCTCGGCCGTTCTACTTCTCCTTCCTTAATGTGCTGTGCGTCGAAAACCAGGGCGCGCTGGTCTGCTGCATTCCCGGCGCGCCGGTCGTCCGGCTGCCTGCCGAGCTCTGATAAACGCAACGTCCAGAAAACCAACAAGAAAGTGGAGACAGACCGTTCATGAAGACCCCGATCCGTTTTACCGCGCTGGCCTTGTCCATGCTGCTCGCCAGCGGTGTTGCCGCGGCTGCCGATCTCAAGATAGGCGTGAGCATGTCCGCCTTCGATGACACCTTCCTCACCTACCTGCGCGAAGACATGGACAAGCAAGCCAAGTCCTACCCCAAGGGTGACGGCGTGCAGTTGCAGTTCGAAGATGCCCGTGCCGACGTGGTCAAGCAGTTGAGCCAGGTCGAGAACTTTATCAGCCAGAAAGTCGACGCGATCATCGTCAACCCGGTGGACACCGCCTCGACAGCCAACATCATCAAGGCCGCCACGGCGGCGAAAATCCCCCTGGTGTTCGTCAACCGCCGTCCTGACAGCCCGACCCTGGCGCCGGGCGTAGCGGCGGTGACCTCCGACGACGTCGAGGCCGGCAAGCTGCAGATGCAGTACATCGCCGAAAAGCTCGGCGGCAAGGGCAATATCGTGATCCTGCTGGGCGATCTGGCGAACAACTCCACCACTAACCGCACCAAGGGGGTCAAGGAAGTCCTGACCCAATACCCGGGCATCAAGATCGAACAGGAACAGACCGGGATCTGGTTGCGTGACAAGGGCATGACCCTGGTCAACGACTGGCTGACCCAGGGCCGTGAATTCAACGCGGTGTTGGCCAACAACGATGAAATGGCCATTGGCGCGTCCATGGCGCTGAAATCGGCGGGCAAGAAGGGCGTGTTGATCGCTGGTGTCGATGGCACGCCGGACGGCTTGAATGCGATCACCAAGGGGGACATGACCGTGTCGGCCTTCCAGGATGCCAAGGGCCAGGCGGACAAGTCGGTGGAGACCGCGCGCAAGATGGCCCGGAACGAGCCCATCGAGCAGAACGTGGTGATCCCGTTCCAGCTGATCACCCCGGACAACGTCAAAGACTTCAAGTAGTCCCTACATAACAACAATAAGCCGGCAGGGCGGTCGTGCCCGCCTTGCCGATGGAGTACCTCCCTATGCTCGCTCAAGCCGCTGTCTCGCAGCCTCCCGGTATCCAGCCGCTGCCGCTGGACGAACCCTACCTGCTGGAAATCGTCAACATCAGCAAAGGCTTTCCCGGCGTCGTGGCCCTGGCCGACGTGCAGTTGCGCGTTCGCCCTGGCACGGTGCTGGCGCTGATGGGCGAGAACGGTGCGGGCAAGTCGACGCTGATGAAAATCATCGCTGGCATCTACCAGCCCGATGCCGGCGAGATTCGCCTGCGCGGCAAGCCGATTGTGTTTGAAACCCCCCTGGCGGCCCAGAAGGCCGGGATCGCGATGATCCACCAGGAACTCAACCTGATGCCGCACATGAGCATCGCCGAGAACATCTGGATCGGCCGCGAGCAGCTCAACAGCCTGCACATGGTCAACCACCGCGAAATGCATCGCTGCACCGCCGAGTTGCTGGCGCGCCTGCGCATCAACCTGGACCCCGAGGAACACGTGGGCAACCTGAGCATCGCCGAACGGCAGATGGTCGAGATTGCCAAGGCGGTGTCCTATGACTCCGATATCCTGATCATGGATGAGCCGACCTCGGCCATTACCGAGAAGGAAGTGGCCCATCTGTTTTCGATCATTGCCGACCTCAAGGCCCAGGGCAAAGGCATCGTCTACATCACGCACAAAATGAACGAAGTGTTCGCCATCGCCGATGAAGTGGCGGTGTTCCGCGACGGCCAGTACATCGGCCTGCAGCGCGCCGACAGCATGAACAGCGACAGCCTGATCTCGATGATGGTCGGCCGTGAGCTGAGCCAATTGTTCCCGGTGCGCGAGACGCCCGTCGGCGATCTGCTGCTGTCGGTACGCGACCTTAGCCTGGACGGCGTGTTCAAGGACGTGTCCTTCGATCTGCATGCCGGCGAGATCCTCGGCATCGCCGGGTTGATGGGCTCGGGCCGTACCAACGTGGCCGAAACCATTTTCGGCATCACCCCCAGCAGCGGCGGCCAGATCATCCTGGATGGCAAGGCGGTGCGCATTACCGACCCGCACATGGCCATCGAGAAAGGTTTTGCCCTGTTGACCGAGGACCGCAAGCTCAGTGGCCTGTTCCCGTGCCTGTCGGTGCTGGAAAACATGGAAATGGCGGTGCTGCCGCACTACACCGGCAACGGCTTTATCCAGCAGAAAGCCCTGCGGGCGCTGTGCGAAGACATGTGCAAGAAGCTGCGGGTGAAAACCCCGTCCCTTGAGCAGTGCATCGACACCTTGTCCGGCGGCAACCAGCAGAAGGCCTTGCTCGCGCGCTGGCTGATGACCAACCCGCGCCTGCTGATCCTCGATGAACCGACACGGGGCATCGACGTGGGCGCCAAGGCCGAGATCTACCGGCTGATCTCGTTCCTCGCCAGCGAAGGCATGGCGGTGATCATGATTTCTTCCGAGTTGCCCGAAGTGCTGGGCATGAGCGACCGGGTCATGGTGATGCACGAGGGCGAATTGATGGGCACCCTGAACCGCAGCGATGCGACCCAGGAAAAAGTCATGCAGTTGGCCTCCGGGATGACCGCAGTCCACTGACGTACAGAATAAAAAGGTGATGGGCTATGAACGCAATAACGGATAACAAACCTGCGACGGTGCCAACCAAAAGTCGTCGACGCATGCCCACCGAGCTGAGCATCTTCCTGGTGCTGATCGGCATTGGCCTGGTGTTTGAATTGTTCGGCTGGATCGTGCGCGACCAGAGCTTCCTGATGAACTCCCAGCGCCTGGTGCTGATGATCCTGCAAGTGTCGATCATCGGCCTGCTGGCAATTGGCGTGACACAGGTGATCATCACGACGGGGATCGATCTGTCTTCGGGCTCGGTGCTGGCACTTTCGGCGATGATTGCTGCCAGTTTGGCGCAGACGTCCGATTTTTCCCGGGCGGTGTTCCCCAGCCTGACCGACTTGCCGGTATGGATTCCAGTGGCCATGGGGCTGGGCGTAGGACTGTTGGCGGGGGCGATCAACGGCAGCATCATTGCTGTCACCGGCATTCCGCCGTTCATTGCCACCCTGGGCATGATGGTCTCGGCCCGTGGCCTGGCGCGTTACTACACCGAAGGCCAGCCGGTGAGCATGCTCTCGGACTCGTACACGGCCATTGGCCACGGCGCGATGCCGGTGATCATCTTCCTGGTGGTGGCGGTGATCTTCCACATCGCCCTGCGCTACACCAAGTACGGCAAGTACACCTACGCCATCGGCGGCAACATGCAGGCGGCGCGCACCTCTGGGATCAACGTCAAGCGCCACCTGATCATCGTGTACAGCATCGCCGGTCTGCTGGCAGGTCTGGCCGGGGTGGTGGCTTCGGCACGCGCTGCGACCGGGCAGGCGGGCATGGGCATGTCCTATGAACTGGATGCGATTGCCGCAGCGGTCATTGGCGGTACCAGCCTGGCGGGCGGGGTAGGGCGCATTACCGGCACGGTGATCGGCGCGCTGATCCTCGGGGTGATGGCCAGCGGGTTTACCTTTGTCGGGGTGGATGCGTATATCCAGGACATCATCAAGGGGCTGATCATTGTGGTGGCTGTGGTCATCGACCAATACCGCAACAAGCGCAAGCTCAAGCGCTGAGGCGCAGCGGCAAGCCTCAAGCTGCAAGCATGCTGATGTTTGCAGCTTGTCGCTTGCCGCTTGCGGCTTATAGCTGCTTCACGAACTTTCCTGCTATAAACGCACTCCGATAACCATTCGCCAAGCCCGTCCTGGTGCCTTTTGGGGTTATCCGGGAAAAAATGCCTGTCATTTCAGTTGCTGCGCCCTCAAGTCGGCCTTAGACTGCCGCCCCTCGTAAATTGAGTGCCGGGTGGCGCTTGAAATGGACGGCGCCTTTCCGAGACCTGCAGAGGCCTTCCGGAACGCTCCCTTATTCGCCTTAATGCACGTATTTTTTATAGAGAAATCAATGACAAAGGAAAAGTTGCTGGCCATGCCGGCGGATGACTACATGAATGCCGAACAGCACGCTTTTTTCGAGAAGTTGCTGCAAGACATGAAAGTGGAACACCACGAGCGCATTGAACAGAACCGTATCGCCATTGAAAGCCTGGACACCCCGGCCGACCCGGCCGACGCCGCTTCCGTTGAAGAAGAGCGTACCTGGCTGGTCAACGCCATCGACCGCGACCAGCGCATGCTGCCGCAGCTTGAGCGCGCGTTGGAGCGCATCAAGGAAGATTCCTTTGGCTGGTGTGACGACAGCGGCGAGCCTATCGGCCTCAAGCGCCTGCTGATCAGCCCCACCACCAAGTACTGCATCGAAGCGCAAGAGCGCCACGAGCAGATCGACAAGCACCAGCGCCAAGCCTGATGCGTTGAAGCTGGGGGGCCGCCACGCGGTTCCCCAGGGCAAGATCCGTTACACCCTGTCTATTGATCTGCTGCAAGCTACCCCACTAAAGGCCCATGGATAATGGCCCGATAGTGGCGTTTAATGCAGTGACAATAATGACAAGCAGTGGGGTAACGAAGATGGCTGGAGACGGACCTCTGATGGGTGCAGCCGTGTCACCGCAACCGGTGGCGCGCGGGCTGCCCGGCTGGCTCACGCCGTTGTTGCAGAGCACCGCTCTGGTGCTGGTACTGCTGGGCCTAGCGTTCGCCAGCTTGCCGCTCTACCTTTGCCTGCCACTGGTCCTATTGGTGATCTGGCTGCCTCGCCTGAAAAATCGCACACCAGTGATTGCAGCTTTCGACGCCGCCGATGCCATTGGCGAGTTGACTCGTGATCTGTCGTATACCACCAGCCACAACGCACTTTCCGCCGCCGGCGTGGCCTATTCGGTCAAGCAACTGGCGGCGCGCCTGCAGTCGCAGTTGAGCGCGGCCAGGCAGATCGTCAGCAGTGCCGAGGTGATGATCGGCACCGAAAAAGTCACCTCCCAGCTCAGCCGTGAGGCGTTGGGGGCTGCGAGCCAGGCCCATCAGCGCAGCACCGAAGGCCGTGAAGTGCTGGCCCAGTCGATCAACCGCATGCACCAGCTCAGCCAGCGGGCCAATGCCAGCCGTGAGTTGATTGAGGCCTTGAGCCAGCGCAGCGAGGAAATCCAGCGGGTGACCCTGGTGATCCAGTCCATCGCCAGCCAGACCAACCTGCTGGCACTGAACGCGGCGATTGAAGCGGCGCGGGCCGGTGAGCATGGTCGCGGGTTTGCCGTGGTGGCGGATGAAGTGCGTGGGTTGGCCGGGCGTACTGCCACGGCCACCGATGAAGTCGGTGTGATGGTGGCCGACATCCAGCAACGCACTACTCAGGTGGTAGAGCAGATTCGCCAGCTCTCGGCGGACCTGCACACCGGTGTCGAGCAGGTAGAGCACGCTGGCGAGCAACTGCAAAATATCGCCAGCCTGGCGGCGGATGTGGAAGGCCAGGTCAATGAAATCGCCCAGGGTACCGACACCAACCGCACCCAGCTCGACAGCCTGTTCCATGCCGTTGAGCAGATGCGCAGCGACCTGGCCGTCAGCGATCAGCAAACCCGCCAGCTGGCGGATGCTGCCGTACAAATGGAAGGCCAGGCCGAAACCATCAGCGAGCGCCTGGCGGAAGTCGGGCTGGATGACTATCACCAGCGCATCTATGACCTGGCCCGCGAAGGCGCCAGTCGGATTGCCGCGCAATTCGAAGCCGATGTGCAACAGAACCGCATCAGCCTGGACGACCTGTTCGACCGCAGCTATACGCCGATCGCCAATACCAGCCCAATCAAGTACCACACCCGCTTCGACGGCTACACCGACCAGGTATTGCCAGCGATCCAGGAGGCGCTGTTGCCGCGTCATGAAGGGTTAGTGTTCGCCATTGCCTGCACGCCCCAGGGCTATGTGCCGACCCACAACAAGGCTTTTTCCCAGGCGCTGACCGGCGATGCGCAGGTGGACGCCGTGCAGAACCGCACCAAACGCAAGTTTGAAGACCGTACCGGAATCCGCTGCGGCAGCCATCAGCAGGCGGTGTTGTTGCAAACCTATACCCGCGACACGGGTGAGCTGATGCACGATCTGTCGGTGCCGATCATGGTCAAGGGCCGGCACTGGGGCGGTTTGCGCCTGGGTTACAAGCCCGAGGCCGCGAAAGGCTGACGTTAGGATTATTGCCGTTTATGCAAGGGAGCTATTCCGGGAATAGCTTTTTCAAGCGGACGTAAAACCGTAGCATGGGCAACATTGTTAGCCAGCTAACTAATGCTGCGGAGAAGCGCCATGCAAAACAAAGTCGATGTCGCCGTGATGATTGGCAGTGGTGTACCGCATGCCTTGCGGGCATTGGGTCAAAAGGCCTGTTGGGTGGTATTGCTCAACGGTGAGCAGCGCGGCACGGCGTTCGCCAGTCGCGATGAGGCAGAGGAGTGCAGGGCTGCCTGGCAGGCTCTGATGCGCCTGGAGCAGTCAGACAGCCTGCATTGAGGGCTGTTTATTGCGATTGATGCAGGCGCTGGTTCAGCTCATCCACCGCGATAGCCCATTCGGCGTCGTCACGCAGTTCTTCCTTGAGAAAGCTGGCTTGTTGTGCAGACCAGAATGGCGCATCGATCAGTTTCACGTCTTCAGGCAACGGATGGGCGACGATAAATGCATCGATGGCGTCCGGGGTTGAATCCAGGCCCAATTGTTCAAACAGGGTTTCAAGGGTGGGGATTGGCGCGTCCATTTCGTTCTCCATGCAGGGGGGCGTTATGCATGGGAGGGTTGTAGCGCGGCGGAGTTCTATCGAATGTTCAGGAATTAAGGGCCCCGGCATCCACGGCAGTCTTTAACGCCCTGGCGGCCTCTTTTGCAGCGGCGGCGGCTGCGTCGACGGTTTTGAACCAGCGGTCTTTTTCCACTTGGTGCGTGGAGACAGTGGTCAGCGGTGGCTTGGCCCGCATCACGATCACTGCTTGAAACTCACCGTCTACTTCCCTTGCGTCGCCATGGATGAAAAATTCGCCGATATCAAATTCCGTCACGTAGAGCCTTCCCTTGGAGATAACTGCACTGGAGAAACCTGGCCCGTGGGGCGCAAACTTCAGTGGACGGGCCAGTATGGCAGTTGTTGCGGGTCGGCGGCGCGGTAAAGTTACCGGGCGGACGAAACGATAGCTCCATGTTGGGCGTGCAACACGGCTTCGAGTTTTTTGGCCAGTTCGCAGGCCTTGACATGGTCGCTGCGGAAGCCTTTGATGCGGCCACTGAGCACTTCGCGCACGTGGAAGAAGTTCCGGCCGGCAGGTACAACTTGGTAAAGAACCGAATCCGGGTACCCCTCGAAGCTGTTCAAGCGGTAGTATTGGGCCTCGTCCTGACAGGATGAACGGGTTTGCGAAGACATAGCGCTGTAGGGTGATCGTTGCATGGCCTGCTCCTTTTCGATCTTGCGGGATGACTGGATTGCAGCGTTTTGAGTGGTCTTGATCCATGCTGCTGTTTTAGTATTGTCGTCAGCAGTCAGCGTCCGGTTCCATGACAACGTGTTTATTTGTGTATGCATGTCGGAAAACTGCATTTTTAATTGGGTTATTCTCTGAAGTTGGTCGACCCGTATTCTCGGGCCGTTGAACCTGTGATCTCCTGTGGCGCCTGATGACCTTGCACAAGGCCCATCGCGCATGTCTGTACTAGTCTTTCGGCTCGACAGCAGGATTTTCTTCAGTTTTTCAAAGAATGAGTTGTGTGATCGTGCCGTGATGGCCGTTTTTTGTGCTGCCCGCTCTGGCGGACAGCGCTCTTTTCCATGTGGGGGCGTTTCCTTGGCAGTCAGTAATCTGGATATGCACGCGTTGTTCGTGCTGGGTGATTTGCGCGCAAAGTTGGTCAAACAGTTCCAGTCCCGTTTTGTCTACATCACCGAGCAGACGCCGGAGGGCATTTACATCGCCGAAATCGATACCGAGGCGGCGATGGTGGTGGATGACAAACCACGCCTTGAGCTCAAGGTCGGCGACCATTTTCGTGCAGCGGTATTGCCCAGTCGTGAGGGCGGCAAGTTCGAATTGAAGTTCCGCGACATCAAGTTGACGGTGTATGGCCTGGGCGACTACGCCTTTGTGTCGTCGGCCGAAGGCCAGGGCATCGTGTTCAAGGAAGGCCACAGCGTGATGCTGGTGTTCGCCGCCAACGAGCAATTGCAGGAAGGCCTGACCAAAACCCTGAAGGCTGTGACCGGCAAGGCCGCCAAATGGCGCAAAGGCGAACTGGTCACCTTCAAGGCCAGTGAATAATCAGCAAAAAAACGCGAACACCCGTTATCTCCCGGAACCTCTACTACAGTTGAGTTGACTTAACTATTCAGAGGCTTCGCGCATACGCAGCAAAGCCGTCCGCCATTGGCTGCGATATCGCGAGGTGCGAAGGCATGAAAGGATTGAAAACGCTGTTGGCTGCGTCCCTGACGACCCTGGGGCTGTCAGTGGCCACGTTGCCGGTAAGCGCCGCCGAGGCGCCGGTACATTTTGCCGACCTGAACTGGGAAAGCGGCAGCCTGATCACCGAAGTGCTGCGGGTGATTGTCGAGAAGGGCTACGACCTGCCCACCGATACCTTGCCCGGCACCACCATCACACTGGAAACCGCCCTGGCAAAGAACGACATCCAGGTGATCGCCGAAGAGTGGGCCGGCCGCAGCCCGGTGTGGGTCAAGGCCGAGGCCGAAGGCAAAGTGGTGGGCCTGGGTGACACGGTCAAGGGTGCGACCGAAGGCTGGTGGGTGCCGGAATACGTAGTCAAGGGCGACCCCGCCAAAGGTATCAAGCCCCTGGCGCCGGACCTCAAGAGCGTGAAGGACCTGGCACGCTACAAGGATGTGTTCAAGGACCCCGAATCCCCCGGCAAGGGGCGCTTTCTCAACAGCCCCATCGGCTGGACCTCGGAAGTGGTCAACAAACAGAAGCTCAAGGCCTACGACCTGGACGACAGCTACGTGAACTTCCGCAGTGGCTCGGGCGCGGCACTGGACGCGGAGATCGCTTCATCGATCCGGCGCGGCAAGCCGGTGCTGTTCTATTACTGGTCGCCGACGCCGCTGATGGGGCGTTACAAGTTGATCCAGCTGGAAGAGCCGCCGTTTGATGCCGAGGCGTGGAAAACCCTGACGGATGCGGATAACCCTGATCCGAAGCCGACCCGGTCGTTGGCGTCGAAGTTGAGTATCGGGGTCTCGACGCCGTTCCAGAAAGAGCATCCGCAGATTGCGCAGTTTTTCGAGAAGGTCGAGTTTCCGATAGAGCCGTTGAACAAGGCATTAGCGAGCATGAGTGAGAACCACACGGCGCCACGTGAGGTGGCCCAGGCGTTTCTCAAGGAGCATCCCGAGGTGTGGAAGGCCTGGTTGACTGAGGATGTGGCGCAGAAGGTTGAGGTGAGCCTGAAATAACCACGGATCTTTAAGTTCAATGTGAAGCAAGTGTGGGAGGGGGTTGTTACCGATTGCAGCGAGTCAGTCACCGCATGGTTGACTGCTCCAACACTATCGGGAGCAAGCTCCCTCCCACATTTAGTTGCATTCCAGGATCAGAACCGGGTCTGCACCGCCAACTCAAAGGTTCGTGGTGAGCCCAAGTAATACGCCGGCGACACATGGGCAAACTCGGCATACACCTCATTCGTCAAGTTGCGCACCCGGCCCGTCACCGAGGTGTGCGAATCCACCTTATAGCGCAGGAACGTTCCGAACAGGGTGTAGGCCGGCACTGTCTGGGTGTTGGCGTTGTCTGCATACACCTGGGCTACATATCGCGCGTCCACACCCCCTTGCCAGTCCTCGGCAAAATCATAGGTCAGCCACAGATTCCCCACGCGCTTGGGCACGTTGGTTGGCGTGTTGCCCTTGCGCGACACCACGGCGCCACTGGCGATTTTCTCGTTGAAGTCATCGTACTCGGCATCCACCCAGGCGAAGTTGCCTTCCGCCAGCAGCCTTGGCGTGATGCGCAGCGAGCTGGCCAGTTCGATCCCCTTGGATGACTGCGCACCGACCGGAATGCTGTTGGTGGGGTCCTGCGGGTCGGTGACGGCAAAGTCCTTGCGCTCGATCTTGTATGCGGCAACGGTGGCCGAGCCGCGCCCGTCCAGGTAGTCGAATTTGCTGCCCACTTCCCACTGCTTGCCCGTCGAGACATCAAATACTTGCGTGGTGGTGTTCGGTTGCTCGGCGGCGGTGCTGTATTGCACATACACATTAGCCGTTGGGATGAACTGATAGGTCAGGCCTACACGGCCGGTCACCGGTTCCCAGTTGCCTTTGAAGTGGCGGGGGTTGGTGGCGGTTATCGCACGGTGGTTGGTCACATCCAGGTCGATGGCGTCATAACGCAGGCCAGTCAGCAGCGACAATGTGTCGGTAAGGCCCAGGCGATTTTCCACGAACAGTGCCTTGGTGGTGACTTCGTTGGTCTTGTCCTTGCCGAAGCGTTCCCGGGTCCGCGGGAGGTCAAAGAAGTGTCCGGGGTCGAAGTTGTTCGGGTCTACCGTGCTGTTGCCTGGCACATTCCACGGAGTGTTGGTGGTGCTGTTGACTTTGTACTCGAAGCCGCCGGACCAGGTAGTCGACAGGCCGAAGAGGCTATCGTCGTGGCGCAGTTCGAACTGGTTGCCGTTTTGTTCGCCCTGATGACGTACCTGATAGGCCGTCGAGCGGTTTACCGCCGTGTTGTTCGCGTTGTACTGATAGGTTTCCAGGTTGCGGTAATCGCGTTGGCTGTCCAAATGGTAAAGGGTGTTTTTCAGCGTGGTGCTGTCGTTGAGCCGGTAGTCGATGATCGAGCGCGCCCAGATCGTGCGTTGTTCGTAGCGCCCGTCGGCGACGTTGTAGTTGTTGAAGCGGTTGTGTCTGTCGATCTTCAACTCGCCTGCCTTGGGGTTGAGCACCGGTGTGCCCCAGTAGGGGCTGTCTTCGTGCTCATCCTGGTATTCCAGCGCCAGGGTGTGGGACAGGTCGGGCGTGAGGTCACTGAGCAGGGAAAACGCCAGGCTCCACGCGTCGCGCTGATCGCGGTCGATATAGCTGTGGTTGGTGTTGCGGCTCACATCCAGGCGTGCGTAATGCTGCACCTCGGCGCCAGGTTCGGTCAGGGCATGATTGACGCCGAAGGCCATGCCGGCGGTGTTGTAGCTGCCATAGGTGAGCTGGCCTTCGGCGGCCTGTTCCTCACGGGTGGCCAACTTGGTCACGTAGTTGAGCGAGCCGCCCACGGAGCCTGCGCCGTTGATCAGCGAGGAGGGGCCGCCCACCAGTTCCACCCGGTCATAGATCCACGCATCCACGGGGCGGGCCAGGCCGGTGGCGACATTGATACCGTTGAACATCTGGGTGATCTGGCTGCTGGTAAAGCCGCGATAGGAAACAAACCCGCCAAACCCCGGCGGGGCGCTGGCGTTGACGCCGGGCAAGGTGTTGGCGGCATCGCGGAAGGTCTTGGCGCCATGGCGCTCGATGTCACTGCGATTGGCGATGGCCACCGACGCCGGGGTTTCCCGCACGCTCAAGCCCAACCGCGACGCCACGCCGCTGGATTGATCCAGGGCCAGGCCGGGTTCGGCGGCTTGCTCGCCATCGATGGTGGTCGGGGCCAACTCAAGGGCCCAGGCGCAGACAGGCAGGCAGCCGAACAGGCCTGCCAACAGGGGTAGATGTTTCATGGTTGAATCCTGAAAAACTTGGCTTGAAAACAATGCACAGCCGCCCGTACTTCCTTGCGGAAACGGTACTCAGTGCAGATCGGAAAGCGAAGGTATCAGGCGAAGGCAGGCGGCGCGCGCGGATTGGCCGCAGGCCAGGTGAAGCGGGCAGGGATATCGGCAGCCAGGACGATGGCCGGCGGTGGAGCATGGGGCTGTGGCAACACCGCCACGTTCAGGCTGGAACTCAGCGCCGGGCCCATGCCGCCGGTGGAACACAGCGGGCAGCCAAACGCCTTGGACAGCGTCGGCAAATTCTCTTCAGTGGAATTGGACGGCTTGGGCGCCTGGGTACGTGGGTCCACCGTACAAAACTGACCGCCGATGCCATTGAGCTGCATCCCGACCATCTGCCCATGCCCGATACTGCAGGCGAACACATTGAACAGGACGCAGCAGTAGAGCATCCAGGCAATGAGCGAGCGGTCGGCACGGGCAAGTTTCATGGGGCGGCACTTTACCATCAGCCGCCGACGAAATGCCTGCAAAAAATCTCAGGGCGACTATCCTGTTTCGCACCTTTTCAGGGAGAGCCAGCCATGAGCTTCGTTGTCGCACGATGGATTGTCGGCGTTTTTACCTGCATCAGCATGGTCCACCTGTACTGGGCCGCCGGCGGCAAACTCGGCTTCCAGGCCGCCATTCCCCAACTGCCCGGCGAATTTGCCAACGGACCCAGACCTGCATTCAAGCCCTCGGCACTGGGCACGTTCCTGGTCGCGATGGGGTTGGTGGCCATTGCACTGCTCGTGTGCCTGCGCGCCGGGTTGTACTTCTCGGCGGTATCCCATGGGGCGTTGCAGTGGGGCATCAGCGCGATTGCCGTACTGATGTTTGCCCGTGCAATTGGGGATTCGGAGTTGGTGGGGTTCTTCAAGAAGGTCGGTGGGTCGAGGTTTGCGAGGTGGGATACGTATTTTTATTCGCCGTTGTGTCTGGTGTTGGGGGTGGGGTTGTTGGTGGTGGCGTGGGGGTGAGGGATTAATGGATGGGTTCTAATCAGCTAGAATAAAAAAAAGAGGCCTGTTCGGCTTTTGACCGCAAAGATGTTTAGGTCGATTACTTTTCTTATGGTTGATGAGTTTGCAGGCATCTCGATGTAAATATTGCCCATTCTTGGCTCTGAGGTAGAAGGTATTAAATGTTTGTTGGATACAACAGGACTCTGGTTGCTCTCACGTCAACATAGCCTGATTTTTGAGTGACGGGGCCGTCTAGCTCAATCAGGAGTACTGAGCCGCCAAGCTTTAGTGCTGCACAATCTTTGTCCGAGGCGTGAATCAGCTCAGCTGTTATTTGAGTGACGCCGTTTGTATGGGATATTTTCGGAACTTTACTGGAGGAGGGGGTAATGTTTTTCCCCCAAGAGAAAATTTCATCCAGGTCGAACTCGACATCCACCTCATCGCCTAAATTTGGCGCGATGCCCACCCATAAAGCTGTGCCGCTACCCGCAGGTGAGTGGAAACTCACAAGCAAAGTTTCCGCGTCAGGCATCGCCTCGATAATTTTTATCTTCATTTCACTTCTTCGGTAGTGGGACTCTAACAACGGTGTTGTCTACATTTATGGTGCTGGTTTTAAGCTCAAGTGTCCATGTCTCCTCATGGTAGTGATGCTTGCTTGGTTTGCTGCTCATTTCGTGAGAGCCATAACGAATACTTCTTTTTGCATCACCGGAAACAATCCTGTCGCGATCGGGTTTTCCAGTGCGTGGATTGATGTTCGTGTGAGGACCTGGCCCTAGAAACTCATCCCACTTCCGGACGGTTTCTTCCGGTTTAATTGGTTTATTTGCATAGGTTTCTTTGTGGTATCCCATTTTAGGTGGGGTATTTGAGGTCGAGGGGCTGAATGGTTCGCCCTCATTGGTATTTGCTTTAGTTTCTGGTTCTTTAACTTCGGTGGTTGGTTTGCACTTATCTCCACCTGGACAGGCACTCAGTCCTAAAGGATCCACCCATCCCGTAGGATTGGGCACGTACTGGTAAGCATTGATCCCACCCGCCAGCTTCACCGGGTCCGGCGTCAGATACCGACCAGCATCCGGATTGTAGTAGCGATGGCGGTTGTAGTGCAGCCCGCTTTCCTGATCGAAATACTGACCCTGGAAGCGCAGCGGGTTGTCGACTTTTCCGATGTCGAGGCGGGTGATTTCCCCGTAGGCACGGTAATGCGCCGACCAGACGATTTCGCCGTCTTGGGCAGTGAGTTCCTGCGGCGTGCCAAGGTGGTCGAGTTGGTAGTGGTAGGCCTTGGTTTCCTTGGGGCCGAAGCCTTCCAGCAAGGCTAACGGACGGAAGCTGTCCGGTTCGTACAGGTAGCTGCGGTGACGGCCCTTGTGGTGTTCGGCAATCAGTTTGTCGCTTTGCCAGAAGAACTCGGTGGTGATGCCGTCGACGGTTTTGCTGATGCGGCGACCGAAGGGGTCGTAGCGGTAGCTGGCGGTCTGGCCGTTGGGCGTTTTAATACCGATCAGACGATGCTGGCAGTCGTAGCGATATTCGGTGACGAGTGCGTGACCTTTGCCGCGTCGTTCGCGAATCAGGTTGCCGAAGGCGTCGTAGTCGTAGTGGTGGTCGCCCTGGATCATCAGGCGGTTGCCGGCGACGATGTC